>JAMWCI010000001.1 GCA_023818655.1 Candidatus Omnitrophota bacterium
TAAATTCCATATGTTTAGCCAAGGCTAAACGGGTCTGCGCATCCAATGCAGGCAAAGACCCCAGTATTACTATTATAAAAGGGACGATGACCCATTCCAGAACCATTACGATATTTTTACGCCAGCTTATATGGCTTGGTCGCTTGGGTAATATGGTTCTGCTGAGAATAACCCAGATGAGGCTAGTGATAAGTGTAAAATTAAACAACAGACCTGTAATCCTGGGCAAGTTATACCCGATAGCCGATTCCCTGAAAAACGTCCCTCCCAGTATAAGCGGCATAGGACCGATAAGCGCAAGAATTATTGCCCAGACTGCCCAAGTAATGTGGCTTTCCAGAAGATTAAAGACTCTGCGTATTTTTGTGAATATGGGCGTTCCCGGATATTTTGCGAAACCTTGCATAAGAAAAGGAAAATTCTCTACGCCCCAGGCCCATCTCCTCTTCTGCTTGTATTGCACCACAATGGTCATCCAAAGACTATTAGCGTAAGCCACATCCATAGATACGGTAATATATAATGGCACGACATGGTAATCACCTTTAAAAAACAGGAAGGCCTTCCAATAAATCACGGAATCATCCGAAATCATATCTACCGGCCAATAGTCCACATCTACCAGCGTCTTAAAGCTCATACTGTGGCTGGAAAAGGTAACGAATTTCTCCAGGCGCATACTGTCAATCATCTCGCAGAAAGAAGCGCTTATTTCAACAAGTCTGGCAAAAGAAGGCGCATCCCAGATATTGTTGTTGTAGACCGGCATCGGCTGATAACTGGCCTGATGTGGTCGGGGGTTAATCAAGAAATGATAGGTAAGACATCCGAAGTACTCTTTATCTACACAGGTATCCGCATCAAAACAGGAAACAATTACATCCTCTAGCGGTATTCCTTGCGCATCCAAAAACTCTTTTGCCTTTTTGGCTGCCCAAGTAGCGTTGGCGCCCTTGGTCCTGGTTTCACCAGGCAGACCGTCCGGATGAAAGGTAGAAAAGAACGCAAAAAACTTCCCCCCAAACTCCCTCTCTAAGACAGAGGCGTTATCCCTGGATTCAGAATTACGCTCTTCAAAAGCCACCACCACAATAATTTTTTCCTTGGGATAATTACAAAACTCAAGCGCATGAAGCGAAGACCGAAGGATATCCAAACCCTCTTTATAAACCGGAAAGATAACCAAGTGGTGTATATATTGCCATTCCCTCTTTCCTTGTAGAGTATAACATGCGCTCATCCAGTCTTTCTCTTTCTGAATCAATAGCTTCCGATGCGCCAATACTAAAAGGGTAGTTAGATAAACAGTGCGGATAATCCAATAAAAATCAAAAACAATGATAAGCACTGCGCACAGCACCGGTCTAACAACAGACAGAAAGATAAACGTAAAAATTATTCCCCAAGAAATAGCGCCCGGTATAATCTCATATATTCTTTTTGCGGATACGTTATTCTTCATGAGCAAACGGAGATTTTATCAACCCCTGAAGATAATGTGTCTTGGTTCCTAAATCCAGCCTGTATACGTTATCATAAACCTTTCCGTCAGCTCCAAGCTGGGAATCAAGGAAATAAAGGGTATCAGATTCGTAGTATGCCTGGGCATTTTTTTTATTTAAGGTTACCAAGGCAACAGGGACAAACTTATCCTTTGCCTCGCATACATCTATCCTCCTGTCGGTAATCAAGATAAAATGGTAGCTATCCGAATGCCAGAAGATGTCAAGAATCCGAGAATCAGGAAATTCCAATATGAGCGCATTTTCCTTGCCTGACGCAAGCGGGGTTATTACCACTTTATGCAAGTTAAAACAAAGCAGCTTGCTCCTGTCCGGAGAAAGTTTCCAGCCCTTAAACTGCCTGCTGTTTGGCGGAAGGTTGGCGACCGACGTAAAATGCTTTCCTTCAAGGTCAGAAACATAGATGATATTCTCTTGTCCATCAATATAATAAACTTTTCCATTTACAAAATCCGTCCAGAAAGAAGAAATCCTTGCCTTGTTCAATTGTTTAACCATAGGCCGCAAAGGAAAAAGAGTTATCTTCTCTAAGCGGCTGACCTGACCGGCATAGACAATCACCTCTCCTTCCCAGGGATAGTAGCCGGTCAATTCTATCTTAACATTGTATCTGCCAGGCAGTAATTCTGTAATAGTGGTTGGGCTTTTCTCCTTCCATAAGCGCCCTGCCAGATAAATATCGGCATTGGCAGGCTGGGTTTTAATTGAGATAAGGCCTGTCTTGGTAAACCTTAATGTATGAAAATCAAATTTGTACCCCAGGGCGAAAGAAACAAGAAAAGGTATGGTTAGTAAAAAAAATAGGACGTTAAAGTAAAACAGCAAGGCCCTTATTTTTTGTTCGCTAAACACATTGCCACCTCTTTCTCCAACCCAAGCAGTCTTTTTTTGCGCATCTTGCCGAAGATATAGTCACCGACATCGGAATTGCTTTTTACTACTCGGTGGCAAGGTATAATGAGCGGCAAAGGATTGTTTTTCAATATAGTCCCTACCGCACGATACGCATCGGCCTTACCTGCCTCCTTAGCCACCCATTTGTAAGTACGCACCTCACCGATAGGTATCTTTAACACCGCCTTATAAACCTGCTTGGCAAAAGAACTCATCTTGATCATATAGTCAGCCTACCTCCTCATTTGCAAAATCAACGGTAAAAACCCTGATAACAAAGTTGTCTCTTGACTGCCTGATGACATATATTTATTGCCTATTTTCCTATTGTTTTTTTTCTGCGCAATATACGGTGATAAGAGACAGCAAAACGGTGAGCCTCGTCACGGATTCTACGTATTAAGTTAAGCGCAGGAGCGCCCTCTTTAAAATTTACCGCCTCATGCCTTCCTTTAATATATATATTCTCTCTGTCCTTGGCAATACTGATTATAGGCAATTGTATCCCCAGTGCCTGCAATTGAGTATCTGCGGCAATTAGATGAGCCTTTCCTCCGTCAATAATGATTAAATCTGGCAAGGGAAGTTTTTCTTTAAGGATACGCGCATAGCGCCTGTGGACTACCTCCCGCAGCATCGCATAATCGTCTATTGAGTAAACCGTCTTAATGCGAAACCTACGGTAATTGTTCCTGTCCGCTACGCCGTGATAGAAGCTAACCATTGAACCCACTGCCTCTTTTCCATGGATATTGGAAATATCAAATGCCTCTATGCGTTCCGGCGACCCGCGTATACCTAAAAGCTGCCTTAGGCTCTCCACTTCTTCCTCGTGGCTTGCTAAACGCCCGTGCATGCCTATGCTGCTTAATACCTGTATCTTGTCCCTTATTTTAGCTGCCTCTTCAAACTGTCTTGCCTCTGCTTTCTTAAACATCACGGCGGAAAGCTCCTTAATCAATCCGTCTGTGTTTCCCTCCAAAAGCAGAGAAATCTCCTGTATAGTCTGGGCGTATTCCTCTTTGGTAATCTTGCCGATACAGGGGGCTGGCGAAAGCTTAAGCCGATAGTAGATGCAGGCATGCTTGGGAAGTTTTTTGCAGGAGCGATACGGGAAATACCTGCGGATAATCTTAAGCGCCCTGCGCAATAATTTCACATCTGTATAAGGACCGAGATAATGAGAACCATCGGGCTCCTTTTTACGGGTGATATATATCGCCGGAAAATCCTCATTGGTAATCTTGACAAAAGGAAAACTCTTGTCATCGCGCAGCAAGATATTGTATTTTGGTTGATAACGATGGATGAGATTTGACTCCAAGAGCAACGCCAGACTCTCGTCGGCAGCCGGGATATACTCAATATCGCAGACCTTGGAAAGCATAGAAATGGTTTTTGCGGATAGGTCGCGACTAAGATAACTAACCAGCCGCTTCCTGAGCGACTTTGCCTTGCCGATATAAATTATTTTACCTGCGCTATCTTTCATAAGATAAACGCCGGCTTTTTCAGGCGCAGCCTTTATCTTCTCTGCAAAATCCACAGCCGCAACTCCTCCATTTCTTTAACCCTAAAAATAAAGCAAAATCCTGCGTAAGACAGAAGCGCAATCGCTACGGTTATAGCCAAACCGACAAGCCAGTGCCAAGAAAGACGCTTAATTACTTCTTGGTACAGAAAAAAACACGTCCCACCCATACTTGCCGCAGCCAAAAGAATCTTTAAGAAAGATAGAGAGATTTGTTTACTACCAAAATCCCCTATTTTTTTCTCTAGCAACCTAAAAAGAATTATAAACGATATTATGCCCGAGATAGAAGTAGCCAAGGCGATACCAGAGATTTTTAAAGGAAACATAAAGGCAGTATTCAATACTACATTTATCGCCAAGGCGATGCCAGAAACCTTAACAGGGGTTACCGTATCCCTGAGAGAGAAAAAACAGGATTGCAATATCTTGGTAGAGCCGTAAGCAAATAACCCTATGCTGTAACAGAATAAAGCGCTGGCAGTTAAACGCGCAGAAGAGACATCAAACCTCCCTCCTCCAAATACAGCGCTTACCAATGGGTTAGCCAACACCATAAATACTACAGAGACAGGAATCATAATGAAGATCGTAACGCGTATTGCCCAGCAAAGGGTGCGTTTTAATTCAACGCGCCCTTCTGTCAGCGACTGAAGAGAAAAAGTCGGCAATACTGCCTGAGAAAGGGCGGTGCTAAAAATACCAAGGGGAAATTGAATAAGACGGTAGGAAAAATACAAGACCGCCACCCCTGCCTCTCCCACAATCCAACCTAAAGAACCGAAAATAGAATCTACAAAGTTATTCAATTGATAAATACTTGTGCTAAGGATTCTGGGCGCCATAAGTCTTCCTATTGTGGCTACAACAGGGTCGCGGATACGTCGAAATAATCTCAAGCGGAATCCTTTTTTATACAGCACAGGTATCTGCACTGCCAGTTGCAACAGCCCGCCAACAAGAATACCCGTGGCAAGCCCGGTGATGCCCTCTCCAAACATATAGGCGCACAGGATAATACTGATATTCAGAAAACAGGATGCAAAGGCAGGGACGCTAAAATGTCCCAAGGTGTTCAGGATAGCCATGGCATAAGCAGCCAGACTGACCAGGAGCAAATACGGAAAGATAATGCGATTCAAAAAGACTGTAGCCGCCAATTTTTCTGGCTTAGCCATAAATCCAGGCGCAATAATACGCACTAGTTGAGGAGAAAAAAAGATGCCCAGAAGCACAAGCAAAACGAGTATAATCAAAAGCAGGTTAAGGATGGTATTGGTTAGCTCCCAGAATTCCTGACGGCTATGTCGCTTGTTATACTCGCTGAATACCGGCACAAAAGCGGAATTAGCCGCTCCTTCCGCAAAAAAATCACGGAAAAGATTAGGGATACGAAAGGCAACTACAAATGCCTGTGCGTATATCTGGGTGCCGAATAACCGCGCTATGGTTACGTCGCGGATAAAACCGAGAAAGCGGGAAAGCAAGGTGGCAAACCCGATTATCCCGGCAGACCTGATTATTAGTCTATGCGAGGTATCTATTGACATAGATTAACAATTATGTTATAAATTTATAGCTAAAAGGAGAAAATATGCCCAGACGTAGAACTTCATTAAAGAAAAACCGCGCAGACAGAAAAAAACATCTGCAGAATTTAAGGATAAAACGGGAACTGAAGAAGACAATCAAGAAATTCACCGACCTGCTTTTGGCGAAAAACACCGCAGAGGCAAAAACCCTGCTGGCAAAAATATTTTCTCAACTGGATAAGGCGGCGAAAAAACATGTCTTACATTTCCGCACGACAAACCGTAAAAAATCCCGCTTAATGCGCCGTCTTGCCAAGTCCGCATAACCTGACTATTAGTTTCTCTAACGCAAATACAGCATTGAGCTTGCCGGTCTTGATATATATATCGCAACCAAGCAAAAGTTGCATACGCCTCTTTAATTCCGCCGCAGAGTGAATATCCTTTTCCCAGAGATAACGCAGCCCGCCTAAAATTTTCTCCGGTCTTTCTCCATTCCTAAGGAGCTCTGCCAGAATCCGCAGGGCATAATCGGCACGCCTAAGTTCAATGTATTTGTTCAATAAATATACGTTGGGTTTCTGCCTGTTTTCAAAATTAATCAGTCTGGCATATCTAGAGAGAGCGCTTAAAAAAGCATCTTTTTTATCCAGTGACTCAGCATCCAATATCAGAAGTATCTCTTTCTTTGGCCGACGCACATAATTTAAAATAAATTTCTTTGCCTCTTCTCTTAATAAATGCGCTTCTTTAACAATGAGCATCCGACAAGCGCTATGCACGGGAATAAACAATAACTTCTCCTGCAGCTCTTTGATATTGGTTTCTCTAGCATACAGTATATCAAGATTAAAATCCCGGATTGCTTTGGGCAGGAACTGCTCTTTTAATTTTTTAATCTGGGCGTCTTTGGAAGGGCTATCTTGGCCCAACAATAGATAAACCATGGAGTTACCACTGCTCAACGACGCGTTCAACTATTCTGCGGCTTAAGTCCTCCAGGGCATCGTTTACCGCCGCATCGTCAGTCTTGGCCAAAGAACCGCTGATAAAATAAGTGGTGTAGCCAACAAAATTATTTTCTTCAAAAAGCATTTTATTCTCCCGCTTGTCCCAGAGCGCAATATTTACACAGATGCTCAAACGGTACTCTGTTACGTTATCGCTGTTATCATATCGCAGGGGGTCGCGGCGTAATTCTACCAACTCTCCTTTCAAAACCAGATCCGCGGATTCTTTCGTTGCCGGCTTAAGGTTGCCATCAAAAAGGAACTTATTGGATACGTGTTGACTGACGTCTGTCTCCAGCGATGGACGATATAACTTATATTTGTTGCCTGAGGAAGTCTCATGGGCAATATCCACCTTGTTGACAAATGGCTCTATATAAATCGTTTTGTATCTTTCATTAATCTGTGAATGCGTGGTATATCCACAGCCTGATATTGTAGCTACAACAACTGCCGCCAACCATAAAGCAGCAAACCTTCTCATTTCTTTTTCCTCTCCAACGCCTGCATCCTCTCCAGCGCCTTGGCAGCTAAAGCTGTATCGGCATAATTAACAATTATATCGTTGTAATAAATCTTTGCCGACTCAAACTGCTTCTGTTTCTCGTAGAAAAGCGCTGTAGCATAATCGCTCTCCGCCTCTTTCTCCCTTAACACCTTGATATTCTTCTCGGCTTCCTGCGAAAGGACGGCATCCGGATGCTCTCTGACAAATTCTTCAAATTTATCCTTTGCCTCTTCAGCAGCGCCCTGGTCATACGCAGAACTTCTGGAGACCGCTGCCCGACAAGAGGCAATCTGAAATTTTGCTGCCTCTACCCATTCGCTATCAGGATAATTGGTGATTATTTTATTAAAAGCATCTTCTGCCTCGTAATAACGCATCAGACTTTTTAAAAGAAGGCCGAGTTTATATTGTGCCTTTGGCGCTAAAGGGCCATAGGTAGAGTTTTCCACCACTTTGCTAAAAATCTCTATTGCCGGGTTTTCTACCGGCAGCGCAATTCCCATCGCCTTGCGCTTCTGCCCGGACATAAAGGCCTCTGCGATTTTGTATTCCCGCTCTATAATCTCCTGGATTCTCTCTGAAAAAGGATACTTATCAACAATCTTCTGGTAAGCTAAGTAAGCCTCATACAGCCTTCCCTGCTCTTCTTCAATGCGGCCAAGATAATATTGACTTTCTGCTGCCTCTACGGTCTTAGGATATGCCTTCAGGAGTTTTTTGAACTCGCGCACAGCGTCGTTGTATTTCTTGTCATCGTAAAACGACTTGGCGTAGGCAAATTGCTCTTTAGGCGTTTCCTTGGGCGCACTCTTTGGATTCACCCATTTACCTGTCTTGGGATTCCATATCCAAAAAGGATAAGCTGACAGCTGACAGGTAAGTAAAAATACAGCCATACTCATTAACATCAACCGTTTCATATTATTATAACTTTAGCATAGCCAAATTTAGTTGTCAACATATATCGGGCGAATTTAATTTATCAGGAACGCAAGTACGCATGGGGCAAATGGATAAGAAAAATATTGATTTTTAACAGCAGAAAGGTGAGTAGTTCGCAGGTAGACGCAAATATTCCGGCTAAACAAGGAAAGAGAAAGTGCATCGTTATCACTGTCAGACCAGATAAGGTAAGCAATGTAGCCAAAGGGACAGTAAAGATATTCGCCACTACTGTAATCGGAGAAAATATCCCGAAATAGTAGAGAATAAAACCGCAGGTGGCTAGCCACGCGCACAAAGAAACCAAAAAGATATCTGCGAAGAAATCCGCTGGTCTGTTTTTTAATAATCTGTGTTTCCTCAGGAAAGACGCAACCGCAGGGTAGAAAATAACTAAAGAGGCGACGCTGGCAAAAGAAAGCTGAAAGCTGGCATCAAATAACTGCCGAGGGTTATTTATCAATATCCACAATGCAGCCAGACTTAAAGAATTGCGCATATCCGCATCCCTCTTTACTAAATACGCCCACAGTGAGATGGTAGCCATAATCGTTGCGCGCACTACCGGTGTGGCTGCTCCGGTAAACAAACAATAAAAGATTAAAACCAGCGAGGTCAGAATAATCCTAAGGTTTCTTCTTATCCGCACTATCTTGAATAACAAAATCGCAACAAAACAAACTACACCGACATTGAATCCGCTTACCACCAAGATATGTATGGTGCCTGAACGTATCATTATCTGATTAACAAAGCTGGGGATGTTTCTTTTGTCTCCCAATACCATAGCATTTAGCAGTGAAGCTGTCAGAGAAGAAACATATTGGGAGAATAATCTCGTTGCCATCTCCCTCGTCCGCAAGGCAAGACGCCGGGGCGATAACTTTGTTAACGGCAGCCGCGCGATATTCGCCTGCCCGTCAACTTTCAACGTAAACAGGATACCCCGATTAAGCAAATAGCGTTCATAACTACCGGTGGAGGAATGCGGTAATGGATAGATTTTCTTTAAAAAGCCGCGTAAGATTAATGTCTCATGATAATGGAATGTCTCTTTGCTATGAACGCGCACAAGGATATCTCCGCAACAATTACGGTTTTGCCTTTCATCCTGAAGTTGTTCAACCCTGAAGACAAAAGTGTGCACGCCTATCTTCTCTGAGGGCTCATCTACGATAAAGCCCTTTACAGTAATAGGGTTATAAACTGATAGATAAATAAAATTGGCGATATGGCAAGCAGGAAGCGTCTCGTTGTTGGTTAATAGTAACGCTCCCGATAAAAATGTCAGCAGCCCAAGATAAAACTTACGAATAAGACTGTTTTTTAAAAGTTTGACACCTGTTAATGCCAATATCGCGATAATGGAAAGAATCAGCAGAAATGACATTCTGCAAAAATGCGCAAACGCTATACCCGCCATAAAAATTAACGTAAGGAGCGTCAGGCCTATTCTCATTTTACATAGAGGTAGTCTTTTATCCGTCCGAAACGATAGGCAGTAATGCCTTTTATATTTTTTAACTCTTCTGTGTTGCGGAAAGGTCCGTATTTATCCCGGTATTCAATTATGCGCTGGGCGAGTTTCTCGCCTATTCCAGGAATATCCAGCAACGCCTCTTTACTGGCGGTGTTTAAGTTTAACCTCCCTATATTCTGGTTAATCGCAGAAATATTTTGCTGGCTTGGGGAAATCTTCCTAAAAAGATAATTTGCGCACAGCCCCAATAGCCCCAGACAAAGCAGAAAAACCGTCAACTTCTCCTCATCAGGCGTAAGATAAGACATACCCTTATCCTCTTTTACCTTAATTGACGCAGTGGCGAACTAAATCTAACTTGTCTTTTAGATTACAATATTGACCAGCTTCTGAGGCACAAAAATAAATTTTTTTGGGGGGGTTTCAGCAAGCAATGCGGCTATTTTTTGGTCGGCGAGAATTAACTCTTTTAATCTGTCTTCGCCTGTGTCGCGGGGGGTTTCTATTTTTGCGCGGACTTTTCCGTTGACCTGCACCACTATCGTTACCGTTTCGTCAACCAAGAATCTCGCATCATATACTGGCCAGCTCTCTCTGGATATACTTTCCTGATGGCCAAGCCCCTGCCAGAGTTCTTCGCAAAGATGTGGAGCAATAGGCGCCAGCATCAAGACGAGTCGCTCAAAAACCTCTTTGTCAGCGCCAAATTGATAGATAGCGTTGGTGAGCTCCATTAAACTGGCTATAGCGGTATTGAATTTAAATTCCTGAAAATCCTCGGTAACTTTTTTAATCGTCCGATGCAATATCTTTAACACAGCCAAATCCGCCTTCTCCCGCAGATTCTTCCTGATACGCCAGACACGGTTTAAGAACTTAAACGCGCCTTCTATCCCGCGGTCATCCCACTCCAGTTCTGTTTCCGGGGGAGCGGCAAAAAGGATAAAAAGCCGCAAGGTATCCGCGCCGTATTTAGTAATAATGGAATCTGGGTCAACTATGTTGCCCTTGGATTTAGACATTACCTGACCGTCCTTTAAAACCATACCTTGGGTTAATAGTCTCCTGAACGGCTCATCTATATTTATCAAGCCCAAATCCTTAAAAAATTTGGTAAAGAAACGCGCATAGAGAAGATGCAAAATTGCATGTTCAATCCCGCCGATATACTGGTCAACCGGCATCCAGTATCTAGCTTCCTCTATATCAAAGGGAAGTTGAGTAAAATGCGGCGAACAGAAACGTAGGAAATACCAGGAAGAATCAAAAAAAGTGGCCATAGTGTCTGTTTCGCGCAATGCCTGACCTTTGCATCTGGGACACCTTGTATTTACGAATTCCTCCACTTTGCTTAATGGGCTGCCGCCCTCTCCGGTAAAAGGCGCATCTTTAGGCAGCTCTACCGGTAAATCTTCATAAGGCACAGGCGCTGTCCCGCATTTCCCGCAGTATATAATCGGTATGGGCGTGCCCCAATAGCGCTGGCGGGAAATTAACCAGTCGCGCAGCCGCCAGTGAACTTTTATTCTGCCAATCCCCGAATTTTGCATCCAAGCAGCAATCTTCTGTTTTGCCTCTTGATTCGGCAGTCCGTTGAATTGACCGGAGTTTACCTGAACACCGTCACCCTCATACGCGGCCGTCATCGTCTCCGGCATAAGACGCATGCCTTCTTTTGGCTGAATCACAAGGCGCATACTAAGCCTATGCTCTTTGGCAAAGAGAAAATCGCGCTGGTCATGAGTAGGGACAGCCATAATGGCGCCCGTACCATATTCCATCAACACATAATCCGCAATCCAAATAGGAATAACTTCGTTGTTCACCGGGTTGATAGCATAGGCGCCGGTAAATACGCCTTCTTTCTTTACGCCTTCAGCCGCGCGGATAGCCTTACTTTCTTTGGCAACCTTATCTATAAACTTCAAGACTTCTCTTTCCTGCGGTTTGCCTCTAATAATCTCTAAAACAGAGGGATGTTCCGGGGCAAGAACCAGGTAGGTTGCGCCAAAAATAGTATCAACCCTTGTGGTAAATACGGAAATAACCTTATCGCTCTCTTGCAAACGAAAATAAATCTCCACACCTTCGCTTTTGCCAATCCAGTTGGTTTGCATAGCAATAACCCGCCTAGGCCAGTGCTCAAGCAGCTTTAAGTCCTCAAGGAGCCGCTCTTTGTATTCAGTAATCTTCAGATACCACTGCTCAAGCTCTTTTTGCTCAACCTTGGTATGACATCTCCAGCAACCGCCATCAATCACTTCTTCGTTGGCAAGTGTAGTGGCGCAGGCCGGACACCAGTTTACGTTTGACGCTTTTTTGTATGCCAACCCGCGTTCAAACATCTTCAAAAATATCCACTGGTTCCAACGATAATACTCTTTGTCGCAAGTAACAACCTCCCTATCCCAGTCATAGGAAAACCCCATCCGTTTCAACTCCTGTCGCATCCATTCAATACACTTGCGGGTCCAGATATCCGGTTTGGTGTTATTCTTTATCGCTGCATTCTCCGCCGGCTGCCCAAAGGCGTCAAAGCCCATCGGATGCAAGACTTGGTAACCCTGCATTATCTTGAAACGGGCGACGACATCTCCAATAGTATAGTTGCGCACATGCCCCATATGGATTTTACCTGAAGGATACGGAAACATCTCTAAAAGATAATACTTCATACGACCTGGCATCTTTTGCACTTTAAAACATCCTTGTTCCTGCCAGACCTTTTGCCATTTTTTTTCTATTTCCGCGAACTGATACATGGTCTCTCTTAAAATATCGCTACTAAGAATCCTTGCGACAGGGAATCAAAGATATCATAGTCCTTATGCCCTGCAAGATGTTTTCAATACTGCATGGTTTAGAAAGATAGTGGTCTGCCTCCATATCGTAACATTTCTTCATAGTCTCCAGCTCTGCCTGGGCACTGATGATAATCACCGGGCGCCACCTGTCTTTGTAACGAGCGCGAATCTCTTTCAATACCTCAAAGCCGTTTAACTTAGGCATAATTAAATCTAAAAGGATAACATCCGGATTTTCCTCAGCGACCTTGCGCAACGCCTCCTCTCCGTCAAAGGCAACCACAACCTCATACCCTGCGCGGGCAAGCATATGGGACAAGGTAATAGTAACATCTTTATCGTCATCAACCACTAATAACTTATGTGCCATAGCTTTATCCTCTCAAGTTACGCACTACTTCCAAATTAATCCTATCCGCGTCTTCGCTGTCCTTGGGTGTCTCTAATATGAATGGCAGACTGCGTAAGCACGGATGATTTACGATACGTCTCATCCCTTCCAAACCAATACTGCCCTTTCCTATATGCTCATGCCGGTCACGCCTTGAGCCGAGAGTGCCTTTAGCGTCATTAAGATGGATAAGCTTTAATAGCTTTATTCCCACTAATCTGTCTATCTCCTCTATTAAGCCATCCAACCCTTCTTCGTTGGAAATATCGTAACCAGCCAGATACGCATGCGCAGTATCCAGACAAAGGCCGATGCGCTCTTTGTATTCTATCCCTGCTAGGATCGCCTTCTGATGACTAAATTTATACCCCAGCCAAGAGCCAGAGCCAGAGGTATTCTCCAATAATATCCCCACCTTTGTAGCCATAGTCTTTTTAATAATCCGGTTTAAGGCCGCAATCAACCTGTCTATGCCTGCTTTCTCGCTTGTCTCTTTATGGCTACCCATATGTGTAACGATATAATCCGCCTTTAAAACTGCTGCCTCTAGAATATCTTCAACATAGGCATCAATAGATGCTTCGTAAAGCTTGGGGTCAGGTGAAGCCAAATTAATCAGATACGATATATGCACAAAAAGCGGGTGTATATCTGCTTTGCCCTGTTCTCTTGCAAACTCCTCTACATCGGGCATGCTCAGAAAATCCTGGCGCCAGCGCTGAGGACTGCGAGCAAATATCTGCATGGTGTTACATTTTAAGCGCCTAGCCACTTCAAAAGCCTCATATAACTTATCTACTCCAGAAATATGCACACCCAGAATCATAATAAATTATATCTTTCGGCCATATATTGTCCCTAAAGAAAAATAGCATGACATAAAGAAAAGAACGACTTATAGCCGTCCTCTCTAAAGACATTGCGTTCGTTATCGTCATTGGTGATGTGCATTGGAAATGGGGCGTTGTCAAGATAGGGACGGCAGGTACCTTCCGTCCTGTTCTTGAAGCAGCACCCTATCATTCTTGGTGGAGCCGGGGGGAGTCGAACCCCCGACCTTTTGACTGCCAGTCAAACGCGCTCCCAGCTGCGCTACGGCCCCATTATAGATACACAAAAATAAAAACTAATCTTGACCTTTGCTATTTTAGAATATAAAATAGGTGGCGTCAATGTAAAAATTGCCGAGGTGGTGGAATGGCATACACGCCAGTCTCAAAAACTGGTGAGGTCACACTCGTGAGGGTTCAACTCCCTCCCTCGGCACCATTTAGTAGTATTTCCCCGAATGCTCTTGCCCTATAGGGCAAGAGAAAATTTTGGGGCAAATTTATTAAAGCCGACGTTTCCTCCTCAATTAAAACAACGGCTCATACCTCTCTTATGACAGACAACGCTTAAAAGCACATCCAAGCCTGAAAATTTGCTCGGCGTCCGCGGGTGAATAGTCAACCTTCACAAGATAGGTTATCTACTGGATAAATCGTTATTTTCTGTCTTCAGCAAATAAGACGGTTATTAAGCTGAAGTAACTACCAAATTACGATTCCCTTTTCGTTCATTTCCTTGATTTCTATTTCCGAGGGACGTTTATTAATTTTGGCGGCGCCTGGGGCAGATTCATCATTTAAGGCGCTGTCATCGAGGCGTCCTGAAACAGGAGACTGCTGCGGAGCCAAAGAAGAAGATTTTATCTGTGTACGCCTTTCTTCTAAATCCAATTCTGTTTTTTCCTTTTGAGGGCGTTTAACAACAGTAATCGCGGGCTTAGGCGTAACTTTGGATGGAAACGACTGCTCAAGAGAGATATCCGAGATTCCGGTAATAGTTTCTTGTTCTGTTATTTCTTTTTTCTCCGGATTGAATTTTTCTTCAATTTGATGATTCAGCCAAATATTAATCAAAAAGATAATGGATATTAAAAAAATAAAAACACCAAGGATTATATATGACCGTCTTAGTCTCATATCCTAATCCTCCTCCCAAGACAAAGTAACATAATCTTCTGTGGTAGGCATAAAAAGTGGCGGCGAACCTAAAAATCTGCTGTCGTACGAGTAATTCTTAGAGTAACCGCTTACCTTTTGTCCAGTCTTTCCATTAAAGGTCCCTACCGGGCCTCTTTCATCCTGAATAATCCCGCCGTAGACAGTCAGTGTCCCTTTGGGCGGACCTACCCAGTAGTTCTCCAACATAAAAGAAGTGTCCATCGCCATAATACAACCGTCTATCTCCAGGTTATACGGCGCATGGTCATCTATAACCACATCGCCTTCTGAAATGATACCCAACATGTCATCCGAATGCGGATTTATCCGGGGATCATCCGCATAAAGTAAATTGTTGGTTATAATCGTGTCCCGTTCAGAGCCGACGGTTAACTGACCGTTAAGCGTTCCGAAAATAGTTAGACTGCCGCCATTACGACATCTTGAACCATCGCAAGCAACAAAAAGCGCTCCGTTGGCGGGCAAAGGCATATTCCGATTAACCCATCCCTTCTTGGCATTGGTAACGTTCATTGTTCCGTCATTGTTTAATACTACAGTGGAATTCCCCTGTAGATAAAGTCCGCCGTTAGAAGCAGCAGAACGTAAATTTAACGCTTGGCTTGGCATAGTAATCGGCTCTGCCCCGAAATCCACGCCCTGTTGAAAATCAGGCAGGTCATAAGGAGGATTGGCGGTCTGCTGTAAGTTAATATTATTTCCGTTATTATAGAACCTTATGTAATCGTCTACCGAGCGCGCCTCGCTTTCAAAAACAGGGTTTCCCGCGATATTAAAATGCCCATTGGTATACGTCGGTCCGTTTATACGGTCCTGAGTCCAAAACCAGACATTTGTACCGCCGAATACCTCCTTATCCGTAAACCAGAGGTAGCGCGCGTAATTATCTACCTGCACGTAATTAGTCATAATACGGTTAATACCACCATAGGAACCAGTAGAGGTAATCTTGTATCTGCGTGTACTACCTGACCCGCCGACTAAACCAAGGTCTGTAATCACAACGCTATAAGTGCCTCCGCCTAAGTTTTGCACTCCGCCCCACGGATTTGTGTAATTTCCTACCGGAGGACTCGGCTGAACCCTAAGCCACGTAATAGTGTGGTCAAGACCGGATTCCGCAATATTAAAAGCCTGGGTCTGCCTCTTGAATATATCAGCCGCAAGATTTTGATTCATACTCACGGTAACAAACGCCCCGCTCCAAACAAGTAAAACAGTTATCGCTAATGATGCAATAATAAGCGCCGCTCCTTTTTGCCCGCCGAATCTTAGTCCGGTACGTTTCATTCTTTAGTTCCTCATTTTTACCCTAATCTGTCCGGTATCTTGCATTATCCTGTTTAAAACAGATGTCTTCTGGACGGTAATGTCAATCTGCAAAATATTAACGGGAGATACCGGTCTTGTAAATTGCAACTCAGTGATATTGTTTGCAATAATATTACTGACGCCCGATGAATTCCTTATTATCTGGTTTGCCTCATTGAGCGCGTACGTAATAGTGTCCGACCATTCAACATTCCCATTAGCGTCTAAAATCGTTCCGTCACCGTTATTATCCTGCGGTATCCTAAAAGTAAGAGAGGTGCTTGATGAGCCACTTCCCAGATTCGTTTGTGAAGACCTGGTTTCCTTTAGTTCTCTTTCCATCGTCATAAATGCCCTGATTATCTCCTGACGTAATTGCACAGACGTATCGCCAGTAAACCAAGAACCTCTACCAGCTTCCATTACCTGGAATGCTGACATTATTAACAACGTAAGAATAAGCGCTGCGAAAATTATCTCTACAATCGTAAAGCCCTTCATATCTGCCCTTTCTTTATCTGTTCGCAATTAACGTGGTCAATTGCACCGTAGAGTCAATTATTCCATTACCGTTACTATCTTCTCCAGCGTCAAGCCAGCCATTCAAATTCAAATCTTCTCCGACAACTCTGTTTCCCTGGAGCCAACAGACGCTTATGACAACCTTCAGAAGCTCTGGATTATCATCGTCAACATAAACCACTCCCCGACTTTGAGGTATATCATTAACTGTAAAAACAAGGCCATTGTAATCATCTATTATCCTTGTAAACGAGCTGCTTCGTATCTCTTCGGCTAAACCCAATGCTGCGTTTGTGGCAATGTTGACATTTTTCGATGTGGTAACCAAAGTAGCGCATAAAACATAAGATGAAAGGATACCGCATATAGCAAAAAGCAGGATTCCCATTGTTAGAATCACCTCTAACAACGTAAACCCCCTTGTGAGTTCTCTTCTTAATACCATATCTATAATATTGTTACGGGTTTGCTTATCTTGCCACACTTTAAAAGTATTCATCAGGCATAACAGAATAATTTTATAATAATCTCAGTGTATATGCAGTATCTCTCCAAGTCAATATTTTTTTCTTAACGTAGCGGGCACATCCTACAAATCGTTTTAATGACAGGTGCTGCCAAGGTAAGCTTAACTCCAAAGAAATTTGTCTATTTCTTAAGGTAAGGTTTTACGGCCAGATACACCTTCCGGGCAATCATCTTATAGCCCTTATCATTGGGGTGCAGAAAATCGCTTTTGAGACTTGGGTTAGTAAGTATACCCTCAAGGATACTGGGGATAAAGATAACCCCAGACTTTTTGGCAATCTTGGAGAATTCCGCACGGTAACTTTTAAGAAAAATCCCGGCGCTGGTATCGGCAATCGCCGCCATCGCGCCTCTATCCTGGATAAGGGTAATTATCTTCTTCATATTGCTGACAGTCTCTTCCATGGGAATCTTTTTTAAAAAATCATTTCCGCCAAATTCCACAATTACCAGCCGCGGGTTTTTTTCTAATACTGCGGATTCTATACGAGTAAGGGCGTCAGCGGTTGTGTCTCCGTCTACTCCGGCATTGATAACTTCTTCTCCCAGTAAATTAGCCAATAGGGAAGGATAATCTTCTCCCCGCTCCACGCCGTAACCAAAGGTGATACTGTCTCCAAAACAGATAATTATCTTGCCTGTAGAGTTGATATTCTTAACCTCGCGCTTTGCACAGGCAGGCATCAAGACAGAGCCGGCCGTTAATATAAGGACAAAAATTATATAAAGATTATTTTTCTTCATCTCTTAACCTTAACTGTCCGCAGGCTGCTTCTATATCCTGGCCCCGGCTTTTACGTAAAGTGACATGGATGCCCTGTCTTAAAAGCGCCTGCCGGAAAGAAAGTATTTCTATTTTATCAGGCGGATAGACGCCTAACTCCCTTACTGCATTTGCCGGGATAAGATTGACTTTACAGAGCCGCAAACCGCTTAACATCCTGGCCAGATTGTCTGCCTCTTGCAAGGTTGAATTAACCCCGGCGATTAAGATATATTCAAAGGTAATCTGGCGGCGGGTTTGCCGGATATAATCCTTGCAGACGCTTATCAATTCCGCCAGCGGATATCTTTTGTTAATCGGCATAAGTTTGGAACGTAACGTATCGGTAGCGGCATGCAAAGAAATCGATAGCTCCACCTGCATCCCCTCTTTTGCCATTTTTCTTATCCCCGGCACAAAACCCGCAGTAGATATAGTAATCCGGCGCGTTCCGATGTGAAGGCCGGCAGGAGAATTAATGATGCGTACGGCTTTAAAGAGATTGTCGTAATTATCTAAAGGCTCACCTGTGCCCATAAACACAATGTGCGTAAGATTAGCGTTTTTTAAGTATCCTTTTATGCGCAATACCTCATCAACAATCTCCGCGCAACTCAAGTTCCTCTTAAAACCCTGTATGCCGCTTGCGCAAAAAGAGCAGGCAAATTTGCATCCGACCTGCGTAGAGACGCATCCTGTAATCCTACGGGAGGCCGGGATTATCACTACTTCTATGACATAATTATCCTCTAACCTAAGCAGCAGTTTTTCTGTTCCGTCGCAGGAGCTTGCTGTTCTTATTACTTTGGCCTGATTGAAAAAAAATTCCTCTGATAGTTTCCTCCTCAAAACCAAAGGCAAGTCAGTCATCTGAGAAAATCCGGATACGCCCTTTTGGTAAATCCATGCGTATATCTGCCGGGCATGAAAATCAGGCAGACCAATCCTCATCATAATCTTTTCCAACTCTTCCAGAGTTAACTCTCTAATATCTTGCATCTTAGAGAAGCTATAGCCGGAGCTGTGCTGCGCCCCTGAGCGATTCCTTATCTATCTTTCCTGTCCTGTTCTTGGGAAGGGCGCTGCGGAATTCAAAATAATGCGGTATTTTAAAGTGGGCTAAATGCTGACGACAGAAATAACGCATCTCCTCTTCGCTGACGCGGCTATTTTCTTTTAATACGATAAAGGCCTTGGGTACCTCTCCCCGCAATTTATCCGGAACGCCTACCACAGCTACCTCCACGACATCCGGATGTCTATGTATAACGCTCTCTACCTCTGGTTCAAAGACGATCTCGCCAGCCACTTTAATCATCTCTTTTTTTCTGCCTACGATGTAAAGGAATCCTTCTTCATCAAATTTACCCAAATCTCCGGTATGAAACCATCCGCCGCGCATAGTCTGGGAAGTAAGTTCTGGGTCCTTATAATAACCTTCAGTAACTACCCAGCCGCGCACAACTATCTCTCCTATTTCTCCATTCAAGACTTCCCGGTCATTATCATCCACTATCTTAAGCTCAATCCAGGGCGCAACCCTGCCTACGCTTTCAATTTTCTGTGAACCCTTAGGTAAAACCGCATTGGGCGCATTTGTCTCAGTCATCCCCCAGCCATGCAAGAGATGTGCGTTCGGACAATAAGTATGAAAACGACGCAGCTGTTCTGCCGAGCCGGGAGCGCCGAAAGAAACAATCCATTTCAGACTGGATAAATCAAAACTTTCAAATTCCTTTAGCTGCAAAAAGGCGTAATACATAGGAGGAACTAACCAAAAACAGGTTACTCTATAATCCTGCACATTCTTCAGGAATTCCAATGGGATAAACCTCTCCATCAGCACTACGGTGGTGCCGAAAAATATGGCGCTTTGCAAAAAAAGCATACCGCCCAAGTGAGAAAGAGGCAGGGCGCAAAGAGCAATATCTTCAGCTTTAAGCTCCGCAAAATACTCCATCGCCTTGGGAGAGGCAGCAAGTTGCAGGTAGTTAATCAAAACCCCTTTGGGTTTTCCGGTTGTGCCAGAGGTATAAAAAATAATCGCCTGGTCCTTGTCATCTGCATCAATAGACGGAGGATTGACATTTGCCTTAGAAAGCAGTTTATCAAGACGCATATATCCATCGGTATGCTGGTCGCAAAAAATAATGTATTCCAGTTTAGGACAACTCTTCTTGATTTTTTCCAGGCAGACGGTTGCTTTCGGCTTGGCAATCAATATTTTCGCCCCACAATGCGCTATGCAAGAAACAAGCTCGTCTTCTGTAAGCATAAAATCAAGCGGCACAATGGTAGCTGCGGTACACCAGACGGCCAAATAACTGTAGAGATATTCCGGACAATTGGGCAAATAAACCGCAACCTTATCATTCCTCTTTACGCCTAAAATAGATAAGCTGCTTGCCAGACGAAACGATAACTCTTTTAGTTCTAAAAAACTGATGCGTTGCTCCTTAAAGATTATCGCGCTCTTTTCGGAAAAGGAAGTTGCGTTTTTCTGTAGAAGTTCTCTAATCTGCATAGAAATCAGAATCCGTACCAGTAACGAACAATAGGTTGGGAATTTTCTGTCCTGTCGGTTAAAATACTCTTAAGCCGGGTATACTCAAGGAATCCTTCCTTGCCCAACTCTTTGCCAAAACCGCTTTGTTTAAACCCACCGTAAGGAACTTCATTGAAAAACATGCCGTAGGTATTTACCCAGATGGTTCCGGAATTGATTCTTCTGCTTATCTCCTGTGCAACCGATATATCTTTGGTCCAGATGCAGGCTGCCAAGCCAAAGCTTGAGTTATTGGCAAGCGTAATTGCCTCCTCTGTGTCGGAAAATCTATGGATAGTAACCACAGGGCCGAATATCTCTTCTTTAAATATGCTCATCTGCGGATGAACATCTGTGAATACAGTGGGCTCAAAAAAGAAACCCTTTTTTAAGGCCGGCTCATCCGGCGCCTTGCCACCGCACAATAATCTTGCCCCGGCCTTCTGTGTAAGACCGACATACTGGTATATCTTTTGACGTTGCGCCTCGGAAATTAGCGGTCCCATCTGAGTTTCGAAATCCTCCCCCGGACCTAGCTTTATGCGTTTTACCTTATCCACAAATTCATCGACGAATTTATTATAAATATCATCTTCCACCAAAAGGCGTGACATTGCCGTACACATCTGCCCTTGGTTGAGAAAGATAGAGCAGAGCGAACCGTTAACCGCCAGGTCTATATCCGCATCTTTTAAAACAAGACTGGCGGATTTTCCTCCTAATTCCATAAGCAGCTTCTTGGAGTATCTTGCCGCAAAACTAACTATCTCTCTTCCGACGCTATTACTGCCAGTAAAGGAAATCATGTCCACGCGATTATCAGAACAAAGCGCCTTGCCTATCTCTTGACCGCTTCCTACCACTATATTAAATACTCCTTTTGGCAAACCGGACCTCTCCACAATTTTCGCCAGTTCCAGCGCAGTAAGGGGCGTGAGACTGGAGGGTTTTAAAATTACGGTATTTCCCGCAGCAAGAGCCTGAGCTACTTTCCAGGAGGCGATTAACAAAGGATAATTCCATGGCACAATCAATGCCGCTACGCCTAAAGGTTCTCTAATCAGCGCGGCGCTGGCTGAGGCAATCTGGGTCTTTATTTCCACCTTCTCTTCCACTAAATACTCCTGAAGGTGCTCGGCAAAATACTGAAAGGTTTGGGCGCTGGAGGGAATATCCATAAATGTAGATTCTTTAATGGGCTTTCCTGTGTTTATGGTCTCCAGCTGCGCCAAGGCTTGCGCATTCTCTAAAATTCCCTGGCTAATCTTAAGCAGAATCTCCTTGCGCTCGGCAAGAGAGAAATTCCTCCAAGGCCCAAGATCATAAGCCCGGCGCGCCTCTTCTAAGACAGCATCTACGGCATCCTTATCCGCGAGCCCAACCTCGCAAATAACTTCGCCATTGGAAGGATTGATTATCTTCTGGCTTTTCATTTGAATTTCACCTGCCTAAATATGGAAAAAAGCCGAGTAAAAGGCACATACCACTTGGAAAGCTGGCCCAGCTGGCCTGATAATTTCATCTTCCCTTGGGTAACCGCCACAAAAGAATCCAGTTTACCTAAAAAGACCTGCTCCCAGATATCTCTCGGTGCGGAAATTACAAAAGGGGCATTGGCATCAAAATCTAAGCACACAATCTTTCCTTTTTCAAAATTGAATTTATAAGCAGAATCAGAGCCGTCCATCTTTATGGCCAGTTGCACGGTCAAATCCAGCTCTTTTCCTTTTTGGGCGATAAACTCATCCTTGTTGACCAAATCCACAATTGCCTGGATATGCTCCCGGGAAAACATCGGATATGCTGCTTCTTGTCTGGTGAGTTCTTCTTTCAGGCCGTTATCTAAATCGTCAAAGGCCTCTTTATTAAAGAGTCTGGCAATAGCAGCGCTTTTGACTGCCTCCTCCAACGCCTCAATCAACGTCAGGGCATCTTTAAAATTCTGTCCTATAACTACTACACCATGGTTTTTCAGCACTACCAGATTATTTGACTTTAAGGCATTAATAACCGGCTGGGGCTGTGTGACAGTAGGAGTTTCCTGTTTTACAGACGGAACTTCGCCTAAATAAAGTTTAGTTTCAAAGGTCAACGCCTTTAACGAATCGTAAACGCTAAAATACCCGTTTATCAAAGGAGGATGACAATGCACTACTACCTGAACAGGAAAATTTTTGTAAACTAAGCTATGCAGCGGAAGTTCTGAACTGGGATTTTTAGAATCGAGGGACTCTCCGCTGGCTAAACTAACTCTGACAATATCTTCGGGCGTCAAATCGCCCAGAGAGGTTCCGGTAGCGGTAATAAGGATATTGTATTCGTCAATTCTGCAGCTGAGATTGCCTGAATTAGCTACTGCCAGGCCTGCTTCATACAGCCGCCTGCCTACTCTAATAATCTCTTCCTTCAATCTTCCTCCGGATTCCGGGATACGATACAATTTTCAATTTTTGCTTTGGTTTAAAAGGTGAACAACATCCCCGATATTCAAATAAATATGCTTGGTGATTAAATTGCTGGGTGTTATGTCAAACGCCGGATAATATCCCTTGACTCCCTTTGGCGCAATAGAGATGCCGCAAAATTCCAATAATTCCCCCTCTGGACGGATTTCAAGTTGAATATCCTCTCCTGTTTTAGCAAGAGAGACTGGAGAACAAAGCACATAAAAAGGAATCTTAAAATAATCTGCCATAATGGCAATCTGGTATGTTCCTATCTTATTGGCGATATCGCCGTTTTGGGCTAAGTTATCCGCGCCAACTATGACTTTGGAAATTTTTCCTTCCTTCATCACCTCTGCTACCATATTATCGGCGATAACAGTGACATTACACCCTGCCTTTTTTAGTTCCCATGCAGTAAGACGGCTGCCCTGCAAATAAGGACGGGTCTCCGTAACAAAAAAACTTACGGATTTATTTTGCTGGCGGCATAATCTGGCAATTAAAGGCATAAGCCCGCTGACATTGCAATGGGTAAGAATTGTATCCTTATCGTCTATTAATCCACTACATTCCTTTGCCTGCTCTATGCGTTTTGCCTTTAATCCTTCCAAAAAATTCAAGATGCCATTATCCAGCCGGACACCTTGCTTATGTAAACCAATGGCAAGGTCAGTTAAAAACTTAAAAGATAGCGTTGGCCGAACGCTATTGAAGGCATCGGCAACATTAGACAGAATCTGAGCAATATTTTTTTTGTTCTGGTTTCGCCTGTATTCCAATAAAAAGGAATACATCACCAGCAATACCTGACCTATAGCGCGGGTCTTCATCTGTTTAATTGCCGATACCGCCTGTTTGTAATTTCCTACTTTGATATATTTTAATTTATGCGGCAGCAATGTCTCATCTAAGATATAAATAAATTTACCTTTCAATTTCACCGGCCAAAACAAAGGAGAATATTTCATATCCTTCCTTCTAACTTCTTTACCGTTGCCAGTCCGATATTAATCAGATTTGTCTCTGCCATATAATAAAGCGGATTCATAAAACCCATCTCTCCGGTTACGACATTGTCGCTGACTGCAAGGATTGAACCTGCTTTTACCTTATGCAGCTGCGCAATAGTCAGGAGCGCTGAAGAAACCATATCCACGGCAATTGCGCCTTCTCTACGCCTGGCCTCCACAATCTGACGCGTCTCCCGCAATAACGCATCCGTAGTCCAGACAATCCCTCGATGGATATTTACGCCTAAGTCTTTGGCAACTTCATACAAGGTGTCGGAGATTGTTTTGTCAGCCACAGTTTGAAAATTCTCATCTACATAGTAAGGCGTTACCCCATCTCCTCGGATAACCTTATCCACAATCACCAGATCGCCTATCTTGATATTATCATCCAAAGCCCCGCAGGTTCCGATGCGGATAATATTTTGTATGCCGGCATTGCACATCACCTCGGTGGTAATAGAGGTATCTGTGGAGAATCTACCGCCATTAATGGCGGTAATTCTTATCCCCTCATAGACGCCGGTATACATAGTGTATTCCATAAAAGAAAAATTGCGCACTGGATTCTCTATTTTTTTTACCAAGACTTCCAAACGGTCCTTTGGTCCGGGCACTATGGCATATTTGCCCACATCCTGAGGCCTCAACTGCACCATATTGGTTAAATCTTTTCCGGTTAAATGAACATCCTTCTGCATCTGCATATCGCCTGTCTCCTTTGTTATCCGGTATAACCTATGGGAATAATATATACGGGCTCTTCCTCTTTTCCTAGAGAAAGAATCTTTTTTACCTGACTGTTATCAAATGCTCCGATAGGGACAGACCCCAATCCCAGAGCTGTTGCTTCCAGATGGAGATTCTGGGCTACATGCCCTACTTCTATATCCACATATTGTCTCCCGCGCTCTCCATACTTAGATGTGACACGCCGATAGACCGCGCAAACCACGACATTAACCGGCGCCTGAACTATTGCGCCCTGTCCAAAAGCAGAGTTAGCCAGAGGGATTCTCAAGTCAGAGGAACTTAATTGTTCTATGCGGTGTCCTTCCGGAAGATAATGATACAGGCCGTCTTTAGTCAATAAATAAATTTCTATCGGGTATAATGCGCCGGCAGAAGGCGCGCTACGTAGACTATGATTACCTTTTTTAGCGGTTATGCCCTGAGCTGCCCAGAGAAGTTGACTGATTTGCTCAAAGGTTAGGTCTCTGGCTATAAACCTGCGTTGAGAACGTCTCTTTAGAATTGCCTCTTCCAGAGAAATCTTGCCTTTTGTTGCCGGATCAGGCAACTGAATTATCTCTCCAGCCATAACTCCTCCCGGATTCAATAAAAACACGCAAACCAATATCGCTGTGTATCCTCTCATCAACGTACTTCTGCCTATCCTGCGTTCATTCCAAACAGTATTTAGTTTTATGGCGACGATGACAAAGAAAAGGCTAACAGGCTTTCTAAATTCCTGCCTAAAATATTATTTTTATCTTCCTCTGAAATCGCTAATTCTCTGACTGCTCCGATGGAGTTGCTAATATCTTTTTTAGCTGGCCAGTCGCTACCCCAGAGTATATGCCTTGGCCCAAATAATTCAAGCGCCAAAAGAAAATTTGCCTTTGTCTTATCTCCGCCGGTATCCACATAGATATTCTTTAAATAATCCGAGGGGTTACCTTTTAAATCCTTTACGAAATTAATGCTGCGCAGCATAGAATAGGTGGCGTCAAATCTGTGCTGCAAAAAAGGTATTACCCCGGCAAAATGGGCAAAGATGAATTTAAGGTCATAATAATCGCGCAGGATATCGCTCATCAGGAGCTTGCCCGCGCTTAAGGTGATATCAAAAACATACCCAATCACCGGGGTTAAAAGCGGATCCTGCAACCGCTCTGCTCCTATAGGGTTTACAATCTGGGCATGTACAAAGATGGGAATCTTCTTCTGACGGGCAATATTGTATACAGGAAGAAAACGCTGGTCATCCAGATATATTCCGTTGTAACTTGAGGCTAGGGAAATCGCCTTAAATCCCAACTCTTCAGTCGCTCTCTTTAACTCCTCGCACATATCTTTCGGATTATCTATAGGCAGCATTGCCGCACCGATGAATCGGTGAGGATAGCGCTTAATGATTTTGGCGACATTATCGTTGTAGATACAAGCTGTCCGGGAAACGCTACCTATTTTCAGGTGCGCATCTGAAGTAGGATAGGAAAGCACAGCCTTGCTGATGCCTGCCTCATCCATAGCCTTAAGCTGGGCTTCGATATCGCCCCAGCCCTTGTGAAAGAAATGGGCGTTGGTTATAATCTCTTCGGGTAACCAGTGGGCATGGCTATCTATTATCATCTGCGCTCCGTACTCTTTAGAATGCGTTCAATCATCTCCATCTCATAGAGAAGTTTTATCTCCTTGAGGGCATCTTTGCCCAGCTCCTTGAGGATGGCCTTTTCCACCGCCTTAAGTTTCAAATGAAGAAAATTATACTCTGGATTAATTTCATTATTATTCAAAAACTTCTGCTCCTTTGCCTCCTTTTCCTTGTTGCATATATAATTATGGAAATCACTAATAAACTTAACCAGTTTCCTGGAGCTATCCATACGGATAATCTCCCTAAGCAAGAATCTGTCGATTTCTAACTGGGTAAATTTGCGCTCAATTTTATCCAGCTCTTCTTTTGTGGTTTTGTAAAGCCAAACCAGATACCGCTTTTTCAGGTTCTTCAGGTCAAGTTTCTCCATTTTATCTCTGCTATTTCTTTATCAACTCCACATCGTCAAAATATAAGGTGCCTTTTGCCACAGGCAGCGGTTCGAACTGGTAGCTTTTAATGGGGAAATCCAGAATCCCGTTTTTGTCTGCTGATTCCGGCTGCCAGTCAGTGCGGGCAAAGAAATGGTCAAAAATACAGATAACCTGCTTCCACCCCTTAACGTCATCGCTGGTGATAAAACGCCACATCTCTCCGCCATTATCTTTCACGTCAAAAGCTATATCTTCCTTTGAGCCTGCGCCGTACATCCAGAATGAAATCCCCTTAAAATCGCTCCACTTGATATCATTAGCTTTAACTAACCAAGCGGCATTTTTTGCATCTAGTTCCTCTCCTCTTGCTATATACATATACCCTCCGGAAACAGCGTCAAAGGCCGCCCGCAAAGACTGCTTTCCTGAATGCACTTGTTCTGTTGCGGCGCTTACTTGCAAGGATGAACCATTACCAGCGCCAAAGTCTACTGTGCCGTCTGGCCCGCCGGAGATTATCCCCTCAAAGTTATCAATCACTAACCCAGCCTCTTCAGAAAACGCTACCCCTGCCACAAATAAAACCGCTATCACCATAAAAACTATCCTTTTCATTTTCTCCTCCTCCTTGACTAATGACTATTTATCAGGGTGCTGTTGTTGAAATGGTATAACCGGCTTTGTCCAAGGCGTCTGCTGGTTTATAATGGAAATCTCCAAGGGGCAAACATTTGCCGGCACAGTCAGGGCAAATTTTACCGCATTCTCTATCGCCTCGGTAGTCATTAAGCGCGATGTATCTGTGGTAACTTCTTTGAGCTTGCCGGTCAGGTCCGTATCCGTAACCCCGGGAAGAAGCGAGGTAATCTTAATCCCGTAGTCGCGAATCTCCCAAAAAAGCCCTTTTAAAAATGCGCGCAAGCCTACCTTTAAAGAGCTATACACCAGAAAATTTCTGGGCAAGGGGTCGCAAAGGGTTGAGCCGGAAACAATACTGATAATCGCCCCGGATTTATTTTTTATCATATCGTTAATCACCAGCCGGATGAGCCGGACATAGCCCATATAGTTAGTATGCGCCAGTTTCTCAATATCATCAATGGGTTGCTCTGGAAAAGGATATTGACTGGAGACCCCGGCGTTGTTAATCAGAATATCTATCCTGCCAAACCGCTCCTTGGTTTTATTAACCAGGTTTTGCAGGTCTTCAAGTTTTGCCACATCGCAAACCACTGGCAAGACTTCTACCTTATATTTTTTAGCTATCTCTTCAGCTGCTTCTTTAAGCGGGCCTTCAGCCCTGGCTGCAATAACCACATTTATCCCAAGGCTGGCCACAGTAGAAGCCAAGGCCTTGCCTATGCCCCGGCTTGCTCCGGTAACAATGGCGGTTTTTCCTTTAAGTTCGCTAATCATCTCTTCCTCCTCTATTCTCTCGCTACGTCCGATTAACCAACAGCAATCTCTTCTCCAATAACAATAAAATGGTCAGACACCCTCCGCAAAAGACAAAATTACTAACCGGGCTTTTCTGCAAAAGCATCCCTCCTAAACCGGCTCCTATGCCTCCGGAGATAAAACGGATGCTGCTGTTTAAGCTGGCGGCTTCGTAAAGAAAATTTTTCGGCAGATCAGTAAGAATGGTAGAAAGCCCAACGTGATTCATTGTCCAGCCCCAGCCCCAGATAATCATCAGTAGCGCCAATAAAAAAATCGGCATCTTAATCACCAGAGAAAACGCGCTTAAAATCATCAGGATAATCCCCAGTTTGATTGTTTTAAGCCTGCCCAATGAATCTGCCAGCCTCCCTCCTAGCACTTCTCCAAAAATTCCGCTTACGCTGGTTAAGGTAATCAACATACTGATTAAGAATTGCCCCAGCCCCAACTGAAAAGAAAAATATACCGCCAACCACTGCTGCAGGCCATGATAGATTAGACTGATAAAAAATATATAGGTAAATACAGACAAAAATCTCCTGTCTTGAAAAGCATTAAGGTAATTCGTCCTAAAAATTCCTTCCTCACTAGTAAGACAGGGAAGATAAAAATACATCGCCAAACATAGACAAATACCTGCTACTGCCGGAATAATAAAAATCACCCGCCAGGGCAATACCCCGCTTAAGAAAAGCCCGCAAAGGGAGGCGATAAAAGTAGCGCCAAAGAAGAGCCCTATGTGTTTGCCTCTTTTATCAGCCTCTATCTGCTGACCAATAAGGATAATCCCCACGGGAATAACCGATGCGCCGAATATCCCCGTCAAAAACCTTGCCCAGAATAGCTGATAGATATTTGCGGATAATCCCGCTAAAAGATTAGCAAGAGAAAATAAACCCAGACAGGTCATTTCTATCTTCTTGGCGTCAAAGAGCCGGACCAGCGGTCCATAGATAAGCGCGGCAAGACCGTAAGGAATCATATACAGCCAGATAATTCTTCCGGCAAAAAATTGAGAAACGAGAAAATCCTTGGCAATAGAAGGCACCAACGCGGCAGAAGCTGCCACATTAAAAGAAAGAATCGCTGCCTCTAAACACAGGATAAGAAAAACGTTTTTTTTCATAGTAAGGACTGTTTGCCTATTGCCTGGCGGCTTCCCTTTCAATAATCTGCTTAAAAATCTTCAGATTTGTCTGAGAACCTTCGTTAATGAAGCCCTCCACCTGCTGGTCATTGAATTTTGCTTTCTCATCCATCTCAAAATGCTGAATCCAGCTCATCTCTATGCCTTCTGGTTTGGGAGTATAAAGCCAGATGATCTTCATATACTTAAAAGGAAATTTTGGCTCTTGCCTTTCGGCATAAGCAAAGTATTTGTCTTTAAACAAAAGTCGCCAGGATACCCAGGATTTACCTTCTTCATCAGTCAGGCGGAAGGTGAGCTTATTGTCTTTTCTCTCCAAGACCTCCGCCTTTTGGTATTCCCCGCCAAAAAGTTCTGTCCAGCGAGAGATATCGTTTGAGATATCAAAAACCAAATCGTATGGTGCGTTGATGATAATGGAATTGCAGGTATGCCCCATTAATCTCTCCCTCCTTAAAAGGAAATGCCTTCTTGTTTTAAATTACCGCTACAACCCTTGCCCAGGCAGCGCCGGTACATTTAATCCTTATCGGAAAACAGATTACCTTAAAGCCAAAATCCGGCAGTTTCTCCAGATTAGCTAAACGCTCAATGTGGATAAACTCCCTTTTTCTGCCGTAAAAATGCGCCGGATACAATGGTTTTCTCTGTTCTAAAAACTCTCTGAGCATAAATTTATATGGCCGGTCAATCCCCATAGTATCCACGCCAAAGATTTTTACCCCCCTATCCAGAAGATAATCTATCGCTGAAATATCTACTCCTGGATAATCGGAAAAATATCTTGGAGTGCCATAAAATTTATCCGCGCCGGTCTGTAAGAGAACTACGTCTTTTTCTTTAATGGTGTAATTTATCTTTTTAAGCCCGCTTTCAATATCCGCCGCGCTAATTACCTCTGCCGGCCTCTTATGCCTGAAATCCAACCTGACCCCGTCAGAGTAACACCACTCCAAAGGAATCTCATCAGCGCTCTTAGAGGGTCGGCCCTCAGACTTTGAACCGTAGTGGAAAGAGTAATCCAGGTGCGTGCCGATATGCACCGGAGAATGCACTACTTCCAGAGAGAGAAATTCTCCTTCCGGCAGGTCCTCTTTTTTTAAGATGCGCAAACCCAGCAGATACTTTATCCTGCCAAGGAGGGTCTTAACCATAATAACGCGGTTGAATTTCTCTACGCCTGCCTTATGCGAAATCCGCTCAATATCCACCTTATGTATCTCAAAGGCACTCTCGTCAATGGGCAGGCTTAAATCAATTATCTTCATTTTGCAATCTTAGACTGAATTACCTTATCAATATCATTAATGGTAGAAAACTTGGTAACCTCCTTTGCGCCCAAGGATATGCCGAAGACCTTTCCCAAAGCAATCACTGCCTCTACCATCTCAGTAGAATCCACACCTATTGAATCCTGCAAGGAGACATCATCCTTCAACTCTTCCGGCTTGACCTTAAGCAGATTAATCAATATTTCTTTTATCTTCGCTTTCGTATCCATATCCCTCTCCTGTTGTTAAATCTGAATCTCACCTTTGGTTGCTGCGGCTTCCCATTTTCCAATGCCTGACATAACATCCTGAAAACAAAGTTTTGCCAAAGGGTCAAAGTTGCTCTCCATAATCCTGTTTATGCGTCCGGGCTTGGAATAAAATTCGCGCATACACCAAGCGCCCAAACGGCCTAACTCTTCAATCGTTAAATGGTCTGTGGGTATGACTGGATGCAAAAAATCCCAGGTGCTAAAATCTACTTTCTTGGGGTCAATCCAGTTTTTCTTCAGGGCTATCCTCCACATGGGGGAATTCGGGGCAGGGGTTACATAACCAATCCATAACACATCCGGGTCAACCTCATCGGCAAACTCAAACCTCTGCTTGATAATTGCCTCGGTATCGTAATCAAACCCAATCATAATATCCGCCACAATCGCAATATCATTCCTGCGCAAAATCTCAATGGTTTTTTTAATCTGTTCGATGGTGGTGCCTTTGGCAATCCGTTTCAGCTCCTCCGGAGTTGTAACCTCAATACCAAACACGCCCATAAATAAACCCGTTTCTTTCATTAGCGGCAGGATATGTTCACAATTTACCCAGTCCACTGCCCGACCCAAAGAAACCCACTTAATGGGGATATTCTTTTCTTTCTTTAATTCGCAAAATCTTTTTACCCGCTGCGGGTCAACATTAAAATTGTCGTCTTGAATAACCACTACCTTTACGCCATACTTTTTATGAAGTAGTTCCATCTCTTCAATTACCCTCTCCGGAGACTTTGCTCGCCATTTCAAGAAGTCCGAAGGAGAACGCGGGTCAAACTGGTCCCATTCATAGCAGAATGTGCAGGCAGATGGACAACCCCGGGAAGTAATCATATCCACGAAGGGCTTCCAGTGGGTATGCCCCACGTATTTATCCATCGGGAACAGGTCATACGCCGGAAGGGGCAGCTTATCCAAATCACTCATCAACGGCTTATGCGGACCCATAACAATCTCTCCGTCAATGCGCGAGGTGACTCCGCCGATATTTCTTAAGTCTTTCTTTTTATCAATCGCCTCAATTAAATCCGCAAAAGATTCTTCTTCTCCCATCACTACAAAATCTACTGCCGGATTTTCCTCCAAGGTCTGTGTCGGCATAGCAGAGTACCATAAACCTCCCAGGATTATTTTTACCTTGGGAAGCGCCTGTTTAATCCTTACGCCTGCCTCCTTAAAATGGCGCAAGACGCCGTAGCCGGCATAACCGTGTATCTGTTCACCCATGACCACAATATCAGGGTTTTTGCTCTTGACCTGTTCGATTAATTGCTCCATGGGAATCTCTAAGGCCCTTCCGTCAATAACCCCTACGTCAGCATATCCTCGCTGGCGTATATACGCTGCCCAATGGGCATAAAGCTGGTTCGGAGACTTATGGATTCCATGCGTTGCCCAGGCGCCGACTTTCGGCATAACAAATAAGATTTTCATTCTCAAGCCCTCCATTTCTTTAGTTGATTATAGTTGATATTAAAAACCTTGCAAGAATAACGTCATTATGGTTTTTCTACGACCAAGACCGCATTAATCCCTCCCCTGCCGCGGGAGATGGCCAAGGCTTTCTTAATCTTGTGCTCTTGCGCTTGTTTTCTGACGTAATTTAATGAATTCTGCGCAGGTTCATCAAGATTTATGGTAGGTGGAATTAAATTATGCTCCATAGCCAAAAGGGTAATTATCAAATCTATGGCCCCTGAAGCGCCTAAGAGATTTCCGAACATAGACTTTGGACAGCTGACAGGTATCTCTTTAAGCCTATCTCCAAAAACAATCCTTAAAGATTCTATCTCTGAGTTATCCCAGATATCCACAGCCAGACCATCAAGGCTGATAAAATCTATCTCCTCGGCTTCTGTCTTGGCATCAGCAAGCGCCGTCTTAATTGCCCGGGCTAACTCTTGGCCGTCTGCGGCCGGATTAATCCTGTCTGCGCCGTCACAAGTTGTGCCGTAACCGGAAACTAAACCCAAGATATTTCCTCCCCGCGCAAAAGCGCGTTCAACACTCTCCATCACAACAATCCCTGCGCCTTCTGCGATAACAAAACCATTGCGTCTCTTATCAAATGGCCGGTAGGCCTCCTGCGGATGGGCGTTATCTGTGGAGAGCCCTCCGTAAGTGTTGCAGCATAACAGCGCATAGGGAGTAACCGGCGCCTCCATACCGCCGGCTAAAATCAGATTTAATTTATCTTTGGCTAAAATCTTGCGCGCATAACCAATAGCCATTGTTGAACTTGCCCGGTCAGCGACTACGGTTTTGGAAAATCCCTTTATCCCGTAATAAATAGAAACCTGCCCTTGGGGGGCAGCAGGAAACCAGGCAGAAGCCATATAAGGAGAAACTCCTTCCCTGCCCTCAATATACATATCGCGCAATTCTGTCTCGGCATACAGCCAGCCGCCAATGGCATTGCCTAAAAATATCCCTACAAGATTAGGATTTTCTTTTTTAATATCTATGCCAGCATCCTGCAAGGCAAACTCTGAGGCAATCAAGGCCATATGCGAGAAGGCGTCAATCTTTTTTAAGAGCCGCGGCGAGATAGTGGAGTATTTTTCCAACTCGTCAATCTGACCGGCAATATGCGAAGGGTATTTTGAGGCATCAAAACGGGTAATTTTCTTGACAAAGGAACGACCGCTTTTGATGTTTGCCCAGAATTGACGTTTGCCAATCCCTGATGGACTAACTACGCCAATACCGCTAATGGCAATCTTATCCATTAAACCTCCGTAAAATTAAAGAAGAGTGAATCCCGGAGAAGCCGCTTGAAGTCTTCATCAGACAATTTATCCGCTTCTGGCGGGCTACATTAGGTATATAATCCAAATCGCACTGAGGGTCTTTCTCCTCCTGATTTATTGTAGGAGGAAGAAAATTCTTTTCAAACATCATCGCATTGACGGTTAACTCCACGGCATTAGCTGCTGCCAGAGGATGACCAATCATAGATTTTAAGGAACTAATCGGCACCTTATAGGCATAATCGCCAAAAACTGTTTTGTAGGCAGCGGTCTCAAAGATATCGTTCATCCGGGTAGAAGAGCCATGCGCGCCGATGTAATCAATCTCCTGTGGTTTAATCCCGGCGTCTTTTAAAGCCAAAACAATACAATTAGCCATAGCCGTGCCATCCGCCGGTAAATCCGTCATATGAAATGCGTTGCAGCTCGTACCAAAACCGACCACCTCGCAATATATATGCGCATTTCTTTTTAAGGCGTGGTTTAATTCTTCTAAAATCAAAATTCCAGCCCCCTCCCCCAAGACAAAACCGTCGCGCCTATTATCAAATGGCCGCGAGGCTTTCTCAGGTGTATCATTGCGAGTAGATAAGACGCTGATCACGTCGAATGCGCCAAAGGTAATTGGCGTAATCGGAGCTTCTGCCGCCCCGCAAATCATAATCTCCTGTTCTCCGTCTTGAATGGTTTCTAAGGCAAAACCCACAGAGTCGGTTCCGGCGGTGCAACCGGTAGATAAAGTATTGCAGATTCCTTTTAGACCATATTTAGACGAGATTTCAATAGAGGGGGTATTAAACATCGCCGCATCATAAAGGTCAGGCCTGACCTTGGCAGGGTCAATAGGTTCTTTTCCGTCATTGGTCACTAAGGCAAACTCCTCTTCCATATATTTTGTGCCGCAGATGGCATTGGCTAAACAAACCCCTATCCGCCTAGGGTCTTCTTTGCTAAAATCCAAGCCGCTATCTTTAATCGCCATTTCTCCGGCAACTAATCCGAACTGCACATAGCGGTCCATCCGCATTACTTCCTGGTGAGTGAGACCCCATTGAAAAGGGTCAAAATCGCGCACCTCTGCGGCAATCTTGGTCTGAAAGATAGAGACATCAAATCCCTCTACTCGTTTTACTGCCGATACTCCGCCAACCATTGCCTTCCAGCAATTTTCTTTGCCAATACCATTAGGGGAAATCACCCCAATACCCGTAATCACCACCCTGCGTTTATTCATTCTTCTATCCGCGTTAGTTTAAAGACTACCTTTCCGCCATCTGGACACGTTACTGTATCAATAGAATTTTGATTAGGCATAAAGAAAAATTTTGCGCCGAAATTCAAGGCAAAGAGAGCGGGAAAGGCGCAGTGGAAAGCTGCTCCGCAAAACCCCGGGATGCACTTTAAACCCTCGGTCCCCCATTTATCCCCGACTTTGTAGCCGAAGTGGCAAGTTCCGTCAGACCTCACTACCTCAATAAGCATTTTCTTCGGCTTAGGCCCTTTGTAATTTGGGTCTTTAGGGCTAAACTGCGCTTTGCCTTTATTGTCCAGAACCTCCACCTTAAACTCTAATTTTCCTCCGTCAGGACAGGTAACTTTTAAGGTCTGCTGGTTTTCCATAAAGGGAAACTTCGCCCCGAAACTTAAGGCGTAGGCTGCCGGAAACACTGCATGCGCAAGACCCAGACAGAAATATTTGGGCGGATGAGTAAAATCTTCTAAGATCAGCTCATCTCCGACTTTATATCCATGATAACAATGCCCTCCGACATTAACTACGCTGAGTTTAAGGCGCGGAAAAGGAGAATCAATCACCTTATTCTCAACAATCTCCGCCAGTCCATTAATTTCCCGAAAAAACTCTTCCCTGCTGAAAAACTTCCTATTCTTTTCAACCTCATGCACCATCTCCACCATTTTTTTATTGAGCGGCGCATCCAATCCGTATTTCTCAGCTAACCGCACAAACTCTCCGTTAAGATAATCTATCTCCGAAGGTCTGCCTCTTTTTATGCTTTGCAATACCGAACCGTAGAGCGGCTCTTTACTCAATGTAGTCATGATGCCGGAGTATATCCCTGCTGACTGCACAGCAGGCAAAGAAACCAGTTTAGTCAGACGCTCAAGGGGAAAATCCGGCAAAGAAACCAGTTTAATTCCTCCTTTGTTAACAATCTCCCAACCCTCTTTCCATATCTGCATAGCCACGCAGGATACATTAATATCGCTAAAGGCCTTCTGGATGCTAACACCTAAGATGGCAGGGATACAGTTATTGGCATTTATAAAGAGCTTAAGGTATTTCATCCCCTGGATATCGTCGGCAAGCCTAACATTAAAAGCCACGCTTAACGTTGCGAATAACTGCTTGAGCGTATCGTCGTTCTTCCCAAATGCGCTTCCGATAATCCACGGCCCTTCAAAGTTATGCGCAATCCTGCCTGGTTCAAGGCGGGTGGCGCCGAACATTACAATACTGGAGACGATATTTTCCTTTGGCGCATATTTAGCCACCAGTTCTTCGCTGGCTACACCGTTCTGGATAGTCAGGATTATCGCATCTTTAATATATGCCTGATTACTCTTTAACGCCTCTTCTATATCTTGGGTTTTGGTAGCTAGAATAATAAGGTCTGGTTTATAAGAGAGCTTTTCCGAGATGGGTATCTTTATATTATGCTGGCCCTTTGCTCCGGAAATATGCAGGCCGTTTTCTTCCACCGCCTTTACGCTGTCAGCATGAGCAACTAAAGATACATCTTGACCTTTTAGCTTTAAATAACCGGCTACCAAACCTCCGATTGCTCCTGCGCCAATTACCGTAATCTTCATCTGTGTATTTCCTGTTTTGTCTTGGGAAAACCGTATTTTTTGTAGTCAAAGCCGGTCTGCTCCAATAGACGCACCATCATGCTGTAAAAAGGCGAAGGCACATCCGCAAAAAACGCGCCTATTACATCCTCCTCTTCAATTTTCGGCGAGCCCCTTTTTAAAGCCAGTTCTTCTGCCTTCTTAATCACTATCTCCTCTGTTATGCGACGGTGAAAGAGGGGGATTTTGGAAATAAAGATTTTGAATTTATCCTGCACCGTTCTTTCCCATTCCATGCTATAATTTCCTAATATAATAAAATTTTACTATTAAAATTTTTATATCTTACATAAAAAATACGTTCCTGTCAAGCGCTTTTCTGAAAAAGTTCGTTTAGATTACGTTGATAAAGCGGGTTAAAAAATTAATCTCTGAATCAACCATCCGCAGGTTATGTTCTAGTATATAAATAAGACTCCTTGGGCTCTTGGTCTTTTTTAACTCTTCTATATTCTCTCTTAAATCCCGGGATAATTTTCTTAAAACCATAGTCCTTGCGCGTAACCTGCGTCTGGCTATCTGTGGCTTAATATAATTAAGAAAATAGAGGCTTAAATCCAGGCTAAACTGCGGACGTTTAAAGTCCAGAAAACTTTTACTTAAAAGCTCCTCAAATCTCTCCTGCCCTCTCGCGGTCAGATAATATACAAAACGCTCTGGCCGCTTCCCCTTTTTTCTGATTCGTTTGGCAATAAGACCCCTGCGTTCAAGAATCCTTAGGGGATAGTAAATGGATTTTAAATCCACTCCCGCAAAGATAGAGAGTATCTCTTTTATCGTTTTCTTGATTTCATAGCCGTGCTTCTGGCTTTCCTTTAACAAACCCAAGAATAATAATTCGTATTCAATCATGCAAACACCCCAATAGCACGGAATTTTTTGTAGCGTGCCTTAAGCAGGGTCTCAGTCTCCAGTTTTTTTAATTCGCTGAGATTTTTCAGCAGGGAATCTTTTAAATTCTTAGCCATCATCTGCGGGTCGCGGTGTGCCCCGCCTAATGGCTCCGGTATTATCTCATCGATAATACCCATCCCCAACAGGTCCTGTGCGGTTAGCTTTAATACCTGGGCTGCCTCAGGAGCCCTTGAGCCATCCTTCCACAATATCGCTGCGCATCCTTCGGGTGAGATGACGGAATAATAGGCATTTTCCAGTACGCAGACCCTGTCGGCAACACCTATCCCCAACGCACCTCCTGAACCGCCTTCGCCTATAACTGTAGCCACCATCGGCACTGCTATATTCATCATCTCGCGCAGATTCTCGGCTATGGCCTGCGACTGACCACGCTCTTCCGCCCCTATTCCGGGATATGCGCCCGGCGTATCAATAAATAACAATACCGGCAGGCCTGACTGCTCAGCCAGACGCATAATCCTTAGGGCCTTACGGTAACCCTCGGGATGCGTGCAGCCAAAATTGCGTTTAAGGTTTTCCTTTGTGTCTCTTCCTTTCTGGTGTCCTATTACCGCTACCTTCTGACCTTCAAATTTTGCCAGGCCAGCTATTAATGCCTTGTCGTCGAAAAAAGCCCTGTCTCCGTGCAACTCCAAGAAATCAGTCATAAGCATATTGATGTAATCAAGGGTATAAGGACGCTGGGGATGGCGGGCAATCTGTACCTTCTGCCATGCCGTAAGGTTGGCATAGGTTTCTTTCTTTAGGGCTTCCAGTTTATCTTCCAGACGTTTAACCTCAGCAGAGATATTGATCTTCTTCTCGGAGAAATCCTTAAGCTCCTTGATTTTCTTCTCCAGCTCTGCTATAGGTTTTTCAAATTCAAGGCTCATCTTAGTTTGTAGTCAAACGCCTCATGATAGAAGATTTAATCCAGGACGGTAACTTCCGTACCTATAGGAACTATGGTGTATAGTTCTTCAACGTCTGCGTTAGACATGCGCACGCAGCCAAGGGTCACCTGTTTTCCAAGGGATTGTGGCTCGGTGGTCCCGTGTATCCCGTATCCAGAAAGATTAAATCCCATCCAGCGGCTGCCCAGTATATTCTGCGGACTGTTCGGAGGAACGACTGTCCCAGCCTTAAACCAAGTGGGATTAGGCAGCTTGTTGATTATATTAAAGGTGCCGACAGGGGTGGAGTTATTTTTACCCGTAGAAACGATGTATGTCTTCAATACCTCCTCGTTGGTCTTAAGCAAAAGGATATTTTGCGATTTATACACTACAATGCTAAAAGGCGCGGTCAAAACCTTGATTTTTCTTCCGGGGTTAATCTTTTCTGAAGTAATACCGTTGCTCTTCATAATCAACTCTACCGTCGTTTTAAATTCCTTGGCAATCTTGGCGAGCGTATCCCCTGGCTTTATTTCATAAAGGATGCTTCCAGGCGTAATGGTTGGAGAAAATAAAATCCTTATATTCAGCTCATCTATCTTCCTTTGCCAATTCATTACCGAAGAGGCATTCGGATATTCCTCTATCATCTTCTGATAAATATTTTTGGCTTCTATCAGATTACCCCCTGACTCCAGCTGGCGGGCATGCGCCAGCATCCTTGAGGCAGAAACTTTCCCGCCTGGCTTTATCAATACGCGACGACCTACCTTTTTAAAGATAATTATTGCAGTCAGACTTACCAATACAAACAATATGATAAATAATATCGCTCTTCTCTTATTCACCTTCTCCTCCTGAAATAACCTAAACTGCAATTACGGCTATGACGATACCCAATAAAAATCCTGCGATTACCTCTATGGGCGTGTGTCCGATAAGCTCGCGCAGTCTCTTTTCTCCAATCCTCCCCTGCCAGTAAATATCTTCGGTAATCTTATTTAGGATACGCGCCTGTTTTCCCGCAGCGCGACGTACCCCTTGCGCATCAAACATTACTACAAGCGCAAAAGTGGCAGTTAAAGCAAAATAGATGCTGTTAAAACCGTATTCTAAACCTGTAGCTGTCGCCAGACAAGATGCCCCCGCCACGTGCGAAGAAGGCATTCCACCGGTTCCGACAAACCAGCGAAAGTCGAGTTTTTTCTGACGGATTATCCCAAGGATAACCTTGATGGTCTGGGCGATTAACCAAGACGCCATAGTAACCATCAATACCTTGTTTCTTATTATCTGAAACAGTATTTCCTTCATTGTTTGTCCGCGGGGGCAGGAATAACATTAATCTTGATTCGCGCCGGAAGGGTAGGTTGACCGTCTTTAATCAGAAAACCGCGGTTGCCTTGAAGAATCTCTTCTTGCTCTACTATATCTCTCATCGTCTCCATAACCTTGGGGGCTTGTTTTCTCACCTCTTGGACAGCTTTCTTAACTTCTTGAATGGAAAAGAGTTTCGCTTTTAAAAACTCGTTTTCAGCCTCAATCTCTTTTTCCTTTTCTAAAAGCTCCTCGTTTTCCGCTTTTAACAAGGATATTTTTGTCTTCATCTCTTTCGCTTCCTTGCGTACCATCTCGTATTTACTGAATAAACGGGAAAGCCTATCCATCCCCTTTCTTAAATATCTCTTCAGACTGAATATCTCCGTCCAGAGCATCTCTTTCTCTTTCTTCAGTGCGGTTGTCTCTTTTGCTAAAACCGCAATACGGCTGTTTGCCTGGCTAAGCTCGGCCTTTAAATCCTGTTTCTCTTTAAGTATGGCAATATATTTATACACACTAAAGGAAGCGATAGCCAGCAGGAAGAAAATGATTATATTCTTTACTATATCTTTATGCATAAATAATTATTATATATAGCAGCAATATAAAAAGCAAGCATTTTCATAGTTTGCCAAAGCAGGGCTTTTATTGTTTTAACGTGCACCCCCTAAAACAATTCTCGGTCTAAACTTCTATACTGCACTGCTTCCGATATGTGTTCCGCGGTGATTATCTCTGAGCCCGCCAAATCAGCAATTGTCCTGGCTACTTTTAAAATCCGCTCATAACTTCGTGCAGAAAAACCCAGCTCTTTGATTGCCATACCCATCAGATTCTCTGCTTCGTTATTCAGTATACAGAATCTCTTAAGCATCTTTTGATTCATCCGGGAATTGAAAGATATGCCCGCCTCTTGGAATCTTTCCAGTTGCATCTTCCTTGCCTTCTCTACTCTCTGGCGAATTGCAAATGATGGTTCTTCCTCTTTCTTTCCAATTAAGTGTTTATGCCTTAATTCTGGCACTTCAATATGGATATCAATTCTATCTAGAAGCGGCCCAGAAATCTTATTTCTGTATTTTTGAACCTGAGACGTGCTACACCTACAGGCTTTAAAAGAAGATGTGTAGTATCCGCAGTAGCAAGGATTCATGGCGCAAATGAGAAGAAAATTACTTAGAAAGGTGACGGTTCTATTTGCCCTAGCTACAGTTACTTTGCCATCTTCAAGAGGCTGTCTTAAGCTCTCTAATGCATCGCGATGAAACTCGGGTATCTCATCCAGAAACAATACTCCATTATGAGCAAGGCTGACTTCTCCGGGTCTAGGATTTTGGCCGCCACCTACAAGAGCGATATCTGACGCAGTATGATGCACTGCCCTAAAAGCACGCGTTGTAATCAAGGGCGTCTCTTTGTTTAAAAGCCCTGCGATACTATAGATCTTGGTGACTTCCAAGATTTCCTTATCCGTCATCTCCGGCAAGATAGTAGGAAGCCTCTTTGCCAACATAGTTTTCCCTGCCCCGGGCGGACCAATCATCAGGACGTTGTGAAAACCGCTTGCCGCGATCTCTAAGGCCCTTTTAGCAAAATATTGGCCTTTAACCTCTGAGAAATCAACATCATATTCTTTTTTCTTTATCAAATCATTTATTTCCAATTTTAGCGGTTTCTTTTCCAAGAAATTGGACAGCAGATAAATAACCTCTCGGAGGCTCTCTACGGGATAGACATCAATCTCTTTTATTATTGCCGCCTCAGGGGCATTTTCTTTGGGTACTATTAGTTTCTTAATAAAAGAATCCCTCAGAGACAAGGCGATAGGTAATACCCCTTTAACCGGCCTTATCTTGCCATCCAGGGCTAATTCTCCCAAAAACACAAAATCTTTTAAAGTTTCCAGAGGGATCTGTTGGCTTGAAGCAAGAATCCCCAAGGCAATGGCTAAATCAAAAGAAGAGCCTTCTTTTTTAATGTCTGCGGGGGCAAGATTCACGGTAATTCTTCCGACGGGGTATTCATAACCGCAGTTCTTTACTGCGCTTTTTACCCTGTCCCTGCTTTCCCTTACCGCGGCGTCAGGAAGTCCTACAACCGAAACAGTAGGCAACCCTTGCGCAACATCCAATTCTACTTCCAACAAATAAGCCTCTGTACCAAAGGTTGAGGCAGAGTATAACTTAGAGAGCATACCTATCACCTCCTGCTTATAATAGATGTAAAGGATGAAAAAATCTAACGGGGATTTTTAAAAGGCTTTGCTGTGTTGGGATAATCGATTAGAAAAAATCGGGCGGATAGTTATTTATTAATTAGACAACCCCCTGTCGCTTATTTTGCGCCAAGATATTTAATAAGAGGGATTTCTGGATTAGGCTTTTATTTTTAGCAAATGCGTAGTGTTGTTACTGTTTGGGGAAATTGTCCTTAGAATAAAGAGCTCTCTATCTTAAGTCTGTCTTTTTCTGCCTTTAAGTCAACTAATTGTTTGGCGCCCTCTGTATTTAACTGGATTTCAACCTTAGGGTAAAAGATCTCATCGCTATTGATTTCCTTAACCACTGCTATCCTGCCGTCATTAAGTTTAACCCTGGCGCCTACTGGCCAGACGCCTATTAATTCAAAAAACCTGTCCAGGAGATTTGGCTCAAAGGCAACGCCTTTTTCCTTCATCATTATTTCATAAACAAGCTCAGGAGGATAACTGCGCTTATATCCCCGCCTCTGGGAAAGGGCGTCATAGACATCGCAGATGGCCACAATTAAAGAAGCAAGATGAGGTTTATACGGAAAAGATAATTTGGGATAACCACTCAAGTTGTATTTCATATGATGTTCAAAGCTTACCACTGCAGGCAGTATCCCCAGCTTATCGCTGTAGTTAAGCAATATCTCTGCGCCCAACACAGCATGATTTTTAATCTTGGCGAACTCTTCGTCGCTTAAAACGCTCTCTTTGCGTATTAACTTGCGCGATATATAAATCTTGCCGATATCGTGAAAAATAGCGGCTTTGCCTATCTCTAGCACGCCTTCTTTATCTAATCCGAGTTTTGAAGAAAAGTACATTGCCAGTATGCAGACATTAAGTATGTGCGAAAAGGTCCGCGTGTCATATTTCTTAACAGTGGCAAAATCCAGAAACTCCTGATATTGCCCAATAAGTTTTTCCATAACCTCCTTTAACGTGTAACGCAGAGTTAAATGGTCCAGGTCGTCTTCATTAATTACGGCGTTTACGGAGGCATCTACTTTGCGCAAGGAATCCTCATAGAGACTAAGTCGGGTAACAGCGTCCCATACCTTGTCTTCACCCTGAATCATTTTTATTTTTCCGACCAGGATATTCTTTACGCCCATCCGAGACAGATAATCTTCTATTGTTTCGTCTCTTGCTCCGTCCTCTGGATCTAGTAGAAACGAAATAAATTTTTCCAGTTCGTCCTGCTGTAAACCGGATAAAAAATGAATCTTTTCTATCCCCTTTGCTTTCAAAAAGATTACTACGGGCCTGGCCATCTTGCTCAAGGAAAAAAATATCTCCTTTTCAAAAACTATTTCTTCGCTAACTATGCCAATGATAAATTCCTTGCGTTCTTTAAAAATCTCCGTTATGCTGGCATATGCCTTTTCTATAGACCTTTTTACCTGAGGATGTCCAAACGTATAAAGCCTGCTTATCTGCAAGACAGCAAGCAAATCCCTTATACAGGACTCAATCTTCTCTTTCATGTTAATTGCTTCAATGCCGCTTGCGCCCGCATACGCAACTGTTTATTCCAGATAAACCGCCTCTTGCTCAAATTGACTAACCAGTTGCTGGACTCACGCAATCTAAGTTCTTCTGCCAGCGCAATATGCTGCATCAATCTCCCGTTATTAATCCCAAAAGGGCTGGGCATTGCAAAAAGGATGAACAAAGCCTGGTTTAAATACTCTGGCTTGCTCCTGCACACCGATATTGCCTCTCTCTTAAAAAGCATCTCTCTTCTCTTAAATATAGGAAGAACAACGTCCGAGTCGCATATATTCATGCGGCGATAAGTCCTTAACACTTCTAACTTAGCCATATTGTTTGAAACAGAGAATATCCTTTTTAATATCTCCTTGGCAAAAAACTCATCTATCCTGCCCAGACTCATCATAAGTTTGCCTAAAAAATCAACATCTGCGCGCCTGCTCTCTACTAAGTTCAAAAACGCCGCGAGCTGATCCGGGAAGAATCTGAAAAACAATTGTAGAATATAAGGATTCACCTTCCCGTTTTTAAATATATTTTCCAGATAACCCTGCGAATCCAAGAAGGAGACCTTGAGATTATCCGAGAAAAAACCTATTTCATCGCCTTCCTCAATACCAGCGTCTACAATTATCTTTTCTATAAAATCCGCCATTCTTCTTCTAAGGTCTGCAAACATAGGCTCTAATGACGGCTCGTTGGCAAGTTTTGTCTCTAGGCCCTGCCAGAGCATCTTCAAGAAAACCAGATTTTTTCCTTCCATAGCCTTCTCAAATTGAATAACGATGTGGACGAGAATATGGCTCAGTCTTTCTTTGTTGCTCTCCAACATCAAAAGATTCAAAAGCAGATAAAAATAACTTGTCTCCAGTGCCTGCTCATCAAAAGAGAAAACATCCTTCGCAGACGTATCCTGCGTAAGCGAAATAAGCGCCTGACGGTACAGTTCTGGCACTATTGTTGCCTCGCCTGAAGAAAAAATCTCTCTGAGCTTCTTGCGTAATCTCGGGTCGGTCTTTAAAGTTTCGCAGTTGCGCATCTTATCCACGAGCGAAACACTGATGTCTTTATTCCTGTTGTCTTCGACGAGCCGGGAAAATACCGCAAGGCTTAGATAATCAAAATTATCGTTATGCAAAATCTCTTCTTCCAAAACCTCCACAAAATCATCATTGGCAAGGTCATTAAAAAAGAGTCTTATCTTGTCAAGCTTTTCGGCTTCTGTAAGATTTGCATCATGAATAACCCATCTTAGGAGTTCTTTATTACAATCAAGGTACTTTTCCTTTTCCTTCTCCTTAAGATAGGAGATAAAATTATATACGCTCTCCCTCAACTCGTCGTCACTCAATAAATCGCTAACCTTGATTTTCTTTATGATGTCGGCGAAATTGTCTGTAAATTCTTTAATCTTAGCGGGATCTCTCATAGTTGCCGTGGATTTGAAAAAAGCAACCCAGACATTAGCAACCTCATCGCCTTCATCCGTCAGCAAGGAAGAGTAATCCAGTTCCTCCAGACAAAGATGAGGATACTCTGTGGGGTTAAGTATATTTTGCACACCCCCTTTCTCTATAATCTCCTTTTTTGGCATAGAGATGGCGCTTAAAAAATCCGCCAACTCCTCGACAGTAACGCCGCTGCGGAATTCAATGCTTTTTATTTTGCGGATATGCAGAGCGGAGGCAATCTCCCTGTAAAACTCCTTATTGTCCCAAAAGCGGCTATCTATAAAAAGAGATGTCTGAGTCACGCCCATCTTGATAGGGTTAAGGAAGGTCAAAAGGGCATCAACGTTCTTCTTAAAATTGGCGGATGATTTTACAAAAAAAGGATGCCTCTTTTGATATACAGAGGCATTACTTAAGGCTATCCGCAGCCCTTTGAAAAAATCAACGATTGCCTCGTCTTTGGTCATATGTTTATTTTACCGCAAAAACCCCCTCCTCTTCAATAAAAAACACAGGATTACAAAAACAAAAAAGGGCGGTCAAAAATAAGACCGCCCTTTTGGCAAAGATGGTTTTAAAAACTCTTAAGACTTAAGAATCTTCTTTGCCGCCGCATCCCCCTTGTCGGTAATAAAGGGGATGCCGGTTTCTCTTTCGGTCTCACGATTTGCAGAAAATATATCGTCTCGGGAGATTTCTTTTACCGAAAACTTCCTTGCCCCTGCCATAAGTTGTTGCACCCCGGCTGCGAGCTTATCGCATAATGTCCAGAAAGCGATAGCGCCGAACGGAATATTCTTCATTTCTTCTCGACCTACTTTTTTCTGGACATCGTAATATCCGGCGAATATCTCATCAGGGGTAGTTCCGAATTCGGCTACCGAAGGAGGCAGCTTATCCCAGTTGCCATTTACTTTTTCCTTTGCTTCTGGATTAAGCGCGCCTTCGATATTGGAACCGAGGAACCCCGGAATCATAGTAGCCCTGCCCATACACACCAACTTCACAAACGGCGCACCCAAGGCAATGGCCTTAAAGATATGGTCTTCTCTAGCCAGCCCTCCGGCAAAAGCCATATCTACAACCTTCTTGCCTTTCTTTGCCAGAATCTGTGCA
>JAMWCI010000111.1 GCA_023818655.1 Candidatus Omnitrophota bacterium
CTATCTCTAAAACGAGCTTCTCTATCTCTTTCAACCTCCGCCCGTAATCGCGGACTGTTTCTTCGTCGCGGTAAATACGCGGGTTAGAAAGCGCCCTAGCCTTGGCATAGCTCTCCAGGCTCAGTTTTTCTTTCTCCTTCTTAAGCGCGGTGATTTTTTCATTAATAGCTTTATTGTGGGCCTTGCGCGCGTTAATTTCTTTCTTGCTCCTCTTTTCTTCTTCTTCAATTCTTGCCTTTTCCTCTTTAATCTTTAACCTCTCAGAGGTAGGTGCGCATTTATTCTCATCAATATTATCCTGAAGGGTATCTTTCTTCTCCAGGTAATAATCAAAACTTCCGGGAAACTTACGGATGCGCCCATTTTTTACCTCATAGACAACATTAGCAATAGAACGCACAAAATAGATATCGTGACTTATAAAGACAATTGTGCCCTGATATTCTTTCAATGCCCTTACCAGAGTCTCCACAGCATCCACATCCAGATGCGTAGTGGGTTCATCCAATAAAAGAAAATTCGGCGGGTTTATTAATAACTTTGCGAGGATAAGGCGGCTTTTCTCCCCTCCGGAAAGGACCATTACCTTCTTATCGGCATCATCACCTGTAAAGATAAAAGCGCCGAGGATAGTGCGTATGGTTTCCTCAGGCATATATCCAGGCGCCGCAGAATAAACTTCTTTTAAAACCGTATTCTCCGGATTTAATACGTCCAGGCGGGTTTGAGAAAAATACCCTATCTCAACATTGTAGCCCACAACCCGCCTACCGCTATCAATATCAATAACTCCTGCCAGAATTTTTAAGAGCGTGGATTTACCTGCGCCATTTTCGCCGGTTAAGACCGCTTTTTCGCCCTGGGTTATCTCGAAATTCAGATTTTTATAAACGTGGGTCTCTCCATATGATTTTGAAATATCCTCCAAAGTAATTACGCGGTGGCCGCTCCTTCTGGTTGGTGGGAAATGGAAATTCCGGATGCTTTCCCGCGGATCAGGAGGCAAAACTACCGCCTCCTTCTCCAATCTCTCCAAGGCCGTGCGCTTTGCCCTCACTGCCTGCGCCTTGTTAGGCTGGGCATGAAAACGCGCCACAAACCTTTCCAGTTGCTGACGCTTCTTCTCCTGTTCTTTAAACTGCCTTTCCAGATAAGTGCGCTTCTCTAGTTTTATCCTTTCATATTTTTCGTAATTGCCGCGCACCTTAAATAAAGAGCCGTTTTCCAAAATTAGAGTGTAATTAGTAACCTCGTTTAAAAATGCCTTATCGTGAGAAATCATAATGAAAGTTCCCTGAAAAGAAACGAGGTAATCTTTAAGCCACAAGGCTGCAGCCAAATCAAGGTAATTTGTCGGCTCATCCAAAAGCAGGAGGTCGTAAGGATAAATCAAAAGCTTTGCCAGAAGCACACGCATCTGCCATCCGCCGCTCAAGGCGCTAATGGACTTAGTGAAATCCTTTTCTTTAAAACCTAAACCCATAATGACCTGTTCTGCCTTATACTCCAGCTCAAAAAAGCCCAATGTCTCCAAATTATGCATAATCTCTCCATAACGCTGAGAGCCTGCCTGACCACTCTCCTCCAATCTCTCCTTTTCTTCCTTAAGAATCCTTATCCTGTTATCGCCCTCAGTCAACTCGTTTATCACAGTATGCTGAGATTTAAAACTTGCTTCCTGAGGAAGATAACCTATATAAATATTTTTTATGGTCTGGATATTACCTCCTGAAGATTCGGTTTCTCCTAGAATGATAGAGAAAAGCGTACTTTTCCCCGAACCATTAGGGCCGATAAGCCCAATCTTCTCACCACGGTTAATGGTCAATGAAATATTCTCAAACAAGACTCGTTTTCCGTAGCTCTTGGAAAGATTGTTTATGGTAATCATTTAAATATCGCGGCGGGATTGGAGCGCCTTAGTAAGCGTTGCGGAATCGGCATATTCCAGGTTAGAACCGACAGGGAGCCCAAGGCCGATACGGGTTACCTTTATCCCCAAGGGCTTGATTATCTTGACCAGGTATAATGCCGTGGTCTCGCCTTCGGTGTCGGCGTCGGTAGCAATAATAATTTCTGTGATGTTATCCTCCTTGATTCTCTTCATTAAACTTTCAATCTTCAAATCGTTTGGTCCTTTTCCCTCAAGTGGAGAGATTGAACCCATAAGAACATGATAAACTCCGTCAAAATATCCGGATTTCTCTATTGCCGATACGTCATTCGGCTTCTCTACAACGCATACGATATTTTTCTTCCTTCGCGAATCCTGACATATGCGGCATAATTCCTGTTCGCTTAAATTGTGACATTTCTTACAAAGCCGCACGTTCTCTTTCGCCGAGATAATCGCTTCGGAAAGAGATTTTATCTGCTCCTTTGGGGCATCAAGGATATAGTCCACAATCCTCTCTGCGCTCCTCCTGCCTATACCGGGAAACTTAGTCAAAAGCTCAATTAGTTTTTCTATTGATTGGGTATAATTAGACATCAATCCTCGTTAACTATCCTGCCGCCGAAAGTCTCCATCGCGGATTTTATAAGGGGGTCATCGCTGTTCTCTGTGGATGATACTTCATGGGAAAGTATGAAATTCACCTTCAAGTCTATTTTAAAGTGTTCTGCAAGAATCCGCTCTAACAGTTCCCTATTCTCCTTCTTTTCAAGAGATTCTTTATGCAAGGAATGATTTTTGGCAAAAGCAACAGTAAGGACGCTGCCATGTATCTTAATAAGGCTTCCCTCTGAAAGATAGGTAGCTGCAGACATCTTTACCTTGGCTAGTTTATCAATAATAGCCATCCACGCTGTTTTTATATCTTCAAGGGGAATAATTTTTGCAGGCGGATCTGCCTCTTTTTTAGGCGGTAAATGCTTGAGCTCGAGAGAATGCTTGACTGGCTCTTTCGCAGAATTAGGCATAACTTCATTTTTTTCCGGCCTTACCTTTGTTTGATGACGGGTATCTTCTTTTCCGTGCGCCAAGCGTACCAGATTAATCTCCAGCGGAATACGCAGCGACTCGAATCTTTTAGACATCTCTTGTGTATCTGAGAGAATATTAAATGCGCCAAGGATATCCTCTAAGGTAAGCGCATTGCTCTGCTTAAGCAACCGCTCACAGAGATCCTGCGGCAGGTCTATTAATTTAAGATCCGTTCCTGCTACCTTGGCGACCATAAGATTGCGGAAGTGCTCAATCAGGCTATTCAAGAAAACGGCCGTATCTTTACCTTCATCAATTATCCGGTTAAGTATAGCAAGGACTGCCTTGGCATCCTTCTGGATTATCTTATCCGTTATTTCAAAGAGAACCTCTTGTTCTATTAAACCCAAGACCGCAATTACATCTTGAAGAGATATTTTTTTTCGTGAAAAAGATGCCAGCTGATCCAACACCGATTCCGCATCCCTTAACGAACCGTCGCTACCCTTGGCTATAGCGAGGAAAACCTCTTTATCAATATCTATCTTCTCTTGCGCCGCAATGCGTTCAAGCTGGGAGGCGATATCAGTGGTAGGTATACGTTTAAAATCAAAACGCTGACAGCGGGAAAGAATAGTAGGAATTACCTTATTTGGCTGGGTAGTGGCAAAGATAAATTTAACGAATTCAGGGGGTTCTTCCAGTGTCTTAAGAAGCGCATTGAATGCCTCAGTGGTAAGCATATGCACTTCGTCGATGATATACATCTTATATCTTCCATGGGTAGGCGCGAATTTGACATTTTCCCTCAAAACCCTGATTTCATCAATCCCGCGGTTTGAGGCTCCGTCTATTTCAATCACAT
>JAMWCI010000031.1 GCA_023818655.1 Candidatus Omnitrophota bacterium
ATATGCTCCTGAAGGGACAACGATTAACCTGGATTTTGACCTTCTTCCGGCTCTTTATTCAGTCACTGGAACTGTCAGAACTAACACAGGCTTACCCCTTAAAGATGTTACAGTAAGAATGCAAAAAGACACAATTATAAAGAATGTTTTAACTGATATAAATGGAGTATTTTCAGTAATTGACCTTATAAACGGTTCTTATAGTGTTTCTGTAATAAAATCAGGATATTCTGTGCAGTCGCCACAGGCAAATATGCCTTCTTCAGAGGTCATTAAGTCATCAGGGGTAATTATGAATCCGGCCCCATCCATAGCGACTTTTCCTCTGAGGAAATCCGTTTCCGGCTCATAACCAATATAAATGAATATTCCGTCGCAGGCAATCTCTTTTTCTGCTTGACTCTTTAAATCCCTCAGCTTCAGTTTTGCTACTCTCTTGTCACCTATAATCTGGATAACTATTGCGCTGAGGATAAAGTGAATCTTTTTATTCTCCCTAAGTCTCTCCTGGAGTATCGCCGAGGCGCGTAAATCATCGCGGCGATGCACAATGCTGACTTTTCTGGCAAAGCGGCTAAGATAGAGCGCCTCCTCGGCAACAGCATTTCCGCCTCCCACCACCACCACCTCCTTATCCCGGTAAAGAGGGCCGTCGCAGGTGGCGCAGTAAGAGACCCCTCTTCCTATCAATTCCTTTTCGCCAGGGACATTTAATTTGCGCGGCCGCGCGCCGGTAGCAATAATCACGGACTTTGCCTGATAAGAATCTACAGCAGTCTTTACAGTCTTGTCTTTACAATCTATCTCCAATGCCTCTGCGGACTCAATCTTCATACCCAGCTCTGTTACCTGTTTTTCCATCCGGTTAATCAATTCCCGGGTTGCTATGCCACCGGGAAACCCGGGAAAGTTCTCAATGTTTTCGCTTAAAATTATCCTTCCGCCTACGCTCATTTTCTCCAGAATCAGCGTATTTAGGCGCGAACGTCCGGCATAAAGCGCTGCGGTCAAGCCAGCTGGACCTGCGCCGATGATAATCAAATCATACATTTCCCAACTCCTGATAAACGCTCTGCGCCTTATAGGAACCACGCGCCAGAGGAGCGGAAAGCACAACTTTAAACCCCATCTCCCGCGCTATGTTGCGATATCCTGCAAACTGAGCGGGTGTTAAAAATTCCGCAACAGGATAATGCTTCAATGAAGGAGCTAAATACTGCCCCAGACACAGACAATCGCATAGGGCTTGCCTTAAATCCAACATTGTCTCCAGCAATTCCTCTTTTGTCTCTCCCATACCTAGCATCAGAGAAGATTTAGTGGGAATGTTGCTATTCAGCAATTTAACCTTGCGCAATAATTCTAGCGAACGCTGATAATCTGCGCTGGGCCTTACTTCCGGATACAACCGCTTTACTGTCTCAAGATTATGCGCAATTAAATCCGGAGACGCCTCTATTATTTTCCCAAGACTGCTGGTTTTACCCTGAAAATCAGGGATTAAAACTTCTATCTTTGTAGACAGGCCATTTATTTTACGTATCCAGAAGATAGTCTCTGCAAAAACACCTGCGCCACCGTCAGTAAGATCGTCTCTTGTTACCGAAGTAATTACCGCATAATTCAACCCTAAAGCCTTTATCACCTGCGCTACCCGCATGGGCTCATCTTTATCTAACGACAATACACTCGAGTCATTTTTGGCTATATTGCAAAATGCGCAATTCCTCGTGCATACTTTGCCCAAAATTAAAAAGGTCATTCTCTTTTGCCTAAAGCATACAGCGGTATTAGGACACTTGGCTGCGCCACAGACGGTATCCACAGAAGATTCTCTGAAGAACCTAGAGGTTGCCTGACTAATATCATCCGGCAGTTCCTGTCTAAACCATATAGGAAGCCTTCTTATCATCTGTTGGTCTTTATAAAAGCCTGAACAGAACGGTCGTAGGTTTTCTCTTTATCCGCAGAAAAATAGCAGGCCGGCAGTTCCTTGTTTTTGCGATGGTAGGCAATACATTCGCAACAAATCCCTTTTCTAGCGCAGGGCTCATAACTACAGTTGCAATTTAGAAGATTCTCTTTCTGGTTGGGACAACTTCTCATCTTCAGCCCTCTTTTTTAACTCTGCCAGCTTCTTCTTTATCTTTATCCTATCAAATAAAGAGGCGTAATCTACAATTAGCTTGCCCTTGATATGGTCTATTTCGTGCTGGAATACGCAGGCCAAGAGTTTTTCTGCGTTAATCTCCACGGGTTTGCCGTATTCATCCAGCGCCTTGACGGTGACTTTAGCGGCGCGCTTTACTTTAATGCTGATTCCCGGCACGCTCAGGCATCCCTCTTCCAGCACCTGCCTGCCTTGCCTCCTGATTATTTGCGGGTTGATTAACTTATACAACCCTTCTCCGATATCCACTACTATCATACATTCATTTATCCCTACCTGAGGAGCAGCTAACCCTACTCCCGAAGAACTATACATCAGGTTAGCCATAGAACTTAAAATCCTGCGGTGCTCCTCTGTAATCTTTTCGACAGGGACAGATTTCTTTCTCAGCGCGGAATCGCCGAACACCTTAATCCTTAATTTTATTTCTTTCATCAACTTTAATAATCTTGGGTTTAATAATGCGGGCTTCTTTTTCCTCTACAATGGCATAGGAAAGAATAATCACCTGATCTCCGGGGCATCCGCCGCGGGCAGCAGGGCCATTAAGGCAGATTACTCCCGAGCCGGGTTTGCCTCTTATGACATAGGTCTCAATGCGGCTGCCGGTATTTAGATTAAGCACCTCTACTTTTTCTCCGGGCAGGATATCCGCTGCCCGCATAAGGTTTCCATCAATAGCGATACTGCCCTCGTAGTAAAGATTGGTCTTTGTTACGGTAGCCCTGTGTATCTTTGACTTTAAGATTGTTCTTTGCATTTTTCTTCCTTCTTTCGTAGTTAAATTAACCTAAATGCCGAACGCGCAATCATCAGCTCTTCGTCGGTCGGGATAACTAATACGCGAGGTTTATTTTTTAAATAATCAAAGAGGTTTTCGCAAACGGCCTTCCTGATTTTTTCCTGATGCTCTCCAATGCCGGCGGTAAAAACCACGGCGTCGCATCCGTTCATAACAGCGATATATGCGCCGATATATTTCCTGATACGATAGGTAAAAATCCGTATTGCCAGTCTTGCTCGGGAGTGTCCTAAACTAGCCTTTGCCTCAAGCATGCGCATATCGTTGCTTAATCCGGATATGCCCTTTAGACCGCTGGCTTTATTTAATACATCGTATATCTCCTGTGCACTCAATTTTTTCTTGCGCATAATATAGGTTACCAAAGCCGGGTCGATATCTCCGCAACGCGTCCCCATAATAAGGCCTTCTAAAGGAGTAAAACCCATGCTCGTATCCACTGACTTGCCGTGATAAACCGCAGCGATACTGCAACCATTGCCCAGATGACAGGTAATTATCTTTAATTTTTTCAGCGGCTTCTTTAATAGCCTGGCTGCCTCATTAGCCACATACTCGTGACTGGTGCCATGAAAACCATACCGCCTTATCCCAAACCGCCTATAATATTCAAACGGAAGTCCGTAAATATAGGCGTAATCGGGTATGCTCTGATGAAACGCCGTATCAAATACCGCTATCTGTTTTGTGCCGGGCAATAGTTTTTTGCAGGCAAGTATCCCCGCAAGGTTTGCCGGATTATGCAGCGGCGCTATATTGCAACAACGCCGTATCTTGCTTATCACCGCATTGTTAATCAGGACAGGTTTATGAAACGCCTCCGCGCCATGCACCACCCTGTGTCCCACTGCAGAAACAGAATCTATCTTGGATAAAATTATCTTAAGCCCGAAGTAATGGTCTTTTACCTCCGAACCCTTTTCTCCGATATGTTCAATAATGCCTTTGGAGATTACCCGCTCTTTAGGCATATCAAATAATTTATATTTTATAGAAGAGCTGCCGCTGTTTATTACCAATATTTTCATCTTCTTTAATATCCTCTCAACTATGCGCTAATTTATTTCGCCATGATTGCCGTTACTGCCACGCAGTCCACAATATCCTCTACCAGACAACCGCGGGAAAGGTCGCTTGCCGGCTTATTCATCCCCAGCAACAAAGGACCCAATGCGCGCGCATTAGCGAGCCTCTGGACTAATTTGTAACCAATATTGCCCGCCTCTAGATTCGGAAATATCAGAATATTTGCTTTGCCTCCAATAGGGCTAGAGGGATATTTTATTTTGGCTACCTCCGGAACTATTGCTGTATCCACCTGCAGCTCGCCATCAACCAGCAAATCCGGAGCTGTCTCTTTAAGTATATTCAACGCCTCGCCTATTTTATCAATATTCTTGCCTTTTGCCGAGCCTTTGGTAGAGTAACTTAAAAGCGCAACCCGTGGCACCAAATCCAGTACCTTAACCGCTAATTCAGAAGCTGCGACAGCTATACAGGAAAGCTGTCTGGCGTTAGGGTCTGGGATTATGCCGCAATCCGCAAAGATAAATGTCCCTTCATCGCCATAATGACAATTGGGCACCACCATAATAAAACACCTGGAGGCAATGGTAATACGGCTGTCTATTCCCAGGCAGCGAATCGCAGCCCTGGCCATATCTGGGGTAGTGTGCGCAGCGCCTGCCACAATGCCGTCTACCTTTCCTTCTGCCGTCATCATCGCGGCATAATAAAGTGTATCCTGAAACGCCTCTTTGACTCTATCCAGAGTCCAGTCTTTATCCTTGTGTGTTTCGTAAAATTCCGCAATATACCTCTCCTTCTCTTTCGGATCAACCATTTCCGGAGTCAGTAAGATTACTTTGGCAATGCCTTCCTTCTGGATTATCAGCGCTGCCTCTTGTACGCGCCTGTCGTTATATTCAGGAAGGATAATTGTTTTCTGCCTTTGCCGCGCGCGCTGGCGGATTTTCTCAATGGTATCCATCTCTACATCCCTTTCGCTATTGCGTTTAAATTTATATTATCCTTAACCAATTTTACCACCGCGTTTATCTTGTCAATATCCCGCGGCCTAATCTTGACAGTAAGGTCGTGAATAATATTGGCGACATCGTAAGTATCGGCAGGAGATAGCAGAACCGGAATTTCAGCTTTCTTTAATAAATTCAAAATTGAATCATCAGGGACTATGCCTCCAGAAAGAACAATGCCGCAAATCTTCAACCTTTTATCTTCTTTTTCGCGGAAACAACCAAGCGCAGTCATAATCATATCTTCCCGGTCCCCCGGGGTAATCATCAGGGTATCGTCAACAATATATCTGACTGCATCATGTGGCTCCATTGCCCCAACCATCACCTGCGATACCGAATATTCAAGATGCCCCCTTCCGCAAATAACCTCAAAATCCGTCTCTTCCACTATCTGCTCTATGCTTGGCCGGGAAAGCATAGGGTTGTATGGCAAAACGCCTAATACTTGTATGCCTTTACGGCCTAACCCCTTGCGCACCAACTGATTAATTTTCTCGTATTTTGCAGGCATCACCTTGTTAATAATAACGCCAATAACCTTGACGCCCTCTTTTTCAAAGAGCGCTTTGTTAAGCATAATCTCATCTATAGGCCTGCCTATACCGCCGGAAGAAATAATAATTACCTTGGAGCCAAGGAGTTTGGCTACAGTGGCGTTGGAATGGTCAAAAACCGAACCTACTCCCGCATGACCAGTGCCTTCAATAATTACTAGATCTTTACCTTTGCTAACCCTACGAAAAGAATCTTTAATCTGCTGGGTAATGGATTTTTTATCGGGCTGAGAGATGTATCTTTCCGTGAATCCCTTTTCTACGGCAATAGGACTCATATCCTTTAATCCGCATTTTATCCCGCAGACCTCTTCAATAAGGATAGAATCCTCATCTATCTTTAGCCCTTCCTCCTCAAGGTAGCGCTGGCCAATGGGTTTAATAAAACCTACCTTCCGAAAACTCTCTTGGAAATTACGCACTAAGCCCAAGGCGACCGTAGTTTTGCCATCATTCTGCTTGGTAGCGGCAATAAAGATTTTTTTCATTCATTACAACAGGTTTTCTTCTATCTTCTTCCTCAATTCGTTCTTGTTTAAAGCGCCCACTGCCTGATCAATAACCTTGCCTTTCTTAAAAAAGACAAGCGTGGGTATGGACATAATGCCATACTCGGTTGCGGTTTTAGGATTAGAATCCACATCCATCTTGCAAACTTTGATTTTGGATGTGTATTCTTTTGCCGCATCTTCAATAAAAGGCGCAATCATCTTGCATGGGCCGCACCAGGCTGCCCAAAAATCCACCAGAACCGGCAAATCCGAATCCAAAACCTCTTTCTTAAAATTTGAATCGTTTAAATGTATAAGACTCATATCTCTTATCCTTTTTTTCTTAAATGGTTAAATGTGGAAGGCGAGTTTATAAGATAACACAAACAAAAGGCAAATGCAAGAGTTTTCAGATATGTTTTTCTCCACTCTTTCTTCTTAACCAAGAATATTAAAGTATGGAACCTAAATTTTTGTCTCAATGGGAGACTGTGCCTCTTTGTATATGATTTGAGAAAAACCTGCTTTCGGTTGGTAGAAAAATTCTGTCTAAGCAGGCGTGGACAAACTTTATCGCCGACAACAAAGATAAAATAAGACACGCAAGATACGGCGGTACCCTCATTGCGCGGAGTATATATAGAGATGAAAAATGATTTTTTATTCTATTGAAATAACTTTATGATTATAAAGATTGGTTATAAACGTGTATAGATTTTGGCGGTGTAATATTCTGATTTCGTCGCAAGAACACCGCCAGTTAGGATATGGGGCGCAGACTTGTATTCAGACGCTTGAGCTGATTTCCTTATAATGCAACCCTTATTTCGTAAGCAACCTTATTTGCTTTTGCCGCTTAGTGGTAGTGCTAAAGCGCGTAAGATTCGCCTGCAGTGGTCTTATATTTTGGTACTTACAGAGCCAACAAAAAGGTAAATTTTTCCCCAACCCAAAATTTGCCTTTTTGCCAAAGAACATGAGAATCAATTTGAAAACCAAAATGAAAATTTGTTTTATTTTTCTTGAAGTTTATAATACAATAGGTTAAGGTTGAATAATAGTAACAATATAAATATTATTTAGCAGTTAAAGTAGATAGAATAACAATGTACTTTCGTAAGGATTCGCCAAACATTCTTTGGGATAATATCAATTAGACATTTTCCAATTAAATGGAATTTAATTAACAACCAAGAGGTAGTTATGAAATATTTATTTTATTCGTTACGCCCAAAGCAATGGATTAAGAACCTTTTTATTTTTCTTCCTTTAATTTTTGGCAAGAAACTGTTTGTTTCCCCAGCCAATTTAAAGACAGTTATCGCTTTCTGCCTCTTTTCTTTAGCTGCCGGCGTTGTTTATATAGTAAATGATATCATCGACATTGAGCAAGATAAACTTCATCCCTTGAAATGTTTAAGACCCATTGCTTCGGGTAAAATCAGCATTAGGCGAGCACAAATTGCCGCATGGATATTGGGTGTTTTTATCCATTGTTTCATCTTTCGTATTGAATTCTATTTTTGGATTGGTAGTAATAGGTTATATTATCTTCAATTTCCTGTATTCAAAGATATTGAAAACGGACGTTATCATTGACATCTTCTCCATAGCATTCTTTTTTTATTTACGCATCTTAGCCGGTAGCGTTGTATCGGGAATTATCTTATCTCACTGGATCTTGTTCATGATAGTACTTTTGGCGCTTTTTCTGGGACTCAATAAAAGACGCCAGGAATTAAAGCTCCTTGGGTAAAAAATGATTTTACACCGTAGTGTATTAACCCAATATAACCTTTATTTTATTGATCAAATGAATACTGTAATTACGTCTTCGATCGTAATTGTTTATATGCTTTATACAGTAGATGCAAGAACGGTGGAAGAATTTGGAAGTGACCACTTAATATACAGTATTCCCTTTATATATTATGGTGTTTTTCGCTATCTTTACCTACTACACAAGCTTCGGAAAGATGGGGATCCCATAAGTATTTTGCTTTCCGATAAAAAATTGCAGCTTAATATTATGTTGTGGATCATTGTTTGTATCGGAGTGATATATTTTTCTTTAGCGCTATGAATTTAGGGATTATTAAATGAAGGTATTAATTACAGGCGGTTCAGGGTTTTTAGGAATAAATCTTGTTAGATACTTTTTTAAAAAGGGGATAAGTGACATAAGAACTTTAGACCTGGTTGATTTTGATTATCCTGAAAGAAATAGAATAGAAGAAGTGAAAGGAGATATTAGAAACAAAGACGATGTCGCAAGGGCAATGAAGGATATAAAATTGGTTATCCATACAGCTGCCGCCCTCCCTCTTTATAAGAAAAAAGATATTTATTCTACTGATGTAGTTGGGACGAGGAATCTATTAGAAGATGCGTATAAGAATAATGTTGAGCGTTTCATACATATTTCATCAACGGCGGTATACGGCATACCAGATCACCACCCACTTTATGAAGATGATAAGTTAAAAGGTGTAGCTCCCCTTCGTGGAGGAGCTTCGGACTTTTTTCAAAAATTCTCAAGCCCTAATATAGCATAAAATTTTCAAACATCAAATGATTTAATGCACCGCGCCTGTCGGCGCTCCCACATCTCCCGCGCCCCATTCGCCCCGCTTGGGAGCGGGGCTCATTCGGCGCCAGCCTGGGCCGGCTGGCTTCTTGCTGATTTTAATGCGTGTGCGGCGCAGTTGGGGCTGGCGGCTGGGTGCGGGCAGCCGCCAGCCCCAGCGTTCTCACTGATAAGTATCTACAAGTAAAAAACCAAAGTTTATAAGGGTTCGTCCGCTATGCCGCAGTCAACATGAAAAAAACTACGCGGTGCGGCATACTGCGCCTCTCCCGAACAACGCTTGAGTGCCAGCAAAAAGGCAAATTTTGGGTGCGGGCAAAATTTGCCTTTTTGCCAAACTCCCTAAAACCTTAAATGCTTCAAAAGAGTGGGGGGAAATTATGTTAAAATATAATATCCTAATTTGGGATATTCTGTAATAGAATATATAATATAATTAACTTAAAAGCAAGTAATTTTATGGATAAAACAATCTATTTAAAAGAATACAGAGCAATTATTGGATTACTTAAGAAGGCCCGTTTAGAATCAGGTTTAACTCAAGCTGAAGTTGCAAAGAAATTAAAGAAGCCGCAATCTTATATTTCAAAATGCGAAGCATGTGAAAGAAGAGTAGATCTTCTAGAATTAACTAAACTTGCTAAAATTTATAACAAGCCAATAAGTTATTTTATAAAGGGATAGTATGAATAAATGGATTAAAAAGAGTATCGAGATAGCAAATGCCCCTGGTTATCTGGACAAACTTAACAAGATTTATGTAATGAATGTTAATCCCGAAAGACCTTTAGATAAAGATTTGGAGCAGTCTATACAGAAAGCTTTTAAAGACAAAAAGACTAAAAAATTAATTAAATTACTTTTGGAAGCCGAAGTATTTCCTGTAAAAGATTCCTATATAGGATTCATCAGAGCAAAAGAAGAAGCCATTGATCAGAACCCGGAAACGATTAAGAGAATTGGTGAGAGATTATATGGATTAGGAATAGAAAGACTGCTTCAAGAAGCAACACGACCAAAAGAGACTAATAGACAATTAGGAAGTGCATTTCGCCAATGGTTGCCTTCTTTGGGCTATCCAATTTTAGAGAAAGATGAATTTACTAAGGCAAAGGGAATAGTGTTTTTAAAGGGAAGCGATAATGTCCTTAAAGATTATGCCAAGAAATCTCTTGGATGCAAATTAAGCAAGGGAATAGATGTTTTATTTAAGAAAGATGACATTTATGTAATTGGGGAAGCTAAATTTTTAACTACCCCTGGAGGAGAACAGGATCGAGGTTTTGACGATGCCTCTAAATTTATTAATAGTAAAAGTGGTACAGCAAAAAGAATAGCGTTGATAGATGGGTATATTTGGCTTGAAAGTAATAAAGGGATTTATAATAAAATAATAAAAAGTAACTTAGATATATTTAGCGCTTTGTTGCTTAAAGAGTTTATAGAAGCACTTTAAATTGTTTTATAGAGCCCAAAAGAGGTAGGTTTTTTAAACAGGTCTTGTTTTTTGTTTAGTGCAAGCAATCTTTTTTCAGCGGTTTTTATAGCAGATTCGTTGGAATCAATCCCTATCCAATAGCGTTTTAATTTTTCTGCAGCCACAAGGGTTGTCCCAGAACCACAAAAACAGTCTAAAACCAAATCTCCCTCCTTAGAAGAACATAAAATAATTTGTTTTAATAATTCTTCATTTTTTTCAGTGGGGTAACTTTCGCTTACAAAGCCAGGGTCTCTAAAATCCCAAATATCTTGGATTTTCTTTCCCCTATTTTCATCGGCATAGATTATTTTTCTAGGATTATTAGTCTCCGACCATTCTATTAATCCGGCTTTATCTAACCTTGTAAGCTCTTCAGGCGGATAGCGCCAATGCCGGCCCTTGGGCGGTTTTAATCCTTTCCAAGGTTTTCCTGTTGGGCCATTCTTTGTTTCTCCTTTTGCATGTAGTGGCGTAGTAGCATAACGCCGTCCGTATTTGTCTATTTTTGGAAATTGTTTTTCTATTTCTTCTTCTGAAAGAGGTAATCTATAATCTGACCAATACATCGGATCATTGCCATTTGATTTAGACTTAGAATAGAAATAGATAACATCTTTTATATTACCATAGGCTTTCCGTTCGAAGTTCTTAGGATTACATTTTATTCGTGTTATATCGTTTCGGAAGCATTCTTCGCCAAATACTTCATCCATAATTATTTTTATATAATGTCCTATCTTTTGATCTATATGTAGGTATATGCTGCCATTTTCTGATAATAATTCCCGAAGAAAAATTAGTCTTTTGCGCAGGAACTCTAAGAATTCAACATTGATGAGTTTATCGCTATAAGATTTTTCTTCTTCGTATCCCACAAATTCTTGTCCTGTCCCAAATGGTGGATCGATATAAATAAGGTCGATTTTACCTTTTATTTCCGGATCATTATAGAAATTTTTTAGTATTCCTAAGTTATCTCCAAGGATTAATTTATTTTTTGTTTTAGAATCTGAGCCATATTTTTTAATTAACTTTAGTTCACTTGATAAAGTTTCAAACAAAATCTTTTCTTTTGTCTGCTTTTCTGGGTATAAAAGCTCACATCCACCCTTGGGTCTTTCTTTTTTGGGTATTGTATGATTGACTTTCTCTAAGGCTTCTTCTTTAACGGCAGATTTGATTATATCTATCACTATTCCCTGAATAACCAAATCATCCGAGTTGACAAAGATTGGATGCATTTTTGGATTTGCTGGTTGAAGTCTAATTCTATTTCTTTCTCTATATAATTGTTTTAATGTCGCTTCACTATTATTTATAAGCGCGACCACTTTTTGGCCATTTTCAGCAGTCTCTTGTTTTCTGACAATTACGATATCACCATCATCTATATTTTCATCGATCATACTTTTCCCTACTACTTGCAAGGCAAAACAATTATTGCCGGTTTTAATCTTATCTTGAGGTACTGCTATGCTTTCTTTTTTGTCTTCAATCGCTTCAATTGGCGCACCGGCGGCTATTCGGCCTAGAAGCGGTATTTGAACCAATTTTTGCTTAGCAAAAACATCCAAAGCGCGAGGTTGGTTTTCATCTTTCCTTAAAAACCCCATATTTTTTAAAGCTTCAACATGATAATGTGCGGTGGAAACAGAAGAAAGGCGGAGATGCTTTCTGATTTCTTCTAAGGAGGGAGCGTAATCATTTTGATCTATATACTTTTTTATAAAATCTAATACTTGTTTTTGCCGTTTAGTAAGCATTTTTAAACTCCTTGACTTTCGATTTATTTTCGATTATACTATATTAATATATTAGAAGTCAAGAATTATTTTTAAGAAAACTGTTTTGAAAGGAAATTGAAAGATGAAGGTAGGTAGAAACGACCCCTGTCCTTGTGGGAGTGGAAAGAAATACAAAAAATGTTGTTATGGTAAAAACGATTCAATTCCAGCCGAAGTACTTCTGGAGTTTGAACGTATGAAAGCTAAGCAATCCCTAATTGAAAAACAACAAGGATTAGGTAAATCGATAATATCTATTGAATTTAAGGGATACCGCATGGTTGCTGTTGGGAACCGATTATATTATTCCCAAAAGTGGAAGACATTCCATGATTTTTTGCTTGAATATATAAGGTTAATTTTTGGTAAGGAGTGGGGCCAGGCTGAATTTGCAAAACCATTTGAAGAAAGGCATCCTGTGATTCAATGGCATGAGATTGCACATAAATATATGAAGGAACATCAAAAGGGAAACGGCACAATTAATGTTGCACCCATGACAGGTGCTATGTCTGCTTATATCAATCTCTCGTATAATTTGTACCTTCTTGCGCATAATGTAGAAATTCAAGAAAGACTAATTAGGCGTCTAAAAGATATATCTCAATTTCGGGGTGCACAATATGAAACATATGTAGCTGCGGAATTCATCAAGGCAGGGTTTGATTTAGAAATTGAAAATGAAGAAGATAATAGGACAACACATTGTGAGTTTACGGCCATTTCTCAAAAGACTGGTAAGAGGTATTCTACTGAAGCAAAAGCACGCCAACCCGGAAAGAAAAGTACAAACATAAGCAATCAGCTTTACAATGCACTTAAGAAACAGGCTAAGCACGAACGAATTATTTTTATCGATATTAATATAACTGATTTTTTGAATCAAGTTTCTAATATTGTGGGAGAAATCAAACGCAGTGAGTCTACTTTAACTATTAATGGTAATCCTGCGCCGTCAGCATATCTTTTTATTACAAATCATCCATTTGAGTATGATTTAGAAGGAATAAGCGAACATCGAGCTGGCTTTGCTCATGGTTTCAAAATACCAGATTTTAGTTTTGATTTTAAATTTACAAACATACGCGATGTACTAGAGGCCCGAGAAAATCATCAGGATATGTTTGATTTAATTAAGTCTATTTGTGAACATGAAGAAATTCCTTCTACCTTTGACGGCGAGCATCCCGAATTTGCCTTCGCAGGTAAGGATGCGCCTCCACGTTTAATTATCGGGAAGAAATATATAATTCCCGACAAGGATGGACAAAATATTGAAGGCGTGCTTGTGAATGCCACAGTATCAGAGACCGAAAAAAAGGTTTATGGTATATATCGCACAACTGCGGGTCAACAACTTATCTGCACCAATCCAATTAGTGATGAGGAGCTAATTGCTTATAGAAGGCAACCAGATACATTTTTTGGTGTTACTCTCAGACAGACCCGAAAAGTGAAAGATCCTCTAGATTTATTTGATTTCTTTTATGAAAGTTACAAGTTGGCTCCTAGAGAGCGCCTTCTCGAATTCGTTAAAAATCGTCCAGATTTCAATATCTTACAGAAGTTAAACAATAAAGAATTATTGATTAGCTATTGTGAGGGCTTGGTTTATTCTGCAATGGCAAAATAATAACATTAATTTTTATCTATAAAGCTTAAAAATAAAGTAGCAAATAAAAAAATGAGACCTACAGAAGAATGGTTAAGAGCAATTAATGAAAGGTTTCGTAAAGAAGATATACCCCCAAGGGCAAGACCATTTCTTGCGCTTAAAGCTTTTTCAGAAGATTTTAAATGTAATGTTTCCATTCCTTCTGAAGTCACAAATACAATATGTGAGTGGTTTTATAAAAATACTCAGGAAGGTTCGCACAAAATTGGTTCGTTATATCGAGGCGTTTATTACTTTGATTCATGTTTTTGGCCTGTCTATATACCAATTGTGTATGGAAAAGTCCCCTTGAATGCCTTTGATTCCCTACCATCTATGTCTGAAACCTTAAAGAATCAAATAAAGGCTAATACAAAAGAGTTATGGAGTTTTATTTTATTATGGGTTGACTGCTTAGATTATGCATATGGCTACGATGATATCATTAAAAATCCCAGATTTAAAGGTTTAGCTTTAAATTTTATTAAGAGCGCGGATAAAGAATTACGCGCAGCAGTATCTTTATTATTACAAGATTTTCCTGAAACAAAGGCAATTGAGAGTACAAGAATGGCGGTTGAAATGTTTTTCAAAGCAATAATTATTATAGCAACTGGCTGGAATGAAGATAAAGTCAGGAAGAAAATAGGTCATAGTCTCATTGTAGCCGCACAGGAAGCATTTAATTTTACGCAGAGTAAAGAAATCAAAGAGATTGAGAAAAAACTCTCGTTCTATCCTGAGATAAATGAAAGATACGCCGGCAAGGATTGGAAAGCAAGAGAGTTATGGAAAGGATACTGCCTTGCTCAAGTTGTCGCAACTATCTTTACAAGATTACATTCTGACCGCGACACAAGACAGCAGATTCTTCGAAAAATAGATTAGGTTAAATATATCAACTTTCCCCCCACTCTTTTGAAGCATTTAAGGTTTTAGGGAGTTTGGCAAAAAGGCA
>JAMWCI010000112.1 GCA_023818655.1 Candidatus Omnitrophota bacterium
TGAGCATAGACATAAAAGATGACGGCACTGTTTTTATTGGTTCTACCGATATCCAGAAATCAGAAGAGGCGATTAAGATGATCAGGGCCATTACCGACGAGATCGAGGTAGGACGCATTTATACTGTAAAGGTAAAACGCCTTTTAAGTTTCGGTGCGATTTGCGAGATAACCCCCCGCAAAGACGGGTTGGTGCATATCTCTGAATTTTCCGATACCTTCGTCAAGAACATAGAAGATGTAGTTAAAGTGGGTGATGAGATAAAAGTCAAGGTTATCGGGATAGATGAGATGGGTAGGATTAATCTGAGCAAGAAGCAGGCAGAACAAGACTTAAAGCAGTGAGAGAAAGAAGGCTTAATGAAATTCGTGCCGTAATACTGATAGCGGCAGGATTAATAATCCTGGCAAGTCTTGTTTCGTTTACCCCTTTTGACCTGCCTTTTTATATTTCACACCCCAATATCCCCCCTAAGAATTTTATCCGCACCTTTGGCGCGTATCTGGCAGGCGCTATAATATTCTTGTTCGGCTGGGCAAGTTACATTATCCCGTTTTTCATTTTATTCTTAGGAGTAAAATTATTCCGACAGGAAGTGCCTGTTTTGCGTCTGGCGAAATTAATCGGCGTTTTTTTTCTGGTAATATCCTTAAGCGCGTTTATTGGCATGTTTGATTTTAATAATCAGACTATTCTTTTTAGTCGCGCAGGACTTTTTGGTTTCTGGTTATCGCGCTTTATAACTGCGTATTTTGGTCGCCTCGGAGGATTTATTATTTTTATTACCTTTATCCTGCTTTCGTTTGTCTTAACGACAGACATTCTCATTTCCGCCTTTTTTGCTCGTATCTCCTCAAAAGTAAAATTTTTCTCCAGGAATTTGCTTTTATTTCGTCCGAGACCACGACTGACTAAAATCAAGATGAGATTGCCCGGGGAGGATAATGCGGCAGCCAGTCAAAAGGCGGAGTCTTTAGTTTCTAGCGCGCCAAAACCAATTATTCCCAAAGTTAAAATTCAGATTAAGACCGCAAAACCGGAACCCGCGGAAATAAAAGCAAAACCCCAGGAAATAAAAATAGGCAATTATCGCCTGCCAACGCTTGATCTGTTGGATAATCCTCCAATCTTAGAATCCCGACAGACAAAAGAGGACCTGGAGGCAAATGCCAGGGTTCTTGAGGAGACGCTGGATGATTTCGGGATTTCCGCCAAGGTAACGGATATTGAGCGGGGTCCGGCGATTACGCGCTATGAATTGGAACCTGCCCCAGGAGTAAAAGTAAACCGCATTGAAGCCCTGGATGATGATATAGCCCTAGCTATGCGCGCACCGTCGGTAAGAATCCTTGCGCCTATACCCGGCAAAGCGCGGGTAGGCGTAGAGGTTCCTAACTCCCAGACTACTTTTGTCTATCTTAAGGAAGTGCTGGCTTCCAACGCATTTACTCAGGCGAAATTTAAGTTAGCCCTTCCTTTGGGAAAAGACATCACCGGAAGACCTATTGTTGCCGATTTAGACGAGATGCCACACCTTCTTATCGCCGGCACGACTGGTTCAGGTAAGACTGTTTGCGTGAATTCTCTTATCCTGTCGCTCCTTTTTAAGAATTCACCCGATGAATTAAAGTTTTTAATGGTTGACCCTAAGAGGGTAGAGCTTATGCCTTTTAACGACATCCCGCACCTTCTCTGCCCAGTGGTGACTGACGCGAAAAAAGTTTCCGCAGCCCTCAACTGGGTTCTTAATGAAATGGACGAGCGTTACCGTCTTTTAGCCAAGGCAGGCACCAGAAACATTGAATCCTATAACGAAAAAAACGAAAAACTTCCCTATATAATAGTGATTATCGATGAATTTGCCGACCTTATGGTGGTGGCTGGAGAACAGATTGAAAACGCAGTAACCCGTCTTGCCCAGATGGCGCGCGCTGTAGGGATACACCTTGTTTTAGCTACGCAGCGGCCATCGGTTGACGTAATCACCGGCGTGATAAAAGCTAATCTGCCAGCGCGTATCTCGTTTAAGGTAGCCTCAAAAGTAGATTCGCGCACCGTATTGGATGCCAATGGCGCGGAGAAACTTTTAGGCAAAGGCGATATGCTTTTTATGCGGCCGGGGGAATCCGAATTAATCCGTATCCAAGGAACGCTGGTAAGCGACAAGGAGATTGAGCGAGTAACTTCTTTTGTAAAAAGTCAGGGAGAGCCTGTTTTTAATGAAGAGATCTTGAAGGAACAACAGAAAACAACGGTCGATAACGGAGAGAAAGACGACCTTTATGATGAAGCTGTGCGTATTGTTATGGAGAGTAATCAGGCCTCAGCTTCAATATTGCAGAGGAGATTGCGTCTGGGGTACACGCGGGCAGCGCGGATCATAGATACCATGGAACAGGAAGGTTTGGTTGGTCCTTTTGAAGGCAGCAAACCGCGCAAGATAATCGTGGACAGACAGGCATGGCTGGAGAAATACGCATCATTACAGCAGGAGAAAGAGGAGAGACATTGATATGGAATCTGCCGCAAGCAGGCTGAAGAAGATACGTCTGGAAAAAGGGATTAGTCTGGAAGAGGTCCAGAAAAAGACTAAGATTCATCTGGATATACTGAAGGCAATAGAGGGCGACACTATCACTAACTTAAGCCCGGTTTATTTAAAGAGCTTTCTAAAGATTTATTGTCGTTTTCTGGGCGTAGACCCCAAACAGTATATACAGGAACACAAGGATGGTCCTGTAAGGGTTGAACTAGACGCAAGGTATAAAAGCAAGGAGTTGAAGAAACCTGCCCAGGAGAGGTTGTTTGACAATGCCAAGGTTTCTTTTGTATCTCTGGGGGTAGGCACCAAAAAACACAAAAAGATATTTTTAGTGGCAGCCGTTGTGGCAATAGCGTTATTATTTATTTTTCAGCTGAAGAAAGTATTTATTAAGCATAAGTTAGTCGTATCCACTGATAAGATGGAATCGGTAGTTCTGCCAAAGAAAAACCTGACGACCTTACCTCCTGCAGTTGTTAATCCAGGCAAGCTGCAGAAAAGTCCAGTTTCTGAGATAGCCGTTACCATAAGCGCGAAAGAAAATTGTCTTATCAGCCTTAAGGCAGACGGCCATCTTGTTTTTCGCCGCGTTCTGGAGAAAGGCAGGTCAGAGACATGGAAGGCCAAAAACAGAATAGACCTGTATGTCAGCAACGCCGGTGGTGTTGAACTTGTTGTAAACGGACAACGCTTTGCAAATCTGGGCAGGAGAGGGCAGGTAATAAAAAATATTGTCATCACCAAAGATGGCCTACGTATCCCCTGATGAAAAGCAAGATTGGAATAATTAGTCTGGGTTGTCCGCGTAACGTCGTAGATTCAGAAAGCGTGCTCGGCCGACTCGGGGATAAAGGGTATTCTATCGTAGATATAGAAAAGGCGGATATAGCAATAGTGAATACCTGCGGTTTTATAGGGGATGCAAAAGAAGAATCCATTGATGTTATCCTTGACCTCATAGAACTGAAGAAGCAGGGGCGGCTTAAGAAGATTATCGTTTATGGATGCTTAGTCCAGCGTTACCAGGATATTTTACGTAAAGAGCTGCTTGAGGTGGATGCCTTTATAGGCAGACCTTCGCTGAATCATGAAGTTAAAAGGTTTGCGCTTACCCCCCGACATTACGCCTATCTTAAGATTTGCGAAGGGTGTATAAATAATTGTAGTTTCTGCGCCATCCCCAATATAAAAGGGAAGTTTTGCAGTTT
>JAMWCI010000002.1:0-8426 GCA_023818655.1 Candidatus Omnitrophota bacterium
GGCATCGATAAGTTCATTGGTGAACCGCTCTGAGGATATATAGCAGATATTGAAATTATCCGGGAATTTTTTTCTGACATGATGACAAATAGCCTGAATCAAATGCGTCTTGCCCAATCCCACCCCGCCGTATATAAGAAGTGGATTGTAAGTTTTTGCCGGCGCCTCCGCTACAGCCAAAGAGTAGGCGTGGGCGTGTTTATTGGATGGACCAACCACAAAATTCTCAAAGGTATATCTACTATTAAGCACTGTAGTTTTCAGCGATTCCATTGATTTGGGGCGGGAGGATATAAAGGGCGTGTTGGACACAGGTTGTTGAAAGTGGCTTACTTCCAAGCATAGTTTGATGTTTGAAGCTTCTGCCGCAGAGCGGATGGCGTCTTGAATAAGCGAGCCGTAATATTTTTCCACCCACTCTTTAAAAAAGGTATCCGGGGCTTCTAACCAAAGAGTGTCTCCCTCATTAGCCCTAACCTTTAATGGTTGAAGCCAAGTTTCAAAAGCTGATTGACCAACCTTTTCCTTTAAAAGGAGTTTAACTTGCTCCCAGAGATTTATTAAATCAACCATAAAAGCCGCTCTTGTTATTCACAGGTTATTCACATCGTGCATAATTCTGTGGAAAAATACAGCACAGTAAAATTATGCAGCTTCTATATTATAACAGAACCGAAACAACTTGCAAGGAAAAAAGATAAATGCCGGTTATTATACAAGATCTTTTCCAGTGGTCAATTAAAAAATCAGAATATCCAATCCCCGCCCTATATCTGTGGAGAACCTCGTCAGTAATACACAGATTATTTGCGAATTTAACTTGACCACTCAAGCGTTATATGTTAGAATTCGTTGACTTAAAAAAGAGTTCTGTTATAATAAACTTTTATTATACCAAGGGACCAATAGTATGAAAAAAAACCTGAAAACACCGACCAATATCGTCGGAAGACGTAGGCATGGTTTTCGCAGCAGGATGGCTACAAGCAGCGGGCGTCGGGTGCTTAGACTTCGTCGTCAAAAAGGAAGAAAGCGTTTAGTCGGATAATGCTAAGAAACGTAGTGCTGAACCTGATTAAAGGTTACCAAAGCTACATACGCATTTATCTGCCACATCAGTGTCGTTTTGTTCCTTCTTGTTCAGAATATGCGTATCAGGCAGTAGCGCGATATGGTTTCTTGCTGGGGACAGTAAAAGCGGCTATGCGTTTACTACGCTGCCACCCTTTTTCCCAAAAATCAGGCTATGACCCTGTGATGTAAGAATCTATGGAAAAACGCCTTTTGTTAGCTATGTTTTTATCGTTTTTAATCATGTTTATCTGGTATGTGGCCGTCGTCCCAATGTATCATATTGACAATAAAGAAGTTATAAACAATAATCTAACCCTCGCTAAAACACAAATTAATGCTGAACAAAACACATTATTACCGGAATCTAAAGAAAACATTTCTACTTTTATTTTTGAGCAAGATAAATTCAAATTGGAGTTTATTGAGTCCCGGGCAGCAATCAAAGAAATCGTCTTTAAAGATTATCCAGATAGCAAATTATCCTTGGAAAACGGCTTGGCAATTGATGAGCCAATCTTGGCCTTTCGCCGAATAAATACCACAAACAACTCAGTGTTATTTCAATATGTAGATAATTATAAAATGATTACTAAAGAATTTATTTTTTCTAACTCTAGCTATGAATTATGGTTAGAAATAAATGTCCAAAATGAATCTAAAGCTCCTTTAAAAATCAATTATCCACTATGGTTAGGGACTTTGAACTTCTCTTCTGCTATTGCCTACTCTCAATTTCAAGAAGCGATTATACAAACGCAAGAAAAAACTTTACATACCGTAGTTAGAGCCAATAAAGATTTTCCAAAACCAGAGTTTATTGGTTTAAGGAATCGTTATTTTTGCGCGATTATGCAGCCAGATAAGATAGAAACTACTGCGCTATTACGAAAGATAAATGGGAATCTTGTACAAGTAGGAATTATTTCTAAAGACTTTAATTTGTCGCCAGGTGAAAAGATAAAGCAAAAATTCCATATCTATTTGGGACCACAAAATTTGCAATTAATAAAGGCAGTTAATCCCCAATGGTCCGCAATAATATATTATGGCACTTTTGATGCAATTTCTCAACTCCTTATACAAATATTAGATTTTATTCAACGATTAGTGCATAATTGGGGATTAGCGATAATCATCTTGAGCATAACTGTCTATTTCCTGCTTTTTCCTCTCACTTTGAAACAAATGCGCTCTATTAAAGAAATGCAAGTATTGCAACCTAAAATAGAAGAGTTACGCAATATCTATAAAAATAATCCGCAAAAACTCAACAAAGAAATTATGGAATTATACAAAGAACATAAAGTAAATCCTTTTGGCGGCTGTTTACCTCTAATATTGCAAATACCTATATTCTTTGCGCTTTATCAAGCACTTATACGTTCCATAAATTTGAAAGGCGCCCATTTTTTAGGGATAAAAGATTTATCCGCACCTGATCAGCTGCTCGCTTTCAAATTTTCTTTACCAATTTTAGGCAATGCGATTAATATTTTACCAATTTTAATGGCTATCGCGATGTTTGTTCAACAAAAAATATCTTCAGTAGGGTCAATGAATAAGAGCGCGGCTGAACAACAGAAAATAATGACATTAATTATGCCTATTATACTTGCTTTTTTCTTTTATCCTATGCCATCGGGATTAGTGCTTTATTGGTTAGTGAACAATCTTCTTATGCTAGTCCATCAATTTAAGATAAGAATAAAATGAATATAAAAACTACTTTTTTAGAAGTAGAAGGGAATACAGTAGAAGAAGCAATTAAAAAAGCATTAAAAGAATTAAAACTTCCGCGCTCTAAAGTAAAAATAGAAGTCTTATCAGAAGAAAAAAAGGGTCTTTTTGGAATGCCGGGCGCTAAGCCAGCAAAAATACGGGTAAGTTTATTAAAAAATAAAGAAAATACTTGACAAAAACCTGCTGTTAAGATAATAAATTTAATAGCAATGTTCCACGTGGAACATTGCTATTAGCACCAAATAAAGCAGGTTTATATATATTCTATCTTGCTGCATTACGGTGGGTTGTGATAAAGAATAGTTTTTAGAAGGTTAACATAAAAACAAAGGCATTAAAAATATCCGACAATAAGGCAAACAAGTGGGTAAAGTAATCGCTATATGCAATCAAAAAGGAGGAACAGGTAAAACTACCTCGGCAATTAATATTGCTACCTCTTTAGCTATGTTTGGTAAGAAAATAATGTTGATTGATTTAGATCCCCAAGCTAATGCTACCAGCGGGATTGGATTTAATAAACATAATATACAGAAAAGCACCTATCACGTTCTTTTGGAAGAGATAGAATTGAAAGAAATTTTACAGAATACGGAAATTCCTGGTTTGGTTATTGCGCCTTCTAATTTGGATTTAACCGGAGCAGAGGTAGAGTTAGTAGCTGTATTGGGCAGGGAATATCGATTAAAACGAGCTTTACAAAAAGAAAAAGAAAACTTTGATTTTATTATTATTGACTCTCCGCCTTCTTTAGGTATTTTAACTATTAATGGGTTATGTGCCGCAGATTCGGTATTAATACCTGTCCAATGTGAATATTATGCCTTAGAAGGATTAACGCAACTCATTAATACTATTAAACTTGTGAAAGATAATCTCAATCCTAATCTTACGATTGAGGGAGTACTTTTGACTATGGCAGATTATCGTACTAATTTGACAAAAGAAGTAATTCAAGAGGCAAGAAATTATTTTAAAGACAAAGTTTACCGGTCAGTTATTCCTAGAAATATCCGCCTTACTGAAGCGCCTAGTTTTGGTAAGCCTATTGCGCTTTATGATAAAGAATCACTGGGAGCGAAAAAATACGAAGAGCTGGCTAAAGAGATATTAGGGATACCTTTAATAAGTAACTAGTCTATTCTACAAGGAGACAGATAATGGAAAGGAAGGCATTAGGCAAAGGTTTGGGAGCTTTAATATCAGAACGAGAGTCTGCAGGCGTAACAGCAGGAGATAAGAAAGAAGAGGTTATTTATCTCTCTACCGCTCAAATTAAGCCCAATCCTTTTCAGCCACGCGAAGATTTTGATCAGGCAACCTTGGAAGAATTAGCCCAATCTATAAAAGAAAAAGGGATAATTCAGCCACTTTTGGTCAGAAGAAAGGGCGATACTTTTGAGCTTATTGCTGGAGAACGGAGATTACGCGCAGCTAACCTTTTGAATATCAAGGAGTTACCAGTAATAGTGAAGAATGTAGAAGACAGAGACTCTTTAGAGATAGCCCTTATTGAAAATATCCAGCGTCAAGAGTTAAACCCTATTGAAGAGGCACATGCCCTCCAACATCTTATAGATAAATTCGCAGTGACCCAGGAAAAAATAGGCGAGGTTTTAGGCAAATCGCGTGTTTCTATTACTAACCTCCTGCGCTTGTTAAAGCTTCCTCATGAGATTCAACAGGAGCTAAAGAAAGGTCGTCTTTCCTTTGGCCATGCAAGGGCGCTTTTAGAAATTGAGGATGCTAACTATCAACGCAGGCTTGCTCAAGAGACTATATCCAAGGATTTATCTGTGCGCGAATTAGAAAATTTGATTAAGTCTGGTCGGCAAAAGACGCACAAAAGACGGATGGGAGCTACTCATCGCGACCCAGCCTTGGCAGTGTTAGAAGAATCAGTGCAGCATGCCCTGGCGACAAAAGTAAGGATTGTCAAGCGCGCAAAGCGCGGACATATTTTAATAGAGTTTTATTCTCAGGATGAGCTTGAGCGCATTGTAAATTTAATAAGGAAGAAGGCGGGAGAATGAACCAGGCAGTATTAATCTTGATTAAGCCAGATGGCCTAAAAAAGTCTTTAACCGGCAATATCCTGACGCGGCTATCAGAAACAAAATTAGAGATTGTCGCGGCTAAAATGGTGCGTGTTTCTCGCCAGTTAGCAGAAGAGCATTACAAGCATTTAAAGGATAAACCTTTTTTTGAAGATTTAATAAAATATATTCAAGGCGAGCTGCATGACCGACGCAAGGTTATGGCTTTAATATACTGGGGTAAAGATGCAATAAGAAAATGCCGGGAGCTTGCTGGTGCGACTAACCCAGAGGAGGCAGAGGCTACCACTATTCGCGGTTCTTACGGCAGGATTACAACGTCTGGCGTATACGAGAACGTTATTCATGTCTCTTCTAATGAAGCAGAAGCAGAGCGGGAGATAAAGCTCTGGTTTAATCCGGATGAGATAATTGTGGATTTATACCCTCAAAAAGAGATTGTGGAAAAAGAATACAAAAGAAAGGCATGGACTTAAGCGATGGTTTTTAGCATGACGGGATTTGGCAGCAGGCAGAAATCTATTGAGCCATTTGGAAAAATTTCAGTAGAAATCAAGAGTTCAAACCATAGGTTTTTAGAAATAGTTTTTCATTTACCGGATAACCTCTTGTATCTTGAAGACAGGATAAAAAAAGAGTTGGAGGCAAAAATAAAAAGGGGTCGTCTTGTCTGTGTGATATCCGTTAGCGGACAGGGCAGGCATAACATTACCATAAACAAAAACCTGCTTAAGGAGTATCTTGAGGTATTTAGGGATATTAAAAATACATTCGGGATTAAGGACGAGATAAGTATCAATACATTAGTGAATATGCCTGGCGTGTTATCTTTGGAAGAAAGCAGGGCAACTGGAATGGATATCTGGCCGGCGCTCAAGACTTTAATTTGCGGGGCGCTGGAGGATTTGCTTGCGATGCGACAAAAAGAGGGTAGGGCACTGCAGAGATACCTGCATAAAAGAGCGCTCTTTTTAAAGAATGGTTTGGAGCGGGTGAGAACGAGGTTTAAAAAGGCCTTACGTGCGAAGCTGGCTGCTATCAATACCGACGAGGAGCGCGCCGCATTTCTTAAGGATACAGATGTTAGTGAGGAATTGGAGCGGTTGGCTTTTCATATACGTAATTTTACTGGAAAGCTTGCAGCCAAAGAACCGGTCGGTAAAGAACTGGATTTTATCGCTCAGGAGATGCAGCGGGAGGCGAATACCTTGGCGGCAAAATCATTTGACGCCTCTGTATCTGGAAAAGTTGTGCAGATGAAGAGTCAGATTGAAAAAATCCGCGAACAGGTGCAGAATATAGAGTGAAGAAGAAACAGGGCATTATTTTTATCATCACCGGGCCATCGGGTTCAGGAAAGACGACTCTGCGCAGCAGGCTTTTGGAAGATAAAAAATTACGCAAGATACTGACTAAGTCTATTTCATTTACCACCCGTGCCAAAAGGTCAGGGGAAAAGAACGGCCGGGATTATTATTTTCTCAATGAATCCAAATTTTTGGCCCTCAGGCGCGCAAAAAAAATCCTTGAATGGACCAAGTACCTAGGGTATTATTACGGCACTCCCAAGGATTATGTAGAGAAGTCCGTTAAGGCCGGCAGGAATGTTGTGTTGTGCACGGATTTAAAGGGGGTAGCCAACATAAAAAGACTTTATCCCCTTCATAGCATAAGCATCTTTGTGCGGCCGCCTTCTTTGAAGACATTAGAGACAAGGATGAAGGGGCGTTGTCGTAGGATACCCCAAAATGAATTAAAGAGGCGCATAGAACTGGCAAGAGAAGAGTTACGGCATGCCTCCAGCTGTGATTATCAAATATTGAACAATAAGCTTCCAGAGGCGTTGGCACAATTAAAACATATTATTACTCAACAGATAAACAAAAAAACATAACAAACAGAAAACAAAGAGAGGTTAAAGATGGAGTATGATATAGCGCTGGAGAATTTATTGGATAAAAGCAACGGGTCTGTGTATAAGTTAGTAATTTTAGCCTCTAGGAGGGCCCTAGAGATAGCTGAGGGGCAGCCTAGGTTAGTAGAGGCCCCGGCCACTTTCAAGCCTTCTACTGTAGCACTGCGCGAGATTACCGATAATAAGGTGCTGTGTAAGCAAACAAAGCAATAACAGGGTATAGATGGGGAGAGGGCAGCAGATAATTCTTGGGGTAACCGCAAGCATTGCGATATATAAAGCCTGTGATATTGTGCGTAGGCTCAAAGAGGCAGGTTTCTTGGTAACCGTAGTGATGACCAAGGAGGCAGAGGAGTTGATTAGACCTGTTGTCTTTCAAAGTTTGTCCGGTCAGAAGGTTTACCGCGGACTTTTTGCGGAACCAGAGGCTTGGGAGATCGAGCATATTTCATTAGCGGATAAGGCGGATGCTATTTTGGTTGCGCCAGCTACCGCCAACATTATTGCCAAGGTGGCCTCTGGCATCTGCGACGATCTTTTGACCTGCGTAATCTCTGCCACCAAGGCGCCGGTATTCTTTGCGCCGGCAATGAATGAAAATATGTATCAGAATAGAATCACCCAGGAGAATATAGCGAAACTGAAGTCTTTAGCTTACAGATTCATAGGACCAAAAACAGGCAGGCTTGCCTGTGGAAAAGAAGGATTAGGTTGTCTAGCGGACACCGAAACTATCATTAAAGCAATCCAAAAGAATTTGTGATAAATGGCGTGGTACCCAAGTGGTCAAGGGAGTTGTCTGCAAAACAACTATTCACCGGTTCGAGTCCGGTCCACGCCTTGACATGAAATAGAATGGTAGCGGGCAAGTGGCGGAATGGCATACGCACGGGACTTAAAATCCCGGGTCCGCAAGGATGTGAGGGTTCGACTCCCTCCTTGCCCATAATGTATGGGCTCATAGCTCAGTTGGTTAGAGCGTTGCGTTGACATCGCAAAGGTCAGAGGTTCGACTCCTCTTGGGCCCACCAGGAAAGATTCGTTAAGGTATTAAATGCTATGTCGCAAGAGAAGATATATTTGTATACCTTAAGACATTCCTGCGCGCATGTGATGGCGCAGGCGGTAAAAGAGCTCTGGCCGGAAACTAAGCTTGGCATTGGACCGTCTATCGAAGATGGATTTTACTACGATTTTGATAAAAAAGAGCCATTTAGCGATGAGGATTTGACCAAGATAGAGAAGAAAATGTTAGAGATTATCCAGAAAGACCAGCCTTTCATAAAAGAAGAGCTTTCTAAACAAGAGGCGACTGAGCTATTTATAAGATTAAAAGAGGATTTTAAGGTAGAGCTTATTGCTGGGCTGGAGGGGGAGAAGGTTTCAATTTATAAAACCGGCACAAGTTTTACAGACCTTTGCCGCGGTCCGCATATAAAATCTACCGGCCAAATCCAGGCGTTTAAACTGCTCTCAGTAGCAGGGGCATATTGGCATGGCATTGAAACCAACCCTATGCTCCAACGTATTTACGGCACTTGTTTCAACACCAAACAGGAATTAGACGAATATTTAAATAATCTGGAAGAAGCTAAAAAACGCGACCACAGGAAACTGGGTCCAGCTTTGGGATTATTCGA
>JAMWCI010000002.1:8436-43624 GCA_023818655.1 Candidatus Omnitrophota bacterium
CAGGCGCAGGTTTGGTGTTTTATCATCCTAAGGGTGCGCTCCTGCGCAGGATTATTGAGGATTACGAAAAGACAGAGCACTTAAAGCGCGGGTATGAAATTGTGCTTACCCCACACATCATGGAGGCTGGACTCTGGAAGACTAGCGGCCACTACGACTATTATAAAGAGAATATGTACACCTTTAAGATAGAAGACAGGGAGTTTGTGCTCAAACCGATGAATTGTCCTGGGCATATCCTGATTTATAAATCTAAAATCAGAAGCTACAGGGAATTACCTTTAAGATTTTTTGAGTTGGGCACAGTGTACCGTCATGAGAAAGCAGGTGTTTTGCACGGGCTTTTACGCGTACGCGGCTTTACGCAGGACGATGCTCATATTTTTTGTCTTCCAGAGCAGCTGAAATCCGAAATAAAGTCCGTCATAGATTTTGTGTTTGATACCATGCGGGCATTTGGTTTTGACGATGTAGGCATTGAATTAAGCACGCGGCCGGCAAAATATATCGGCTCTGACGAAGATTGGCAGATGGCTACTATTGCCTTGGAAGAATCCCTGAAAGAGAAAAACCTAACCTATGAGATAAATGAGGGCGAGGGCGCATTTTACGGGCCGAAGATAGATATAAAACTAAAGGATGCGCTTAAAAGGTCTTGGCAATGCGCTACTATTCAATGTGATTTTGCCTTGCCCAAAAGATTTAATCTTTCCTATATAGATGAACAGGGCAAAGAACAACAGCCAATTATGCTGCATCGGGTTTTACTGGGCAGTCTGGAGCGGTTTATCGGTGCGTTAGTAGAGCATTATAACGGAGAATTTCCTCTTTGGTTGGCGCCTGCGCAGGTCAGAATAATCGCTATTAAAGACGAATTGAATGCGTATGCCCAGCAGCTAAAAAATACTTTAGAAGATAACTCCCTGCGCGTTGAGCTGGATATGCGCAATGAAACCCTGAATAAAAAAATACGCGATGCCGAGGTGGATAAGATACCTTACTGTTTAGTTGTGGGTGAACGCGAGGCAGACTCCCATACAGTCTCAGTGCGCAGAAAAGGCAAGGGTAACTTGGGGACTATGCCCTTTGAGGAGTTCATCAAAAAGATAAAAGAGGAAGTAGGACAAAAGGTTAAAGTCCCCTAACTTATAAAAGGGAGGTGGTTACTATAAAAAAGTTTATCCGCATTAACGAGAGAATCAGGGTACCTCAAGTGCGGCTTATTGGTCCAGAGGGTAATCAGCTGGGGATTGTGTCAATACAAAAGGCTTTGGAGATAGCCAATCAATACGAGCTGGATTTAGTAGAGGTTGCGCCCAATGCCAGCCCGCCAGTATGCCGGATAATCGATTTCAGTAAATTCAAATACGATCAGGAGAAGAAAGAGCGGGAAGCTAAGAAACATCAAAAACAGGGTCGCTTAAAGGAGATACGCCTAAAGCCCAATATTGACGAACATGATTATATTACTAAGGTAAAACAGGCATCGGCATTCCTGAAAAGAAAAGATAAGGTCAAGGTGAATCTTTTCTTCCGCGGCAGACAGATGGAACATGTCGATTTAGGGAGAAAAGTTGTGGATAGATTTATTCTGGATACCCAGGATAGCGGAATAGTCGAAAGAGAGCCAAGCATAGAAGGAAGAATTTTGAGCTTTGTGCTTACTCCGAAATAGTATATAATATAATAAACTAAGAGGAGCGATAATTATATATGGGCAAGCTAAAGACGAAAAAGGGTATAGCCAAGAGGTTTAAATTAACCAAGAAAGGCAAGGTTAAATATTATCACTGCGGCAAGAGCCACTTGAACTCAAGCAAGAAATCCAGCCGCATACGCAAGTTGCGCAGACCGGATATTATCGGAGAGAGAAAAACACGACAATTTTTAAAAAGTATGTTGCCGTACGGTTAAATAAGAGGAGTACTTATGGCAAAGGTAAAACACAGTGCTGCTACACGCAGAAGAAAGAAAAGGGTATTAAGAAAAGCGAAGGGTTTCTGGGGGGACAGAAGCAAGCAATTCCAGCAGGCCCGCCGCGCATTGATGCACGCTTTAGCTTACGCCTATCGCGACAGACGCGTAAAGAAAAGAGAAATGCGCAGACTTTGGGTTGCGCGGATAAATGCCGCCTGCAGACAAGCCGGCATTACCTATAGCGCTTTTATAAAAGGATTAAAACAGGCGCGGGTAAATCTGGATAGAAAAATCTTGGCAGAGCTGGCAGCAACCGATCAATCAGCGTTTAAGAAACTGGTGGAGCTGGCAAAAGGAAAGTAAGACAGGGCTATGTATGTAATCATCGTGGGTTGCGGCAGGGTGGGGTCGGAACTGGCGAAACTACTTTCTGCCGAAGGTCATAATGTGGTGGTTATTGATAAGAGTCGCGATTCTTTTGAACGTCTAGGAGGAGTTTTTAACGGTCTGACTTTAGCGGGAGAAGGTTTTGATTTAGAGTTGCTCAGACAGGCTGGTGCGGAAAAGGCAGACGCCTTTTGCGCTCTTACCGACGGCGATAACACTAATCTTATCTCAGCGCAGGTAGCTAAGAAGATTTTTAATGTGCCCAAGGTCTTTGCGCGTGTGTATGACCCTCAGCGGGCACATATCTACTCTGCTTTGGGATTGAATATCATTAGTGGCACCATTCTTTTCGCCGCTATGCTCAGGGATAAAATCATTGAGAGCCGTTTTTCCAGCTATCTCATTGAAACAAAAGAATTAGGGGTTATAGAGATAGAGGTTAGTGGTGCCCTGATTGGCAAGAAGGTACAGGAGATAAATATGCCCGGAGAACTGATGGTGGTAACAATCCGAAGGATTGATGGCGTAGTGATACCGGAGGCCGACACGACACTAAAGGCAAAAGATACCCTGATGGCAGTAGTTAAGGTATCAAGCCTTAAGAAGATAAAACAGAGACTTAATATTTAAAAAAGATGTATATTCTTATTATCGGCGCGGGAAAAATAGGTTATTTTTTGGCTAGGCAACTTTCTTTTGAGAAACATACGGTAGTTATAGTAGATAAAGACAAAGATCTTTGCGAACAGTTGGCAAAAGAACTGGACGTGTTGGTTATTCATGGCGACGGATGCGACCCGGACATTCTTGAGGAAGCAGGTATCTTGCGCGCGGATGTTGTGGCCGCGGTTACCGGAGACGACGAGGATAACCTTGTTATCTGTCAACTGGCAAAAGAGAGATTTAATGTGCGACGCACGGTAGGCAGGGTTAATAATCCACGTAATGAGCATACATTTGCCGAACTGGGGATAGATGTACCTGTAGATTCCACCAAGATAATTGCCAAGATTATTGAAGAAGAGGTCTCTTTTTCTGATTTCGTAAATCTTATGAGCTTCAAACGCGGGAAGATGGCGATTGTGCGCGTGGACCTGCCGGCAGATTCTCCGGTGATTAACAAAAGCGTGCAGGAGATTGCTTTGCCGGAAAGCTCGGTACTCGTATCTATTCTGCGTCAGGAAGAAGTTATTATTCCCAGGGGTAACACCGTCCTTAAGCCCGGAGACGATATAATTGCCTTGACCCTTATTGGCAATGAATCACAGTTGCTGAACGCGCTGGTAGGTAAGCTTTAACGATGAAGAACAGAATATTTGTCAATGCCGTATTGGGGATTGCCTCGGAATTAATATACGCCCTCAGCATTATTCTTTGTGCCTTTGTAATTTGCCTCGCGATTACTTTGAAAATATGATTCTTAAACCCCACCTAGAAGATGTTAAAATAGTAGGTTATTATTTAGGCAGGGTAATCTTGGGCCTAACGATTGCTATGGCCATACCCTTTGTATTTGGTTTAGTGACAAGAGAGATAAATCCGGCATTAGATTTTTTTATCGCCTTGGAGATATCCCTCTTTTTTGGTTTAATCCTCACTAAGTTATGTTATACCGAGAAAGACCCAAACTGGATGCATGGTATGATTGTAGTGTCTTTATCTTGGATAGCTGCTACCCTTTTGGGCGCAGTTCCTTTATACCGCAGCGGTCACTGGAATTCGTATTTAGATTCTTGCTTTGAGGCTATGTCTGGTTTTGCCACCACTGGCCTTACCCTAGTGCAAGACCTGAACCATCTTTCTTACACGCATAATCTCTGGCGGCATCTTACGATGTTTATAGGCGGTCAGGGGATTATTATCGTAGCGCTATCTTTTTTTGTGAAAGGCTTATCCGGGGCATTTAAAATGTATGTAGGAGAGGCGCGAGATGAGAGAATATTGCCAAACGTCATTCATACCGCACGTTTTATTTGGCTGGTGAGCATTGTCTATCTTATAATCGGAACTTTGACATTGGGCGTCATTGGAATTTTAAGCGGGATGAAGCCGCTCAATGCCTTCTTTCACGGGATTTGCATTTTTATGGCTGCCTTTGATACCGGAGGGTTTGCCCCGCAGTCGCAAAACATACTTTACTACCATAGCTTACCGCTTGAGATTGTTACCATGATACTTATGATTCTGGGCGCCATTAACTTTAAATTGCATTATCATATCTGGGCAGGTAACCGCAAAGAGCTGCTAAAGAATATTGAGACCACCTCGTTCTTTATTACTATCCTGCTTACTTTCGTTATTACCGCGATTGGGTTAGCCCAAACTAACATCTATCCCAAGGCCTTTATCTTGTTCCGCAAAGGTTTTTACCAGCTTATTTCAGGACATACCGGCACAGGATATCAAACATTATACGCGGTGCAATTTATTTATGAATGGAATCATTTAGGTCTGGCGGGAATAATTTTTGCTATGGCCCTGGGAGGCGCGGTTTGCTCTACTACGGGCGCAATAAAAATGTTGCGCGTCGGTATTATCTTTAAAGCCTTGTTAGAAGATATCAAAAGAATAATCCTGCCGGAACGGGCTATTGTGGTACAAAAATTTCACCACATAAAAGAGATATTCTTGGAGGATAAACAGGTCAGAAGCGCCTTGTTTATTACTGTTTCTTACCTTTTTATATACGTCTTGGGTGCAATGGTTGGTATGTTTTTTGGCTACCCTTTTCTTAACTCTTTATTTGAATCCACCTCTGCAGCGGCAAATGTGGGTTTATCCTGCGGTATCACCTCTGCCGCCATGCCTACGCTGCTAAAATTCACTTATATAATCCAGATGTGGGCAGGCAGGTTAGAGTTTATGTCAGTCTTTACCCTGCTCGGATTTTTGATAGCGACAATAAAGGGGAAAAGATGAAGAGGTTTATGCGGGTTACCTGCGGCATAGTTTGTAGTTTACTTTTCTGGAGGATTTTTTGTTATGCCCAGCCAATTTCTAGCGCAGACCTTATTAATAACGCCAAGGAATATGACGGGAAAAGGGTGGTTTATAGGGGAGAGGTTATCGGCGATATAATGAAACGCGGAAATTTTAGTTGGCTGAATATTAATGATGGGGTCAATGCTATAGGGGTTTGGACAGAGTCCACCCAGATTAAAGATGTGACGATTACCGGCGGCTACAAGAGACTGGGAGATAACATAGAGGTCATCGGTATATTTCATCGCGCCTGCCTAGAGCACGGAGGAGATTTGGATATCCATGCCGAGACCGTCATAAAAATATCCTCTGGTAGGCGGATGCAGGAACGACTGAATATCAGCGCAGTCAGATTTGCGGCAATCTTATTGGGTATATTAGGAGCGGTATGGATATTTACTCTATTAGGACGCAGATAGAACTGGAAGTCAATCAGCTGAATTCACGGGAGGCGCTAGAGGCATTCCGGAACAAGTACTTGGCGAGAAAAGGAATAATTAGCCAATTAACCGGCTCTATTCCTAGCCTTGCTGTAGAAGAACGCGCTGCCTTTGGCAAAGAAGTTAATCTTCTAAAAAGTCAGATACTCGCCATAATTGCCGAAAAAGAAAAGACGCTGGCTGCAGAAAAACCGTCCACGCCTGCACCTGGCGGCGGGATAGATATAGGTATGCCTGGAATTGCCCAGGAGATAGGGCGTCTGCACCCAATCACGCAGACTATTGATGAGATAACCAGTATTTTCGTACAGATGGGCTTTTCGGTAGTGGAAGGACCAGAGATAGAAACAGAATACAATAATTTTACCGGCTTAAATATACCTTTAGACCATCCTTCCCGCGATGCCTTTGATACCTTTTATATAAAGTCGCCAGCAAAAAATAGATTGCTATTGCGCAGTCACACTTCTCCTGTGCAGATTCGTGTTATGAAAAGTCGCAGGCCTCCCTTGGCTATAATCGTGCCTGGCCGGGTATACAGGCCGGATGCAGTAGATGCCAGCCACCTGTTTATGTTTCATCAGATAGAAGGGTTTATGGTGGATGAAGGGATTAGATTCTCGGATTTAAAAGGGGTGCTAGAAGTATTTGCCAAAGCCGTTTTTGGCAAGGAGATTAAGATGCGTTTCCGGCCGCATTTTTTTCCTTTTACAGAACCCTCTGCAGAAGTGGATATCTCCTGTATTATTTGTCAAGGTCGCCAACTTTCTGATGTACTGACTTCCCAAGGGAAACGTTGTAGCGTCTGTGGTGGCAAGGGGTGGCTGGAGATTTTGGGTTCAGGGATGATTCATCCCAATGTTTTTAAGCATGTCGGCTATGACCCTACCAAATATACGGGTTTTGCCTTTGGGATGGGGATAGAGAGAATCGCTATGCTGAAATACGGTATTAGCGATATACGTTTATTTTTTGAGAACGACCTGAGATTTTTAAGGCAATTTTAGGGCGTAAATTTTTCTGATGAAAATTACTTATTATTGGTTAAAGGATTTTGTGGAAATTAAAATATCTCCTCGACAGCTTGCGGATAAGCTGACTATGGCTGGCATTGAGGTAAAAGGACTGGAGGAAAAAGACGGAGATTTTGTTTTGGATATAGAGACCACCTCCAACCGCCCGGACTTATTAAGTGTATACGGAATTGCCAGAGAAGTCGCTGTTATTACCGGTAAGAGCTTTAAAGAACCCAAGCCTCCCAAGATTGCCACGGCGCAAAATAAAACAGATTTCGACATCAAGATAAACAGTCCAAAAGACTGTCCGTTGTATACCGCAAAGATTATCCGCGGGGTAAAAATAGGACCGTCTCCGGGATGGTTAAAGAAAAGATTAGAATTAGTGGGTTGCCGCAGTATAAATAATGTGGTGGATATCACTAACTACATTCTTTTTACCTATGGCGAGCCGCTACACGCCTTTGACTTCGATAGAATATCCTCAGAGGGGATATTTGTGCGTCGGGCAAGAAGAGGGGAGCGGTTGATGACCATTGACGCAGGAGAGTGCCTGCTTGATGAAGATATGTTGGTAATCGCCGATAATAATAGAATTTTGGCTTTGGCCGGCATCATTGGCGGCAAGGAAAGTGAAGTCTCTGGGGATACAAAAAATATACTGCTGGAAGCAGCGATATTTGCGCCGGTGTTAATCAGGCGCGCGCGACAGAAACTCGGGATAGAGACAAACTCCTCTTACCGCTTTGAAAGGGGAATAGATTCGGAAACAGTGCAAAAAGCCTCTGCTTGCGCTTGCGCGTTGATTTTGGAGCTGGCAAGCGGAAAGATGACTCTAAAAAAAGAGACCGGGCTTTTAAAAACCCGCCCTAGGAGCATACTGACAGAGGTTGCCTCCGCGGAGAAAATATTGGGCAGCCATATTTTGCCCAAAGAAACAATAAAAATCCTTAACCGTCTCGGGCTGAAGACAAAAAGAGCGAGCAAGAAGATGTTGCGCCTGACTATACCGCCATATCGCAACGACCTGTTTACCCAGATAGATATTGTTGAGGAGTTAGCCAGGATTCATGGCTACGATGCCATACCCAATACCCTGCCCAAAATAACCCCTCAGCCGCCTTCCCTGCAGAAAAGAGATTTGGTAAGTTTAACCAAGCAAACCCTGGTAGCGTTAGGGCTCAACGAAGTAATCACCTATAGTCTGATTAGCCGGAGCCTGTGGGGTATGTTTAGCGAAGGGCAAGACGTCTCTGTTATAGAAGTAGAGAATCCTTTAAGCAGCGAACAGGAAATATTGAGACCATCGTTAATACCCAGTCTGGTAAAATGCGTAGCCCATAATTATAACCAAAGACAGCAATATGTTTATCTCTTTGAAATTGCTCATGTTTTTTCCCAGAAAGAAGGCAATCTACGAGAGGAGCTACAACTGGCGATTGCCTTAAGCGGCAGCCGAGCGATTTTTCTTGAAGATATGGTAGTTAAGGATACAGCAGGATTATTACACCTGAAAGGTATTATAGAGACGCTCTGCGCAAGGTTAGGTGTAGAGCGCTATGAATTTGTTAACCGCAACCATAATCAGATAATTGATATATGCATTTCCGGAGAGGGCGCGGGGTCGCTGTATCAGATTCCCCGTCGTATTTTAAATTATTTTGATATCAAGAATCGTCAGGTAATTGTTGCCCAGCTTTCTTTGGATAGGCTTTTTGCAGGCGCTGTTCTTACCAAACAATTTTTCGCCCTCCCTAAATTTCCGGCTATCACCAGAGACATAAGCTTTATTTTAAAAGAAGAAATCCCTGTGCAGGAACTTTTGGCTGCTCTAAAGGAACAAGGAGGATCCCTCTTGGCGGCAGTGACTATTACAGATTATTATCGAGGCAAACAAATACCTGCAGGTTACAGGGGAATTACTGTTTCCTGCGTATACAGGGCTGGCGAGCGGACATTAAGGGAGGAAGAGGTCAATCCTATTGATGCCACCTTGCGCGCTTTGTTGGAGAAGCGTTTTCAGGCCAAGATGCGCTAGCCAGAAAAAAGACATTGATTTTTTTCTCAGATGTGCTATACTTATTATAAAAGAAGCTCTTTTAAATCCCTGCTGTGCGCGTTGGAAATTGGAAGATGTTGAACCAACATCAACTCACAGGGAGCCTGCGTTCTCTGACGCCTTGGCGCCAAAGATAGGGCACCCACCTGTAACCTATGCGGTTCAGACTATCATTCCAACGGCACAAGGCGGGGATTTTTTTTAGACAGATAATCCTATGGAACTATTTGCAGAGAAGAAAACGGATGATAAAACTCTGCCTTTGGCTGTGCGTATGCGACCAACCTGTCTGGATGAGTTCTCAGGTCAAGGCCATCTTCTGGGCAAGGGTAAGCTTTTACGCCGCGCCATTGAAGCTGACCGTTTAAGTTCAGTTATTCTCTATGGTCCTCCTGGCACAGGCAAAACTTCCTTGGCTTGGTGTATTGCAAACATCACTAAGTCTTACTATGTAGCCATTAACGCCACCACCTCTAACGTAGAGGAACTGCGCAAGGTGATTGCCCAGGCAAAATTAAAACTGGCAAACACCGCCCAAAAAACCATCCTTTTTATTGATGAAATCCACCGTTTTAACAAAGCGCAACAAGATGTCCTATTGCCGGATGTGGAAGATGGCAATCCCATTCTTATCGGCGCCACTGTGCACAATCCATTTTTTTCTCTTGCCTCGCCGTTGCTGTCTCGCTCTTTGGTTTGCGAATTAAAACCCCTTAAAGATAATGAGATTCAGCAGATTTTGCAACACGCTTTAGAAGATAAAGAGAAGGGGCTGGGTAATTTCAAGGTCAAGGCAGATAAAAAAGCGCTATCTTTTTTAAGTAAGATGTGCGCTGGCGATGCCCGACGGGCTTTAAACGCCTTAGAGATTGGGGTGTTGACTACTCCGCAATCCAAAGATGGCAGCATCAATTTTACCTTAGAGGTGGCATCCGAATCCATTCAGAAAAAAGCTATCCTTTACGATAAAGATGAAGATGCGCATTATGATACTGCTTCGGCATTTATCAAGTCTATGCGCGGCTCTGATCCGGATAGCGCACTTTACTGGATGGCTAAGATGCTTTCTGCCGGAGAAGACCCGCGTTTTATTGCCCGCAGGATTTGTATTTTAGCTGCTGAGGATGTAGGCAATGCCGACCCTCTGGCGTTAGTGTTGGCTAATGCTGCTCTGCAGATTGCAGAATTTATTGGTATGCCTGAGGCGCGCATACCGCTAGCGCAGGCGGTAATTTATGTTTCCTGCGCCCCCAAGTCCAATGCCAGTTATCTGGCTATAGAAAAAGCTTATCAGGATATTGAGAATAAGAAAGCGCAGGAGGTACCCGAGCACCTTAAAGACGGCACCTTGGATGCAGAGACTTTAGGTCATGGCAAGGGTTATAAATACATCCATGACTACCCCGGGCATTATGTTAAACAGAAATATACGCGGCGCAAAGTGAGGTATTACGAGCCCACTAATATGGGCTATGAAGCTAAGATAAAACAGCGGTTAGACAAACTGCGCAAAGAATAGGCAATGATTATATTTTTCCAGGTATTGGTGGTTGTTGGAGTGTTAATGGTACTTCACGGCTTGGGAGGTGTTATCTTTCATCTCGAATCCTCCAATAAAACCAAGTCAACGAAGGCAAAAGGGTTTTTTGGTTTTCGGAAAGCAAGGGTTGACCCTAAAGAACAGAAGCTGCAACAGTTGGAAGCACAGGCAGCTGCTTACGCGTCAGAATTGGCCAAATTAAAGGGTGAGTACAGCAGGATGGAAGGAGAGTTGACACTTCTTAAGGCTAGCCAAGCGTCATTACAAGAAGAGTTGAAGCGCAGAGAGAAATGGGTGGCAAGATCGGAAAACTCTGTGGCCAAAATAAAAGAAGAAAACACCGCCTTAAGACAGGATTATCTGGCAAAAGAAAAAGAGTTGCAGGAGGCATACACTCAAAAGGTTGGTCTCCGGCAGGAAATACGACAATTGCAGATGCAGATGAAGGCGCTTGAAGATGATGTGAAAGAGAAAACAGACAAGATTGAAGCCCAGAGACGTCTTTTAGAAAAAGCAACAGCAGAGATAAAGTCGCATTTAGCTACCATTGCAGATTATAAACGGCGCGAGGAGCAAAGCGAATGGGTACCGAAGACAGAATTTAATAAATTGAACGAGGAGTATTCTGAATTAGAGAAGGAATTGGAGGAAAAAGAAGGCAGGTTGGATGCCGCTTTACAGGAGATTGCCCAGTTAAAAAGTCAGCTTATCCAGAAGGAGTTTTGGAAGGAAGATATCCGGCAGGAAATCGACATTGAGACACAACAGGAAGTTGTGTCTGTATCTCCCGATATCCTGACAGAGCAGGTTGCAGAAGAAAAAATACCCGAGCCGGCAAAAGAAGAAAACATAACCAAACAAGAAGAATTACCACCTGTCCAGCGGGAAGAAAAAGCAGATAGGAAAGAGGAGAGAAAACATCCTGATCCGCCGATAGAGATAAATCTTATACGCAATATTGGCATTATGGCGCATATTGATGCAGGTAAAACCACTCTTTCCGAACGTATACTTTTCTATACGGGCAAAACACATAAAATAGGAGAGGTGCATGAAGGTCAGGCTACCCTGGATTGGATGAAGCAGGAGCGGGAACGCGGTATTACTATTACCGCCGCTGCTACTACTTGTTTTTGGAAGGGGCATCGGATTAATCTGATTGATACGCCTGGGCATGTGGATTTTACCGTAGAAGTAGAAAGAAGCCTGCGCGTGCTGGATGGCGCGGTGGCGGTGTTCTGTGCGGTTGGTGGCGTTGAACCACAGTCAGAGACTGTTTGGCATCAGTCCAATAAATACAATGTGCCAAAAATCGCCTTTATAAATAAAATGGACAGGACTGGCGCGGATTTCTTTGCCGTTGTCAAAGGCATTGCTGAAATTCTTTCCGCAAATCCCGTCTGTGTAGAAATCCCTCTCGGACAGGAGGAGAATTTCAAAGGCGTAATTGATTTATTAGAGATGAAGGCCTATTTTTATGATGATGCATCTCAAGGCAAGGATATACGTATAGAGGATATACCCGCTGAATATCTGGATGAGGCAAAAAAATACCGGCATATCTTGATTGAAAAAGCCGTCTCCATAGATGATGGGTTAATGAAAAAATATATGGAGCAGGAATCGGCGATTACAGAAGAAGAGCTGAAGAAAGCATTGCGGCAGGGAACTATTGCCAATAAACTTGTGCCTGTTCTTTGTGGCGCGGCCTTGAAGAATAAAGGGGTGCAGAAGTTACTGGATGCGATAACGTTTTATCTGCCTTCGCCGCAAGACCTGCCTCCGATAAAAGGCCATCTGCCAGAAAATCCAGATACTCTGCTGGAAAGAAAAGCCGATGTCCACGAATCTTTTACTGCCCTTGCTTTTAAAGTGCAGGCAGACCCGCATATGGGCAAGCTTGTTTATGTCCGGGTTTATTCTGGGGCCTTAGAGACAGGCAGCTATGTTTTAAACAGTAGCAGAAATAAAAAAGAGCGGGTAGGTCGCATCGTGCTTATGCATGCTAACCAGCGAGAGAATATAGAGTGGGCATTTGCCGGAGATATCGTGGCTTTAATCGGTTTGGACAACACGATAACAGGTCATACCCTTTGCGCTCCCGATAACCCCATTGTATTAGAGGCAATGCGGTTTCCTACCCCAGTAGTTTCTTTAAGCATTGCGCCCAAGAACCGCAGCGACCAGGATAAATTAGGAAAGGCGTTAAATAGACTTGCAGAGGAAGACCCCACCTTTCAGATTACTAGTGACGAAGAGACAAAGGAAACTGTGCTTACCGGTATGGGTGAATTACATCTTGAGATTATCGTGGACCGTCTTAAGAGCGAATTTGGCGTAGAGGCAATTGTCGGACAGCCAAAGGTAGCGTTCCGAGAGACGATTCTGCAACCCTCCAGCGCAGAAGGTAAATATATCCGTCAGACCGGCGGTCGCGGACAATACGGACACGTCATCATTGAGATTGCGCCAGCGCAACCAGGAGAGGGATTCCAATTTACTAATAGTATCAAAGGAGGCGCTATCCCCGCTTCCTTTATTCCCGCGGTTGAGAAAGGGATTATTGAAGCCATGGAGAAAGGTGTTTTGGCCGGATACCCCGTGGTGGACATAAAAGTCAATCTTGTTGACGGCTCTTTTCATGAAGTGGATTCATCGGAGTTAGCCTTTAAGATTGCCGCCAGTATAGCTTTTAAAGAAGCGTTTTTGAAAGCGCAGCCAGTATTACTTGAACCCTATATGTCCCTTGAAGTGACCTCGCCCGAAGAATTTGTTAACAGTATTGTTGGATACATCTGTTCGCGCCGCGGCAAGATTCTGAATATAGACTCAAGCAGGATTAAGCAAAAGGTAATCTCGGCAGAGGTGCCGCTTTCGGAGATGTTTGGATATGCCACCAGTATCCGTTCCCTAAGCAGCGGCAGGGCGAATGCATCCATGGAGTTTAATAAATACCTGCAGGTTCCCCAAGAGATAGCCCAGAAGATTATTGAAGAAAAAATGGTCAAAGAGGAGAAAAAACAGTCTTGAGCTAAAAATTAAAATATGCTACAATCTCTCTGCCATGATTATTACTGAACAGAAACCATTATCAGAAATTATAGAGCAACTAAAGGGATATCAGGATATATTCTTGGTAGGTTGCGGTGAATGCGCAACTACCTGCAAAACCGGCGGGCAAGCAGAGCTGGACAAACTAAAGATTTTGTTAGAACAAGAGGGCAAGAAAATTACAGGCAGCTGTATTCCGCCGGCGCCCTGTGTGGCCAGCCAGATAAAGACAGAATTCGCAAAAAATATTAAAGCATTGCGCCAGACGAAGGCGATTCTGGTTTTGGCCTGCGGGCTGGGAGCGCAGTCGGTTAAGGATAACGACAGGATGGGTTTGGCGGTCATACCCGGCCTGAACACTTTATGCGGTGCGGTGATGGACGCCCAGGGGGATTTTTACGAAAAATGTTCTATGTGCGGAGAGTGTGTTTTGTCTGCCACCGCCGCTATCTGTCCGATTACGCTCTGCCCCAAGGGCCTACTTAACGGCCCCTGTGGCGGTATGGATAAAGGTAAATGCGAGGTGAACAAGGATAGAGATTGCGCCTGGGTTTGTATTTATCAAGAGTTGAAGAAAAATGATAGGTTGGCTGAATTTAAGAAGGTCCATAGCCCGAAAGATTATAAAAGAGCGCTTAAGCCGCACAAAATAGCAATGACAAGAAAAGAAGGATGGAATAGATGGCAAGAGAAAAAGAACCGGGGTTATATTCAGAAAAGGTAATGGATCATTTTATGCATCCCAGGAATTGCGGAGAAATACCGGATGCCAGCGGCATTGGCACTGTTGGAAATCCCATTTGCGGGGACGTGATGAAGATGTTTTTAAAGATAGAAAATAATGTTATAGTGGATGTGAAGTTTAAGACTTTCGGATGCGGGGCGGCAGTGGCAACCAGTTCTATGGTTACAGAAATGGTTAAGGGCAAGACCATAGAAGAGGCATTGAGGATTTCCAATAAGGCGGTTGCCGAGGCCTTAGGGGGTTTGCCTCCGGTGAAGATGCACTGTTCTGTCTTGGCTGAAGAAGCGCTACGTTCAGCCTTGAGTGACTACTATCGCAGACAAGGAAAAGAGCCGCCTTTTGAAGAGAAGTCATCTAATCACGAAGGACACGCACATTAGGATTTGGCAATGTTGACAAAAGAAGAAATACGTAGTAAAATTCTGTTAAGATTAAAAACACAGAAGGAGGACGACCGAGACCGAAAAAGCAGAATTATAAAAGATAAACTTTTCAGGAACCCGGTTTTTAAAAAGGCAGAAATTGTGATGTTTTACATCTCTATAGGTGGAGAGGTAGATACAAGGGTAATGATTAAGGAAGCGCAAGAACTAGGCAAGATAATTACTGTGCCTGTATGTGAAAAAGATAGAATAATCAAGGCTTGTTTGCTCGGTGGTCGCCATGAATTTAAAAGGGGACCCTACGGAATATGGGAGCCTGCCATTAAACAAAGCGTAAATCTGAATTCTTTGGATTTGGTGATTGTCCCGGGATTGGCATTTACAAAAAGAGGACAGCGCCTGGGACGAGGCAGGGGTTATTATGACCGTTTCTTAGCCATGCTTTCCAATAAAACTAGAACAATAGGCCTTGCATTTGACTTCCAAATCTTACCCTACCTTCCTACCGCCAAGACTGATGTAAACGTCGACAAAGTAATATACAACTAAACCACAGAAAATCAGTCCCGCTTAGGCTATAACCAGAATTATGCGGGGTGATGGTAAAACGCAGGACATCCTGAATCAGCATAGAGGATTTTAGTTTTTGCCATCTTCAAGAGGAGGTTAGAATTATGCTTAACATTGCAATATGGATAATTACTGCCCTGACGGCAGGGTTCATTGGTTACTTTATCCGCAAACATGTTGCGGAAAAAAAGGTGCAAAGCGCTGAATTGCAGGCGCAGCGTATTTTGGAACAGGCCAAAAAAGAAGTACAGGATAAGCGCAGGGAGATGGAGCTGGAGGCCAAAGACCTCCTTTACCGGATGCGCCAGGATTTTGAAAATGAGACCAAAGAAAGAAGGCAGGAGATTGCCAGCTTAGAAAAAAGATTAGTCCAGAAAGAGGAGAATATAGACAGGAGACTGGATCTTTTGGAGAAGAAAGAAAAAGAAATAACAATATTAACCGAAAATGCGCGCAAACAGGAAGAAGCGGCTAAAGCAAAAGAAGCGCAGTTGCATAACCTCATTGCTGAAGAGAAAGAGAGGCTGCAGAAGATATCTTCTCTTTCTGCAGAAGAGGCCAAACAAATACTTTTGAATCGTCTCAATGAAGAGCTGAACAATGAGAAGGCCGTCTTTATAAAAAAACAAGAGGAGGAGTTGCGCAGCATAGCGGATAAAAAAGCCAAAGAGATATTGAGTCTGGCCATAGAGAGATGCGCGGCGGAACATACGGTAGACTCTACCGTAAGCGTCGTCACCTTGCCTAACGATGAAATGAAGGGGCGCGTTATCGGCCGCGAGGGCAGAAACATCCGCGCCCTGGAAATGGCCACAGGCGTAGATGTGATTATTGACGACACCCCGGAGGCAGTGACAATTTCTGCTTTTGATGCTGTCCGTAGAGAGATTGCGCGCTTAAGTCTGGAAAAGCTCATCGCTGACGGAAGGATTCATCCAGGCAGGATAGAGGAAGTGGTAGAGAAAACTAAAAAGGAGATGGATGAGAAAATACGTGAAGAAGGAGAACGCGTTGCCTTTGAGGTTGGCGTTAACGGATTGCATCCTGAGCTAATTAAATTGCTGGGCAGACTTAAATACCGTACCAGCTTTGGCCAAAACGCCTTGCAGCATTCCAGAGAGACCGCCTTTATTTTAGGCGCTATGGCCTCTGAGATGGGTTTAGATTTTAAATTAGCCAGAAGAATAGGGTTGTTGCATGATATAGGCAAAGCTGTTGACCATCAGGTAGAGGGTACGCATGCAAAGATAGGGGCGGAATTAGCCAAGAAATACAATGAGTCGTCAGAGGTAGTCAGCGCTATTGAGGCGCATCATGAAGAAACAGTTCCTCAAAGTATTTATGCAGTGCTTGCTGTAGCTGCGGATGCCATAAGCGCTGCCAGGCCCGGAGCGCGCAGAGAAACATTAGAGACCTATGTCAAGCGTCTGGAGAAATTGGAATCCATAGCCAATCTTTTTAAAGGAGTAGAGAAGTCCTTTGCCATCCAGGCTGGCCGCGAGATACGCGTAATCGTGCAGCCGGAGAAAATTTCGGATGCCGAGGCAATAAATCTTGCGCGCGAGATTCGTAAGAAAATAGAAGAAGGCATGGAGTATCCTGGACAGATAAAGGTAACCGTGATTAGGGAAATGCGGGCGATTGAGTATGCAAAATAAAAATCATAACCTTGCCACCAAAGATGAAGATATTATTTATCGGAGATATAGTAGGTAGCCCTGGCAGAGAGGCGGTGGCAGCCCTATTGCCGGAATTAAAAAAAGAACTTGGTCTGCATTTTATCATCGCCAATGCCGAGAATGCCGCCGGTGGTTCAGGTATAACCTTAAAGGTAACCCAAGAACTATTTGCCTCAGGCGTAGATGTGCTTACTTCCGGAGACCATATCTGGAAGAAAAGGGAGATACTTGATTTTATTGATAATCAAGAAAGGATATTGCGGCCGGCTAATTTTCCCTTTGGTGCGCCAGGTAGGGGTAGTAAGGTTTATGTTACGCCGGACGGTTTTAAGATAGGGGTGATTAATATAAATGGCCGGGTATTTATGGAGGCGTTAGAATGCCCTTTTAAAACCGCACTTTCCTGCGTCAGGGAGTTGTCAGGAGAAACAAAAATAATTATTGTGGATATGCACGCAGAGGCGACTTCGGAAAAGGTGGCTTTGGGCTGGTATTTGGATGGGAAGGTATCTGCAGTAATCGGTACGCATACCCACATTCAGACTGCGGATGAGAAGATACTGCCTCAGGGCACAGCATATCTTACTGATGCGGGGATGACCGGTCCGTATGATTCTGTAATCGGCAGAAGAAAAGAGGATGTGCTGGAGCGGTTTTTGACCGCAGTACCAGTAAGATTTGCAGTGGCTAAGGATAATGTGCAATTACACGGAGCGTTTCTGGAAATAGATGAGGCAACTGGAAGAGCGAAAGCGATTAGCAGGATTCAGAGGAAGATGCATGCGCAGATTTAAAATCAGTATATTGGTCACGCTGTGCCTCCTGATTTATCTGTCTCTGCCAAAAGCCCAAGAGGAAGAGCTGGAGTTTAATATAGACGCCTCCTCTCCCACAGTAGCACTGCCTGCCATTTTTAAACCCAACCTTGATTTAAGTGGTCGGGGATTTCACCGTGAGTCCCTCTGGCCGCAGACTTTAGCTGTAAAAGAGGCGCTGGATGCTTGGCAAAAAGAGATGGGGTTTAGCGGGCTCTACCGTATTCAATACAACCTCTGGGAGATTGCTCAGCTTTCCAAAGACAAGAATCTGCAGAGAAGGTTATTAGCCAATTATGAAGATATTTTTAAGAGGATTACCGATAGCGGAGGGACGGTCATTCTGGATTTATTTGGGACGCCTGCCGGCCTGGGCAAGATCTTAGATAAAAAGAGTCCGCCTTGGGATATGCAGGCCTTTAAGGCATTTGTGAAAGGCAGGATCTACGATTTAAGCTGTGTAAAGAAATATAATATCTGGTATGAGGTCTGGAGCGCCCCTGATTTAGACGATTTCTTTCTCGGCAGGAAGCAGGAGTATCTTTTGTTATACAAGGTTATTGCTGAAAGCATAAAGGAATTAGAGGCAGAGACAAAGCTGCACATACCTGTGGGAGGTCCAAGTGCCAGCTGGTGGTTTCAAAATGTGGATGGCAATACGATTAACTCTCCCGAAAAGAGTCTGATTTATGAACTAATCAGATTCTGCTACAGTAATCGTCTCCCCTTGGATTTTATTAGCTGGCACAGTTATACCAGCGACCCCTATGCGGACAAGGAGAATACCGTTTACAGAAAGACAGCAGTTGTGCTTATTCGCGATTGGCTGGGCTATTTTGGTTTTGACAGAAACACGCCTTTGTTAATTACGGAATGGAATTACGACCGGGATGCTAATTTATTGGCAGAGCGAGACGAGAAATCTTATATTAACTCCAGTTACATATTTAGCCGGCTGAAAAATATGTGGGAGGCAGGGATAGATAATCAGATATTTTTCTGTCTGGAAGATTTTAAAAACAATAGCGAAGGTATAGTGAGGAATATTGGTGTATTTTCCTTTGACCAGGAATACTCAGAATACAAAGGGGGACCAAAACCGCTCTGTAAGGCCTTTCGCCTGCTTAGCTTACTGGGTAAGGATATGTTTATGGTTAAGACAGAGGATGTCTTTGCAGGGATAATCGCCACCAAGAGCCAGGAGGGTATAAATATTCTCGTATATAATTACATAGACCCAGAAATCGCCATGAGCTATATTGCTAGAAACATCGCCCTGCTTTCTGCATCGCAACGACAGGCGGTGATTACCTTGATTAAAACAGGCAAATTATCAAATGACTCGGTGAGCACGCAAAACCTTGGACTATTGCGGGTAAGCGGTCCGGTGAAATCTATGTTGAAGAAGGCGCAGGATTTTGCGAATAAGGCCTTGCAATTTCAGAGCGCAGACCGCAAACTCGCTATAAATATCAAGAATTTCAATGGAGAGTATCTCCGAGAACACTATATCATCGATGCCTCTTCATCTGCAGGGTGCGACTTGGTGCCTCTTGAAAAAACAGAGCTTACTGTCAATGATACGTTGCAGGAAAAGCTGGTCTTGGCGCCTTATTCTGTTCATCTGCTTCTTTTTAAGAAGAAACCGCCTGAGCCAAAACCAGCTGCAATCCCAGAAAACAGAGATGAGAAGGCAAATCTCTCACCGCAAAATGGAACAGTTGAATTGTAATTCTCTTAAAGAAAAGACCAGGCATGTCTATACAGTTTCCGAAATTACCCAAGAGATAAAAATTATTTTAGAATCTGGCTTTGCGCAGGTCTGGGTAGAAGGAGAGGTTTCTAATTATCGCGAACATCCCTCAGGACATCTCTACTTTTCTTTAAAAGACAAAACGGCAGTCCTCTCCGCCGCCATATTCAATTATCGCAGCAAAGGTATAAAATTTAAGATTGAGAATGGATTAAAGGTGGTTTGTTTTGGCAGAATTGATGTGTATCCGCCTCACGGTGGTTATAAAATGGTAGTGGAAAAAATCGAGCCGCAAGGGATAGGCAGTTTGCAATTGGCCTTAGAGCAGCTGAAGCAGAAGCTGGAAAAAGAAGGTTTATTTGCCATTGAGAATAAAAGACCCCTGCCGTATCTACCATCAAAAATAGGAATAATTACCTCTTTATCCGGAGCGGCAATAAAAGACATTTTGAAAGTTTTGGACAGGCGCTTCGCTGATATACACGTTATTATTCATCCGGCGCAGGTGCAGGGAGAGACTGCAAAATTTGAGATTGCCCAGGCGATAAACCAAGTCAACCGTTTTAATGAAACCTTGCCCGCAAAACAGCGGATTGAAGCCCTGATTGTCGGACGAGGAGGCGGCAGCGCAGAGGACCTTTGGGCATTCAACGAGGAGATCGTTGCCAGGGCGATATACCATTCTAAAATCCCGGTAATCTCTGCTGTAGGGCATGAACGTGACGTAACTATAGCGGATTTGGTAGCGGATAAACGCGCAGCTACTCCTTCGCAAGCAGCGGAACTTATTGTTCCGGAAAAAGAAGAGATACGTCAAGAAATTAATGATTATATCAATAGACTCTATAGCGCTATCAGTCATATCTTGCAACTATGGCAAAGCAGGTTGGAAGCTAACGAGAAGAAATTAAGCCTGCTTAATCCTTTGAGTCTCTTAATACAGCATAAGGCAAGGATTCTGGATTTAGCCAGGCAGATTTATATCCGCGCCGAACATTTTTTAAAATTAAAAGAAGCCAGATTTAAGGCGGCAGCGGAAAAACTTTCTAGTCTCAGCCCATTAAACATCTTAAGCCGCGGATACAGCATAACCTTTAGGGCAGAAGACGGCGCAATCATAAAGGAGGCAAAAGAACTAAGGACTGACCAGATAATCAGAACCAAGCTCTATAAGGGAGAGATTTTGAGTCGGGTAACCGAGTTGGCCAAAAATGGTTGAGGCAAAATTCTGATAGTTTTGTTTAAGGTGCCTATCGACATTGGGAGAGCGGGCGGGTGGTTTGCGAGATTAGAATTTTATCGGAGGAGATATAAATGGCGGAGATAAAATTTGAGGAAGCGCTGAAGAGGTTGGAGAAGATAATTGCGGAACTGGAAGAAGGGAATCTATCTCTTGATGAGGCGTTAAAAAAATACCAAGAGGGCATAGAACTTTCTAGGGTTTGCCACGGCAGATTAGAGAACGCAAAGAAAAAGATAGATATACTGGTGAAAAACAGAAAGGGCGAATTTGAATTAAAGCCATTTGATGAGGGCAAAGAGGGATGAGCCTGTTGGAAATAATACTGAAGCCGCAGGATTTAAAGAGGCTTACGCCAGAGCAGTTACCTCTGTTGGCTACGGAGGTAAGGCAACGGATTATAGAAATAGTTTCTAAGAATGGAGGACATCTGGCTTCCAGTCTTGGCGCCGTAGACTTAATTATCGCGCTGCATTATTGCCTGGATATGGAGAAGGATAAAGTCATCTTTGATGTCGGTCACCAGGCATACGCGCATAAGATATTAACCGGAAGAAACAAAGACTTTGCCCTGTTGCGGCAGTATGGAGGCATAAGCGGTTTTCCATGTAAAGAGGAATCGGTACATGACCCTTTTACTACAGGGCATTCCTCTACGGCAGTATCCCTGGCCTTGGGTTTGTCCTGCGCACAGGATTATTTGCCTAATGAAGAACGTTTTAAGGTAGTGGCAGTAATCGGGGACGGCTCATTAAGCGGGGGTCTTTGTTTTGAAGGCCTGAATAATGCCGGGCATCTGAAAAGAGATTTGTTGATTGTTCTAAATACAAATGAATTGAGTATCGCTGCCAACGCCGGCGCATTAAGCACTTATATAAACAAGATTATCTCTCTTCCGATTTATAATCGCTTCAAGAGTTCATTAGAGAATTTTGTGACTAGCCGTCTACCCAAGGGGAGCCGTCTGATAAAGATTGCCAATAAGTTTGAAGAGCAGTTAAAAGGCCTGTTTGTTCCGGGGATTTTGTTTGAAGAACTGGGGTTTCGTTACTTTGGTCCATTTAACGGCCATGATTTATCTTCATTGATAAAAGTGCTGAAGAATATTCTTTCCATAAACGGACCAAAGCTTTTTCATGTAATAACCCAGAAAGGCAGAGGTTATCCTCCGGCGGAAAAAGAACCGGTGAGGTTCCATGGCACAGGACCTTTTGATATCGCTACTGGCAGGGTAAGTTCTCTTTCCACAGGCAGTAAAACATTTACAGAGATATTCAGTTCTGCATTGCTGGAGGAGGCAGAGAAGGATAGGCGGATAGTCGCTATAACCGCGGCTATGCCTGATGGCACAGGTTTGGATAAATTCCGCGATAAGTATCCAGAGAGATTTTTTGATGTTGGTATCGCTGAGGCGCACGCTGTATGTTTTGCTGCCGGGCTTGCCAAAGGGTCTCTGCGGCCGGTGGTGGCTATCTACTCCACATTTTTACAAAGGGCATATGACCAGGTTGCCCAGGACTTGGCTTTGCAGGATCTGCCCGTAGTCTTAGCCATTGACCGCGCCGGTATCGTTGGAGAAGACGGCGCGACGCACCAGGGGATTTTTGATATCGCATATCTAAGGAGTGTGCCTAATATATGTATTATGGCGCCTAAGAACGGTCAGGAGTTAAAACTAATGTTAAAATTTGCCATAGATTTTAACAGACCCGTGGCGCTGCGTTATCCCAAGGCCTCTGTTTATGCAGAAGACTTGCCTATCTTGCCTATTGAATTGGGCAAAGGAGAGTTGTTGTCTACAGGCAATGATTTCTGCGTGCTGGCGTTAGGCAGTATGGTGCCTGTAGCGTTAGAGGCGATAGGATTGTTGCAGAAAGAGGGGATTTCTGGAACATTGGTTAATGCGCGTTTTGTCAAGCCCCTGGATGAGAATTTTATCAAGAGCGTCTGCGCAGGGAAAAAATATATTTTTACCATAGAGGAGGGCATCTTAGAAGGAGGTTTTGGCAGCGCAGTGGCGGATTTATTAAACCGACCCGTAGTAAAAATTGGCCTACCCTGCGCATTTATCCCTCATGGAAAAAGGGATATCCTGCTGGATAAATACGGATTGAGCGCTCAGGCAATATGCAGTAAGATAAAGGCAAGGTTATGGGCAAGATAAAGATTGACGCAGAAAAATGCAAGGGCTGTTTGCTGTGTATAAATGTCTGCCCTAAGAGGCTGATTAGGGAAAGCAAGGGCTTGAATAGTTATGGTGCTAAACCCGCAGAGTTTAAGGAAGATTCATCTTGTTTAGGGTGCGGGCTATGTGCAATAATTTGCCCTGATTGTTGTATAGAAGTATATAAATAGGTATAGCAGGGGATTGATGCGGCAAGAAAAAATAACTAAAGAAAAGGTTTTAATGACTGGAAATGAAGCTATGGCGCGCGGAGCGATTGAAGCAGGGTGCTCTTTCTATGCCGGATATCCTATTACGCCCCAGAATGAGATTCCTGCCTATATGGCGATACAGATGCCTGCATCAGGAGGCGTATTCATTCAGGCGGAATCGGAGATAGCGGCGATAAATATGGTCTTTGGCGCAGCTGCTGCCGGAACAAGGGCGATGACTTCTTCTTCCAGCCCCGGTGTCAGTCTTATGCAAGAGGGGATTTCCTATATTGCCGGAGCGGCTTTGCCGGCGGTCATTTTAAATGTTATGCGCGGAGGGCCGGGATTAGGCAACATCGCTCCCAGCCAGTCGGATTATTTCCAGGCTACCCGCTCAGGCGGTCATGGAGATTATCGCTGTATCGTGCTGGCGCCGGGTTCTGTTCAGGAGGCCTATGATATTATGCCTATTGCTTTTGATTTGGCAGATAAATACCGTAATCCGGTGATGGTGCTTAGCGATGGGATGCTCGGGCAGATGATGGAGCCAATACAAATCACCAAGTCGCCACGCCATCAGCCTGCCAGGTATAAAAAACCTTGGGCCCTGACTGGATGCAGAAATAGAAAGCCAAATGTAGTGAAATCTTTTTATATCGCCGAAGGGGAGTTAGAGAGGTGGAATTTAGAGCTGCAGAAAAAATACCAAGCCATAGAGAAAAATGAGCAGCGGTTAGAGAGTATGTTTAGCCACGAAGCAGAGACAATAATTGTCTCTTACGGCACGATGGCGCGGATTGCCAAGAGTCTGGTAATGAAATTACGCAGCCGCGGCAAAAAGATAGGCCTGATTAGACCTATAACTCTATGGCCATTTCCTAAAAAGGGATTTAACTCCTTGAAGAGAAACCAAAAAATCTTAGTGGTAGAGATGTCCTATGGTCAGATGTTGGAAGACGTAAGGATGGCAGTAGGCGATAAGTTTAAAGTTGGGTTTCTGGGGCGTAGCGGCGGAGGCATACCGAAAGAAACAGAAATAGTCAGGGCATTAGAAAGACTATAATCGTTATGGAAAGAACAATCAGCAGAACATTTTCTTTGAAGAACGTACGCACGCATTACTGCCCCGGATGCGGCCATGGTATAGCCCATCGGTTGGTGGCAGAGGTAGTGGATGAGTTGAATATACGCGATAGGGTCATCGGTATTGCGCCGGTAGGTTGCGCGGTTATTGCTTACGACTACTGGAATTTTGATTGCGCTGAGGCTGCTCATGGCCGGGCTTTGGCCGTAGCCACAGCTATCAAACGTGTCCGTCCGGAAAATATTGTTTTTACTTATCAGGGAGACGGAGACCTTGCTGCCATAGGCACCAATGAGACTATTCATGCCGCAAACCGGGGAGAGAATCTTACTGTGCTATTCATCAATAACGCTATTTACGGCATGACCGGCGGTCAGATGGCTCCCACTACGCTTATCGGTCAAAAGACCGCCACTACGCCGGAAGGCCGCGATAACCATCAGGGATATCCGCTGAAAATCAGTGAGATGCTGGGTATCCTTCCAGCAGTAAAATACGTAGAGCGCACAGCGGTGTATTCACCGCAGCAGATTATGCAAACCAAACAGGCGATAAAACAGGCTTTTATTAATCAGTTAGAAAATAAAGGATTCTCTCTGGTAGAGATTCTCTCTCCCTGTCCTACATACTGGGGTATGTCTGCGCAAGAAGCGATGGAGTGGATTAGGGATGTGATGAGCAAGGAATATCCACTGGGTAAGATAAAATGAATGAAGAGATAATTATTGCCGGCGCCGGAGGTCAAGGCGTGATGCTACTGGGTAAGATTCTGGCTGAGGCGGCTATGCGCGAAGATAAATTTACCAGCATGCTGCCTGCTTATGGCGCAGAGGTGCGCGGAGGAACAGCGCATTGCATGGTAGTTATCTCGGACAGAGAGATCGGCTCTCCTTATATAGAAAAGGCAAGTATCCTTGTAGTCTTAAACGGTCCATCGCTAGAAAGGTTTAAAAATAGAATCCGCAAAAAAGGGCTTTTGATTATAAACAGTTCGCTTGCCTCCTCCTATAGTTGTCCAGGCATAGTTACAGTGCAGGCGCCTTTTACTGACAAGGCCAAGGAACTGGGGAATATCAAGGTTGCCAATATTATGGCATTGGGGTGCTTATTATCTCATCGGCCTGTTGTGGGCGTGGATACGGTTGAGAGTTTAATTTCAGATTTTGCGCCAGCGGATAAAAAATATTTAGCTGAGATTAATATTGCCGCTTTAAAAGAAGGAGGCCGGATTTAGATGGTCAGAGTGCGTTTTGCGCCTTCGCCAACAGGTAAGCTACATATCGGCGGTGCGCGTACTGCCCTGTTTAACTGGCTTTATGCCCAAGCTACAGGCGGTAAGTTTATCTTAAGGATTGAAGATACGGATAAGTTGCGCTCAAGGCAGGAGTTCGTGGATGAGATTTTAGAGAGTCTCTGCTGGCTGGGGTTTTTGCACGATGAAATCTATTATCAAAGCCAGCGGACCGATATCTATCTTGAGTATGCCCAGCGTCTCTTGCGTCAGGGAAAGGCATATACCGAAAAATCTCCCGCAGGTTCTGGAGAGGCGATTATTTATAAGGTTGTCCCGCAGAAGATAAAGATAGATGATTTGATTCGCGGGACAATAGAGTTTGATGCAACGACTATCAAAGACCAGGTGCTGGTCAAGTCAGACGGCACAGCTACCTATAATTTTGCCTGCGTGGTAGATGACGCCCTTTTGAGTATTACCCATGTCATCCGCGGAGATGACCATATCTCCAACACTCCCAAGCAGGTGCTTTTGTATCAGGCCTTGGGTTTTAAGGTGCCTGCCTTTGCGCATCTTCCTTTGATCTTGAGAAAAGAGGGAGGCAGGCTTTCCAAAAGGACCGGGGCTACTGCTATTTCAGATTACCGCCGTGCAGGATATTTAGCCAGTGCCTTGGTAAACTACCTTTTGCTTTTAAGTTGGTCTCCGGGAGCAGACCGCGAGATTATCGATATAAAAGAAGCGATAAAGTTGTTTGATATACGAGATGTCAATAAAACCGCAGCTACCTTTGACCTTAAAAAGTTAGACTGGATGAATAATCAGTATATAAAAACATCCGATTCCCATTGGCTTTTAGAACAGCTGATTCCTGTTCTGAAAGAAAAGGGGTTAATCCGAGAGGGCGATTTTGACGCGAATTACCTGCTCTCTCTGGTGAAGTTGTTTCAACCGCGCCTGGCCCGGCTGAATGATTTTGCGGAATGGGCAGATTTCTTTCTTCTGCCAGAGATAACCATAGATGAAGCTGCCCAGGACAAATTCTTAAAAAACGACCTGTCTCGGGAATTCCAGCTTTTTAGCGAAAAGATAGATGGATTAAAGGATTTTAATGTGGAAAGCATAGAACGGTGTTTCCGAGAACTAATCAAAGAACTAAATATTGAATCCAGGGTTTTAATACATCCAATAAGAGTTGCGCTGACCGGCAAGACCGTCGGTCCCGGACTCTTTGAGATTATATATTATTTGGGCAAAGAGCGCACCAAGGAGAGGTTAGCTAATTTTATAAGACAAGAGCGGAGATAATCCTTTGTTGCAAGCGGCGTTATCTTTCTTGTGCCTGCGTAATAAGGATTTTGAGCATTTTGGCGTGGATAATCTCTACTTGTCGAATATATAATACGGGTAAGAATATTTTAGGAGGGGGAATAAATGATTACTATTGGCGAATTCAAGAAGATGGAGCTGAGGGTAGGAGAGATTAAGGAGGTGCAAGACCATCCTGCTGCCGATCGGCTGTATGTGCTGAAGGTGGATATGGGAGATAAAATCAAACAATTGGTTGCGGGTATAAAGGGTTCTTACTCCAAAGAGGAGCTTTTGGGCAAACAGGTGGTAGTAATAGATAATCTGGAGAGCGCATTCTTGCGCGGGGTGGAAAGTCAGGGGATGCTCCTGGCTTCTTCTGATGATACCGGTGTGGCGATTATCACTCCTGAGCGCATGATGAAATTAGGGAGTCCGGTCACATGATAAGACAGTTCGTACCTCAAGAGGTATGCCTTAGTTGTCGGGGTTGTTGTCGTTTTAGCGCGGTAGACTCTGTCTGGGTCCCCTGTCTTCTGGAAGAAGACATTCAGGAGCTTTTAGATAGAGATATACCGCCGGCGCTTCTCTCTTTAAATAAAAAAATCCGTCCCGTACCTAATCCTCAACAGGAGGGTTTTATCTGCGCTTTTTTCGATATCGAGACGAATAAATGCAAGATTTATGATTTTCGGCCATTTGAATGTCAGCTGTATCCGTTTCTGATTAACCTCCGGAACAATAAGGTGCTTTTAACGGTAGACTTGAACTGTCCCTACGCAAAAGACAAATTAAATACCCCTGAATTCAAGCAGTATAGCGATTATTTAATCGCCTATCTTAATACCCCTCGGCAGTTGCGGATGCTTAAGGATAATCCGCAGGTAATCCAGGCCTACGAGGAGGTTAGCGAGATTATCGAGTTCAAGTTGGACAATGAGGATGCGTAGACTCTCCCTCGCTGATAAGCTGTTGTTCAGCAAGTATCTCAATGCGCAACCGCACGATTTGTCGGTTTATGCCTTTGAAAATATTTATATCTGGAAGAACCTCTTTGAAGTCAACTGGCGGATTATAGAAGGACGCCTGTGTATTTTCTTCCGCGACCAACTGGGTTGTTTTTTGTATCTTCCTCCGCTGGGAGACCGGATAACCCCTGATGTGTTAAACGAGAGCTTTAAGATAATGGACAGGGTAAATAAAAAAAACAGGGACGCCTCACGGATAGAAAATATTGAAGAAAAAGAAATCTCTGCCTATACAGCCTTAGGATTAAATTGCGCGTGGAAATCTCGGGATTACGTCTATCGCCGCAGTTGCCTGGTTAATTTGAAGGGAGATAAATTTAAATCCAAAAGAGCCTCTTACAACTATTTTCTCAAACACAACAAATTTGAATATCGGGCCTTTGGCAAAGAGGATAGCGATGAATGCCTGGCGATTTATTTGGCGTGGATAAAGCAAAGGACAACCGGCAGAGACAAATTGTATGACGGGATGCTTAAGGATAGTCTGAATTCTTTTATTGCTATGTTAGAAGGATTCGGCCGCCTAGATTTAACCGGTCGCGTGGTAACAATAGATGGCAAGATAAAGGCATTTACCTTTGGATACAAGTTGAATGCGTCTACGTTCTGTGTCCTTTATGAAATAGCGGACTTGGAGATTAAGGGCTTGGCGCAGTTTATCTTCAGGGCTTTTTGCGCAGAGTTGAAAGAATATTCATATATCAACGTTATGGATGATTCTGGCTTGGAGAATCTAGCGCGGGTAAAACTATCATACCGGCCGCTAAGATTGTTGAACTCTTATATTGCCACAAGGAAAGAATGCCTCATACAATAAACGAGATAGAATTTACTATATTTGATACCGAAACCACCGGTCTTGATCCCCAGGCCCAAGACCGGATTGTAGAGATTGCCGCTGTCCGTTTTCGCGGCCAAGAGAGACTTGCCAGATTACATATGCTTATAAACCCCGGACGCCCCATCTCCGAGGCAGCTTTTAATATAAACAGGATTACCGATAAGATGCTTATAGACGCCCCTCGTGCAGATGAGGTAATTCCAGACTTCTTGCGTTTTATAGAGGGTAGTTGTCTATGTTCATACAACGCCGGTTTTGACATCGAGTTTCTGAACCACGAATTGACTATTATGGGCAGGGGTGCCTTGTCTGCCTTAAACATAGTAGATATCCTTAAGATGGCTAAGAGGCTGCTTCCAGGCTTGCCCAGTTATGCACTTATACGGGTGGCTGAGGCAGTAGGGGTAAAGAGACAACAGAGGCACAGGGCTATGGCTGATGTTGAACTTACGCTGGAGGTATTTTATAGATTAAAACAGATGCTCTTGGAAAAAGGAGTTGATGATTTTAATAATTTCTTAAGCCTTTTTGCCATAAAGAGCGGTTTATTAGAGACCATAGTCGCCCAGAAGTTGGCTTCTATTCAAGAAGCGATTGATTTGGGGGCGAAGCTGAAGATAAAATATATCTCTGGAGCGGGGGCGCAGGTTTCGGAAAGGGAAGTCTTGCCCCAGGAGATTAAAGAGGAGAATAACCGCAGTTATCTGGTTGGTTACTGTTTGCTGAGAAACGAAAAACGCACTTTCCGTATTGATGGCATATTACACCTTGAACTCGTATAAAGCAAAGATTGACCCCTTGCTCATCCTGTCTGTGTTAAAAGAAGAAAAAAACTGTTTTTTTCTGGATACAGGGATAAAAAGGCGCTGGTCATTGGGCCGTTATTCATTCTTGGGGGCTAATCCGTTTTATGTGCTCTCCACCGAGCAGAAAGATCCCTTCCCTAAGCTTAAGGCGATGTTGGAGAAATACCGTTTATCTGCAGCCAAAGGTTTTCCGCCCTTACTGGGCGGCGCAGTGGGATATTTTAGCTACGATTTAGGTTTTCTTTTAGAAGATAAATTAAAACCAGTCAAGCCGCCGGATATCCGGATACCAGAATGTTTCCTGGGGTTTTACAATACCGTAATTATCATTGATAATCTACAACAAAGACTATATCTGTGCGCATTGGGTTTTCCGGAGAGAAACTACTTATCTAGCCGCGCCCTCTGTCGCCAGAATCTGGATAAGATACGTCGTCTGCTTGCGCGCGCCGCAGATAAAAAAATAGCGAATTTACGCAATCCCTGTGCGGTTAGGCCAACATTGAAATCAAACTTTACTAAAAAGGCTTATCTCTCGGCAATAAGAAAGGCCAAGGATTACATCAGGGCCGGAGACATATATCAGGTTAATCTTTCACAGAGATTTCAGACGCAGACAAATTTTACCGCTTTTGATATTTACCGGAGATTGCGCCTAAAGAGCCCTTCCTATTTTAGCGCTTATTTTGACTGCCATGCCTTTCAGATTTTAAGTTCCTCTCCAGAGAGATTCTTGAAGGTGGATGGGGATAAGGTAGTGACGCGGCCGATGAAAGGCACGCGGAAACGTGGCAGAAATAGGAGCGAAGACAATTATCTGAGAAAAGAGCTGTTGTATAGCGGCAAGGATAAGGCAGAGTTGATTATGATTGTGGACTTGGAGAGAAATGACTTAGGAAGAGTCTGTAGTTACAACTCTATCCGCGTGGATGTCCTAAGAGAGATAGAAAGATACCGCACGGTATGGCAGACTACAGCTTCCATAAGCGGAAAGCTCAGAAAGGGAAAAGATAGACTAGATTTATTGCGCGCCTGTTTTCCCGGCGGTTCAGTCACCGGCTGCCCCAAGATACGCGCTATGGAGATTATTGAAGAGCTGGAGCCGACAAGACGCGTCGTATATACCGGTTCGCTCGGTTATCTCAGTTTCTCTGGAGAGATGGAGTTAAATATTTTAATCCGCACTATCCTGAAGAAAGGCAACAACGTCTATTTTGGGGTTGGCGGGGGAATTGTTTCTGATTCTCAGCCGGAAGAGGAATATCAGGAGACCTTGGTCAAGGCGCAGGCTATGGTAGAGGCATTGATATGAAAGAGATAGTTTTTCTGAATGGCAAGTTCCTTCCGGCAAAAGAGGCCCGGCTTTGCGTTTTAACCCCCGGTTTCCTACAGGGCTTAGGAGTTTTTGAAACCCTGCGCTGGCGCAATAATAAATCGGTTTATCTTAATGCGCATTTAGCGAGGTTAGAAAAATCCGCGCTCTCTCTTGAAATGAAGTTATCTTACGGGACAAAACAGTTAAAAGAGACCTTGGCGGAGATAGTTTCCGTTAACGGTTTTAGCGACGCTGTTCTGAGGATTGCTCTCTGGAAAACCGCCAAAGAAGCGGATTTGTTAATTACCGCCAAAAAACACATCCCTTGCCCTTCTTCTAAATACAGAGAAGGTTTTTCAGTCTGCGTATCCAGATACCGACAAAACGAGAATTCTCCGCTTAGCCGGATAAAATCAACCAGCAGGTTTTTCTATGAGTTAAGTTTTTCAGAGGCCAGAAACAATGGCTTTGATGAGGCGATTATGCTGAATAACCGCGGATACATTGCCGAAGCCACAAGGAGCAATATTTTTATCGTTGCCAAAGGCGTAATTTTTACCCCCGCTATAACCTGTGGCTGCCTTCCTGGCATTACCCGTCAGGCAGTTTTGGATTTAGCGAGAATTTACCGGATAGAAACAGGTGAGGCAGCCTTGACTATTCAAGATTTAGCTGAGGCAGAAGAGGCATTTCTCACTAATTCGGTAATGGGTATAATGCCGCTTACCTCCGTAGATAATAAATATATAATAGGTAAAGGCCGATGCGCAAGGATAACGCAATTTCTTATCTCAAAATACAACTCCCTTTTAAAGTAAGCTGTCCTGTATTAGCCTTGGGTAGTCAGACAAAGAATACTCTTTGCTTATTGAAAGGAAGGTCCGCCTACATCAGCCCTATACATCCATCTTTGGATGAACTAACCGACCTTCTTTCCTTTGAAAGAGACGCTAGAAGACTTTTAAGGTTCCATCCCAAGATTATCGCCTGCGACCTACATCCGGGATATCAATCTACCAGATTTGCAGCGTTGTTTAATTCAAGATATAAAATAGTACCGGTTCAACACCACCATGCGCACATCGCATCCTGCATGTTAGAAAACAACTTAAAGAACCAAAAGGTAATCGGAGTAGCTTTTGATGGAACCGGTTTAGGCCAGGATAATAGAGTCTGGGGCGCGGAATTCCTTCTTTGCGATTACCGTAGTTATCTAAGGCAGGCCTATCTTAAGGAGATGCCTCTTTTGGGAGGAGAAAAAGCCATATTAGAACCATGGCGCCTGGCCTGTTTTTGGCTTTATCAGATATACGGGGAAGATACGCTTGGATTAAAAATTGATTTTATCAAGAAGATACCGCAAAAAAAATGGGAGACATTAAGAAAACTATATCGCTCTGGTTTTGATTTTCCCCTTGCCAGCAGCATGGGGCGTCTCTTTGATGCGGCGGCTGCCCTTGTTTTAAGCTTGACCACTGCCCGCTTTGAAGCAGAGTTGGCAGTAAGGCTTGAGCAGACGGCAGGACGCTGGAAAGGAAAAGCTCGTTCATATCCCTTCCGGATTCTAAATTCAAAAGGAAGATTGGTTATCGACCCTTCTTATACAATACAAGAGATAGTCTCGGATTTAAAAGCGCGCCGGCAGAAGGAGGAAATCGCATATCAATTTCATCTGACGCTGGCAGAAATAATACTGAAGATTTGCCTTAAACTAAAGAGAAAATATGGTATAAATAAGGTGGTTCTTTCAGGAGGAGTTTTTCAGAATAGTCTCCTTTTAACAAACACCATAAAACGCCTGACAGACAAAGGATTCTTGGTATTTAACCACAAAAAATTAGTCTGCAGCGATTCCTCGCTTTCTCTTGGTCAGGCAGTAGTTGCTTATTTTGGGAGTTAAGATATGTGTTTGGGTATACCTATGAAAGTAAAAAAAATAAAAGAGGGGTTTGCTCAGGTTGAATCCGGCCGGCTAACCCGCACCGTCAATATTCAGATGTTGCCCCATATCTCTATAGGTGACTATGTTATTGTGCACGCCGGTTTTGCCATAGAAAGAGTAGACCCGGAAAAGGCCAGAGAAACCTTAAGGATGCTGGATGAGATACATTGACGAATATAGAAACAAAGGATTGATTCAAGCCATAGCCGAAAGAATCAAAATGAGCCTGCCCGGTTATCCGATAAAGATTATGGAGGTTTGCGGCACGCATACCCATAACTTCTACCGTTTCGGACTGGATAAACTTATCCCTCCCAATCTAAAGCTTATTTCTGGACCGGGGTGTCCGGTGTGCGTAAGCACGCAGGATTATATTGACAGCTGTATAAATCTTGCTGGGTATAAAGATGTTATCTTGACTACCTTCGGAGATATGCTGGCTGTTCCGGGCAGTAATTCTTCGCTGGAGAAGGCAAGGGCAAGGTTAGGGAATATACAGGTTATCTACTCTCCTCTGGATAGCCTTGCCATAGCACAGAACAATCCGGGAAAAAAAATTGTATTTTTGGCTGTGGGGTTTGAGACTACCGCGCCTGGTATCGCCATTACAATTTTAAAGGCTAAGAGAGAAAAAATAAGAAACTTTTTTATTTTTTCCTCCCTCAAGCTTATGCCGCCGACAATGGAGTTTCTTCTTAAGGATAAACAACTGCATCTGCATGGCTTTCTCTGCCCGGGGCATGTCTCGGCAATAATCGGAATAAATGCCTATCTGCCTTTGAGTAGAAAATATAAAATATGTTGCTGCGTTGCCGGATTTGAACCAGTGGATATCTTGGATGGGATTTATCTTATTTTGCGCCAAATCGCTGAGAAGAGAACAGGGGTGGAAAATCAATATTCTCGCGTAGTCACGGCAGCCGGCAATAGAAAAGCCCAGAGTATAATCAGGCAGGTTTTTGAAGTAGAAGACGCCTGTTGGCGGGGATTGGGTGTTATACCGGCAAGCGGTTTGCGCATAAAGAGAGAATTTTCCGGTTTTGATGCCCGGGTAAACTTTTCTTTAAATCTAGACCATGGCTCTGAGAGTAGACTGGCAGCGGCGCGAGTTAAATCCGCCAATCTCCAGAAGAGATGCCGATGCGACGACGTGTTGAGAGGGATCATTCAACCAGACCAGTGCAGTCTGTTTAAAAAGATTTGCACCCCAGACCAACCTTATGGTCCATGCATGGTTTCTATAGAAGGAGCATGCCATGCCTATTATAAATACCTTTAGAGGGAAAGCGTTGCTTGTGAACTTATTGGGACTGGTATTGATAATTTTCGCCTCAGGTTGCAGTAGACACACTTCGGAATCAACGCCGGCGGAGTTAGCCAAGAAATCAGGGGATTATTATAGAGAGGCCTTAGCGGCATATAATAACGCCCTTGCCAGAAGCCGCGATGCCGAGAAGCTGCGTTTTGAACTGGGCAGACTTTATTTTGAACACGGGGATTTTACTTCAGCCATCGCAGAGTTTAAAAAGACGGATAGTCCGCAGGCAAAGAAATTGTTGGCTATCTCTCTGTACAAAAAAGGGGATTTTGCAGATGCGCTGGAGGCGTTCAGCCATAATGAACTGAAGGATGATGAATCTCTCTATTTTTATGGCCTGACTGCTGAGAAATTGAATCTTTTTGACGAGGCGCTGAAGGCCTACCTGAAAATTAATTCCGCCAGCCTTAAACAGGACGTTCGTGTGCGGATAGAAGCCATAGAAAAAGAGGCAGGCATTTTACATATCAAGGAAGCTGACCCTAAGGTTTATGCTATCATAAAGGATGCCCCGACACTGGCCGAATATCCCCAGGCAGGCGCGCTTATACTTTATTGCGATGAGACTATAGAAATAACCCCGGACAACAGACAGATATCAGTTTTGCATTACCTCGTCAAGATTCTTAATGAACGGGGAAAGGAAAAATTTTCCGAGACCCATGTGGATTATGATTCCACATACGAGAAAGTTAAGCTGGTATATGCCAGGACAATCAGACCAGATGGCAGGGTGGTAGATGTGGGCGCGCGGCATATCCGCGATGTCTCCAGATATCTGAATTTTCCTCTCTATAGCAACGCCCGCGCCTATATTATTTCTTTTCCAGAGATTGCAGAAGGCTCTATCATAGAGTACAAGGTAATACTCCATAATAACCGGCTAATAAATGAAAAGGATTTTATGACCGCCTATATGTTGCAGGATGATGAGCCGATTATCGCCGCCAACTTCACACTGCGCCTGCCTATAGACAGAGGCATACATCTCAAGACTGTTAATGAACGCTACAACGATTTTGACGCGACATTGAGTCCTGTCGTAAAACAAGAAGGCAACTTTATGGTGTATAAGTGGCAATTTAAAAATATACCCCAGATTATCCCTGAGCCAAGTATGCCGCCAATGGCAGAGGTAAACCCTACATTTTTTGTATCTACATTCAATTCTTGGGATGATATTTATAAGTGGTGGTGGGGTCTTGCCTCTGGGAAAATGAATCTCGATTCACAGATAAGGGATAAAGTCAGGGAGCTGACCAGAAACAAGAAGACAGAAAAAGAAAAGGCAGCCGCGCTATACAATTTCTGCGCCCAGAAGATTCGCTATGTGGCTGTGGAGTATGGTCAGGCAGGATA
>JAMWCI010000002.1:43634-44310 GCA_023818655.1 Candidatus Omnitrophota bacterium
GAGCCGCACAATGTCCAGGATATATTCAGAAATAAGTACGGCGATTGCAAGGACCAGGCTTTGCTTCTGGTAACCATGCTGAGAACCGCCGGTATTAAAGCTTACCCTGTTCTTGTCTCTACTAAAGGGCATTACGGTCTATATAAAGATTTTCCGATGATGATGTTTAACCATGCCATCGCCGCAACCATATTAGATGGCAAGACGGTTTTTATGGATCCTACTGCTGAGACTTGTTCTTTTGGCGACCTGCCTACTCCTGATCATGACAGAGAGGTTTTGATTTTAGGCGAATACGGATATAAAATTGAAAAGACGCCTCTGTTTCAGGCGTCACATAACCTGCTCAAACAGGAAATGCGGATAAAGATAAAAGAGGATGGTTCGATAAAGGCAGAAAAAACCACTTTTACATTTGGGATATACGACCAGGCACAACGATATCGAGCCCTCTATACTCAACCCGAATTAATAGAAGAAGTTATTAAAGAGGCCATCCAGAGCATTTCTATCGGCGCCCAACTAGAGGAATACAAGATAGAAAACGCCTCTGATTTGGACAAGCCGGTGGTCTTAAGTTATAAATTCAACGGGCCAGAATACTGGACAGAGGCAGGCAATTTACGGATTATGCCGCAGTTGGCTGGTTTGGGTACCTCTTTGGTAGCCAAGGATA
>JAMWCI010000032.1 GCA_023818655.1 Candidatus Omnitrophota bacterium
AAACTTACAATCCACTTTTTATTTACGGGGGGGTGGGATTGGGCAAGACGCATTTGATTCAGGCTATTTGTCATCATGTCAGAAAAAAATTCCCGGATAATTTCAATATCTGCTATATATCCTCAGAGCGGTTCACCAATGAACTTATCGATGCCATACAACACCACTCTACCGCGAGTTTTCGTCAAAAATACAGGAATATGGATATGTTGGTTATTGATGATGTGCATTTTATCGCCGGGAAAGAATCTACCCAAGAGGAATTTTTTCATACCTTTAACGCGCTCTACGATGCACATAAACAGATTGTTCTTTCTTCGGATAGACCCCCAAAAGAGATTGAAAATTTACAGGATAGACTTATATCCCGTTTTGGCTGGGGGCTAACTACCGACATACAACCACCTGACTTTGAAACGCGTGTAGCTATTTTAAAGAAAAAAGTGGAGCGAGAACCGGTTGCTATTCCAGACGAGGTGATTGTCTTTATTGCCCAGTTAATTAAAACCAATATCCGCGAGTTGGAGGGGGCATTAATACGCACAATTGCATATTCTCTTTTAGAAGAAAAACCTATAACCTTAGATTTAGCAAAAGAGGTTTTAAAAGACCTTTTAAAAGAACCCCAAAAACTAATTAGTGTAGATTTTATTCAACGCTGTGTGGCTGAAGAGTTTGCTATATCTATACAAGAAATTAAAACCAAACGTAGAAATAAAAATATTGTTTTACCCCGTCAAATCGCAATGTATTTAAGCAGGGAGTTAACTGACTTATCTTTTCCGGAAATAGGGGCGTTTTTTGGTGGTAAAGACCATACTACAGTATTACACTCGTATAATAAAATAAAAGAGGAAATAGCATCTAATCCTTTATTAAAAGAGAGAGTGGAACGTGTTATACAGATTATTAAACAATAAATTCAGAACTTATTCAGAGGTTGTAAATGCTATAATTCTATATCAGTGAGATAGTTGTATAGTTTTTCACAGAAACAAAACCCGATGATTTTTATTATGATAAATATTTAATAAAATATAATTATTAATAATAGAAAGGAAGAGAAAGATGAAAGTGGTGGCAGAAAAAAATGTTTTATTAAACGGAATTCAAGTAGTACATAATATTATTACTTCAAAATCAGCATTACCCATTCTTTCCAATATCCTTTTAGAAACACAACAGAACAAATTAAAGCTTACGGCTACAGATTTGGATGTGGGGATAAGTTGTGTAATACCTGTGGAAACTCAAGAACAAGGTGCGATTACAATCCCTGCTAAAAGATTTAGTGATATTATTAAGGAGTTACCCTCGGATAAAGTAACCATTGTTACCAAAAAAAATAATTTAATCACTATTGATGCTGAACCATGTCAATTCAAAATTATGGGGTTGGCGCGCGAGGAGTTTCCTAAATTGCCAGAGTTTAAAGACGGAGAGGCAATCCGGATAGAGCAGGCGACATTAAAAAGGATGCTGGAATTAACCTCTTTTGCTGTTTCTGTAGATGAGACAAGGTATATCTTTAATGGGATACTCTTTAAAACCGAAAAACAGATTCTTACCTTGGTAGCTACTGATGGGAAGCGTTTGGCTAGTATAGAGAAGGAGATTGTCTTGGAGTCAAATAAAAATATCTCCATTATTATACCTGTTAAGACGATACATGAGTTAAATCGCAATCTCCAAGAAGAAGGAGAGGTTTCTATTATTCTGGGCAATAATCAGGTTTTGTTTGATTTGGGGGGCGTGGTAATTATCTCGCGTCTTATAGAAGGCGAATTTCCGGATTACCGCCAAGTGATCCCTCCGGTTGCCAGTGACAAGGTGCGCGTTAATCGCGAACGGTTTCTCTTGGCGATACGAAGAGCCGCTCTCTTGTCTACCCCAGATTATCAAGCAGTGAAGATAGAGTTGTTTAAGAATAAGGCGGTGATTTCCAAGACCACCCCTGATGTGGGCGAATCTCGCGAAGAAGTCAATGTGGAATATTCTGGCAAAGAGTTAATTATTGGTTTTAATCCTTATTATTTAATAGATGTGTTAAAAAATCTATCTGACGAAATTATAGCGCTGGAGGTTACAGATAGTCAGGGAGCAGGGGTGATCCGGACCGCGGGTTATATATACGTAGTATTACCTATGCGCTTAAGTTAATGGAAAAAATCCAGGATACCATAGTTGCGGTAATGCAAGAATTGCGGGATAAAACACGATGTCCCTCGGAGGGCAACCCCGAGATATGGTTAAAAAATACCTTGACAAAAAAAGAGCGGCGGCATATAAAATTTAAGTATTTTAAGAAGGGGATTATTGGAGTAGATGTGGATTCTTCAAGTTGGCTGTATAACTTTAATTTGAAGAAAGAGCATCTGATTGAGCGGTTACGTCAAAAAACAGACAAGATTAAGGATATTTATTTTAGATTGGGAGAGATTAATAAATAGTAAGTAGAGATGGCAGGTAAAAATCCCAAAGAAGCGAAAGTATCCACCAAGGCTATTCAGGAACCATTAAAGGATGTGGTTAAAGCAAGCAAGGCCTATGATGCCACTACTATTCAGGTTCTAGAAGGCACAGAGGCTGTCCGGCGCAGACCAGCTATGTATATTGGCGATACCTCTACTCGCGGTTTGCACCATCTGGTGTACGAGGTGGTGGATAACAGCGTTGATGAATCTTTAGCTGGCTATTGCACTTCTATAGAAGTAGAAATCCACTCGGATAACAGCGTAAGCGTGTCAGATAATGGTCGCGGTATACCGGTGGATATGCATAAAACCGAAAAAAAGCCCGCTGTAGAAGTGGCTTTGACTACTCTGCATGCCGGCGGAAAATTTGACCACCGTGTATATAAAGTCTCTGGAGGATTGCATGGCGTTGGTGTCAGTGTGGTTAATGCCTTATCTGAGTGGCTGGAGGTGGAAGTCAAGAGGGATGGTAAAATCTATCACCAGCGTTATGAAAGGGGCAAAACCGTAACCAAATTATCTGTGATAGGCAAAAGCACTTCTACAGGCACCAAGGTCACCTTTAAACCGGATAAAACGATTTTTCCCAAGACAGAGTTTTCCTACGATATTCTTTCTCAGCGCCTGCGGGAATTAGCATTTCTCAACAAAGGATTGCGCATTAAGCTTGCCGATGAGCGTTCAGATAAAGAAGCGGTGTTTGAATTTTCCGGGGGAATAATCTCGTTTGTTGAATATTTGAATAAAAACAAAAACCCCCTGCACACCAAGGTGATTTATTATCGCAAAGAACAGGACGACGTAATAATGGAAGTGGCTTTGCAGTATAATGACGGTTATGCAGAAACGCTTTTTTCTTTCGCCAATAATATTAATACTGTAGAAGGCGGCACGCACCTGTCCGGCTTTAAATCCGCGCTCACCCGGGCTATAAACCAGTATGCAAAAAACAAGAATCTGATTAAGTCAGACGAGATTCAGATTACCGGCGAAGATGTGCGCGAGGGGCTCACCGGCGTAATCAGCGTAAAAGTCCCTAATCCTCAATTTGAGGGTCAAACAAAAACAAAACTGGGCAATTCCGAAGTAGAAGGGTTGGTGGCCTCAGCCAGTCTGGATGCCCTCTCTGCGTTTTTTGAAGAGAACCCCTCATTAGCCAATAAAATAGTTGATAAGGTAATTTTAGCCTCGCGTGCCCGGGAGGCAGCCAGAAAAGCGCGGGAGCTTACCCGTAGAAAAGGAGCGTTAGAAGGAGCGGGTTTGCCCGGGAAGCTGGCTGATTGCTCAGAGCGAGATCCCGCGCTTTGCGAATTGTATATCGTAGAAGGTGATAGTGCTGGCGGGAGCGCAAAGCAGGGTCGCGACAGGAGATTTCAGGCCATACTGCCCATAAAAGGGAAAATTCTTAATGTAGAAAAAGCGCGCTTGGACAAGATTCTCTCTAATGAAGAAATCCGCACCATCATTACTGCTTTAGGCACAGGAGTAGGAGAGGAGTTTGATATTGCTAAACTCAGGTATCACAAGATAATATTAATGGCAGATGCAGATGTGGATGGTTCCCACATTCGCACCCTGCTTTTGACGCTTTTGTATCGCCAATTACCTAAACTTGTAGAAGAGGGTTATGTTTACATTGCACAGCCTCCTTTATATAAAATTAAACGCGGGCAACGCGAAGAGCATATTCAGACAGAAGAGCAAATGAATGAATTGCTTTTGGAATTAGGCAGAGAAAACCATAAATTTATATGTATCAAAGAGAAAGAAACTTTTAGCGATAATAAATTTAAAGAATTGCTGTATTTACTTGTAGAGTTAGATAAAATTGGGAAGAGTTTCGAGAAAAAGGGAGTAGATTTAGCTAAATATTTGCTTTTTAGACACCTAAAGACCAAAAAAATGCCCATATATAGGGCTAAAGTGGAGGGGAAAGACCACTTTCTTTATTCTGATAAAGAATTGGCGGAATTAAGGGAAAAAGAGGAGAAAATTACAGACGCGGATGTTTTGGAGCTTTTTGAAGCCAAGGAAATAGAAGAGATTGTAAGCAAAATTGAAAAACTGGGATTGGATATTTCTACCTATAGCCCAATTATTGCTGAGCAGAAAGAAGCCAAGATAAAAGAGATTGGCAAAGAAAAACCAAAACCTATCTATCGTATTGCCGATGACAAGGAAAGCAATGACCTTTTTTCTTTGAAAGAGGTTTTATCCTATATTAGAGAGACAGCTAGTAGAGGTATGCATATTCAAAGGTATAAAGGTTTAGGCGAAATGAATCCGCAGCAACTCTGGGAAACTACGATGGATCCGGAAAAACGCACTATTTTGAAGGTAACCTTGGAAGACGCTGTAGAAGCGGACCGTATGTTTACGGTACTAATGGGTGACGAGGTGGAGCCGCGCCGCAATTTTATTGAAGATTACGCCCATCAGGTTAAGAATTTAGACATATAAAATCGAAATGTATACTCGCAACGAAAAGATAATTCCAGTTTATATTGAGGAAGAAGTCAAGGACTCCTATCTTAATTATGCAATGAGCGTAATTGTGGGCAGGGCTTTGCCTGATGTGCGTGACGGACTAAAACCTGTGCATCGTCGCATTCTCTTTGCTATGCAAGAGTTGGGGCTGGAACACACTAAGCCTTACAAGAAATGCGCACGCATTGTAGGAGAGGTTTTAGGTAAATATCATCCCCATGGAGATGTTGCGGTTTACGATACACTGGTAAGAATGGCGCAGGATTTTTCCTTACGCTATCCACTGGTAGACGGTCAAGGAAACTTTGGTTCTGTGGATGGAGATGCGGCTGCTGCTATGCGCTATACCGAGGCACGCTTAAGCGCCATTGCTGATGAGTTGCTCAGCGATATAGATAAAGACACAGTAGATTTTGGTCCAAACTTTGACGCATCTTTAAAAGAACCATTGCTCTTGCCAGCCAGTCTGCCTAATTTATTGGTAAATGGCTCCAGCGGAATTGCCGTGGGCATGGCTACCAATATCCCTCCGCATAATTTAAATGAGGTGGCAGATGCCATTATTTATTTTTTGGATAACCCCGACGCAGAAACAAAGGCGCTTATGCGCTATATAAAGGGTCCGGATTTTCCCACAGGTGGAGTGATTTGCGGAAGGGAGGGCATAAAGGATGCGTATTCTACTGGAAAGGGCAAGCTTACTGTGCGCGCCCGCGCCTCTGTAGAGCATCAGAAGAACGGCAAAGACCTGATTGTGGTTACCGAGATACCTTATCAGGTGCAAAAATCAGCGCTTATTGAGTCTATAGCCTCTTTGATAGACGAAAAGAAGATAGAAGGTATTTCTGATATACGCGATGAATCCGATAAGGACGGCCTGCGTATTGTTATCGAGCTTAAGCGCGACGTTGAGCCGCAGATTATCTTAAACCAGTTTTTTAAACACACGCAACTGGAAATCACCTTTGGCATAATTATGCTGGCGTTGGTAGAGAACCGTCCAAGAGTATTAAACTTGCGCCAGATGCTCCAGTATTACATAGAGCATCGCAAGGTGATTATCCGCCGGCGCACTGCCTTTGAACTGGATAAGGCCTTAAAGCGCGCCCATATCTTGGAGGGCCTGAAGATCGCCCTGAAATTTATTGACCGTATCATCAGAACCATCAAGACCTCCAAGAACACTGAGCAGGCAAAAGAGCGTCTGATGAAGGAGTTTGATTTATCAGAGACGCAATCCCAGGCTATCTTAGAGATGCAGTTGCAGCGCTTGACTGCGTTGGAACGGGATAAAATAGACGCGGAGTACGCAGAGCTGCTTAAAAAAATAGAGATGTGCAAGGCGATATTGGCTTCGGAGAAAAAAATAGAGGTAATTATCAAAGAAGAACTTGGGGATTTAAAGAAACGTTATGGCGACCAGCGCAGGACAGATATTATAGGAGAGATAGAGGAGCTTAAAGTAGAAGACCTTATTGCCGAAGAAGATGTGGTAGTGACTATTAGCCATAGTGGTTATATCAAGCGCCTGCCAGTAAGCGCATACCGCAAACAGAAACGCGGCGGCAAAGGAGTGACGGGCGCCGAGGTAAAAGAAGAGGATTTTATTGAACATCTTTTTGTCGCCTCCACAAAGGACTACCTGCTTATCTTTACGGACAAAGGTCAGGTGCACTGGTTGAAGGTTTACGAGATACCTCAGGCAGGTCGTACCTCTAAGGGTAAGGCCATTGTTAATCTCTTGCAGATGGAAGCGGGCGCAAAAATCAGTTCTACCATACCGGTAAAAGAATTTTCTCCGGACAAATACCTGGTTATGGTAACCAGGCAAGGCCTGATTAAAAAAACCAAGCTTGATGCCTATAGCAATCCCCGCAAAGGCGGGATAATCGGGATTACCTTGGAGAAGAACGACGAGTTAATCGCGGTAGAGCTTACCGACGGACATCAAGAGCTGTTAATCGGTACCCGACAGGGCAAAGCCATCAGGTTTTCTGAGACCAAGGTGCGCGATATGGGTAGGGCTGCCAAAGGTGTGCGGGCGATTTCTCTGGCCAAGAGAGATGAAGTGATTGATATGGTGGTGCCTAAGAAGGGCTCTACAATTTTGACGGTTACGGATTTGGGGTTTGCCAAGCGCACCACTATTGAAGAGTATCGCTTAACCAGTCGCGGCGGCAAAGGGGTCATTAATATAAAGGTTACCGATAAAAACGGAGAGGCGGTAAGTCTTAAAAGCGTAGCGGATAAGGACGAACTGATGGTGATTACCCAGAACGGCATATTCTTACGTTGCGCAGTGAAAGATATCCGCGAAACCGGCCGTTCTGCGCAAGGAGTGCGGTTAATTAAACTTGAAGATAAAGACCGTGTTGCCTGCGTAGCTCCTGTGGTTGCCGAAGAAGAATAATCTTGTTTGTCCCCATCGTCTAGCCCGGTCTAGGACAAGAGCTTTTCAAGCTCTCGACACCGGTTCAAATCCGGTTGGGGACACCAATTTTTAACTAAATTATGTGCGGCATAGTTGGGTATATCGGCAAAAAACCCGCCCAACCCATACTTTTGGAGAGCTTGAGACGCCTGGAATATCGCGGTTATGATTCCAGCGGTATGGCGGTTATCTCCAGAGATAAGCACGATATTTTTATCAGAAAGGCCCCCGGAAAGATTTCTGCCCTAGAAAAGATTCTTGCCAAAAGAGTGCTTTTAGGAACAGCAGGGTTGGCACATACCCGTTGGGCTACTCACGGCGCTCCCAATAAGATTAATGCCCACCCGCATACAGATTGCAAGGGTGAAGTTGTTGTAGTGCATAACGGGATAATTGAGAATTTTGAAACCTTAAAAAGCGACCTTGTCAAAGAAGGGCACGTATTTCGCAGTCAGACAGATACCGAAGTAATTGCCCACCTCATTGAGAAATTTTACGTAGGGATTCCTCTGGAAGAAGCTGTGCGTAAGACCGCAAGGCTTATTACTGGTTCTTTTGCCCTGGGAGTGATTTCTTGTAGGGAACCGGATAAGCTTATAGGCATAAGATGGGGGAGTCCATTGGTTGTAGGCATAGGCAAAGGCGAGAATTTTCTGGCATCGGATGTCGCGGCTATCCTGGGGCGCACAAAAGAAGTTGTATTTTTGAACGAAGGCGAATTGGTTGTTTTAACCACAGATAGCGTTAGCGTTACAAATCTGGAGAAAGAAGCAATAATAAAAAAACCAGTGCATATTGACTGGGATATCGCCCAAGCCCAAAAACAGGGCTATAAGCATTTTATGCTCAAAGAAATCAATGAGCAGCCAAAGATTATTGAGAATCTGCTTGGCATGCGTCTGGCTCAGGGGGGCTCTGGTGTAATCTTCAAAGAACAGAATATACCGCAAGAGCGGCTCAGAAACATAAAGAACATATGTATCGTTGCCTGCGGCACTGCTTATCATGCCGGGCTTGTAGGGAAATATATTCTTGAGTCCATCTGTTCTATTCCTGTTACCGTGGATGTTTCTAGTGAATTTAGGTACCGCAAACTGCTTCTGGATAAAGACACCTTGGTTATTGCCATAAGTCAATCCGGAGAAACCGCGGATACCTTGGCAGGTGTCAAAGCAGCAAAGGGCTGCGGGGCTCCGGTATTATCTATCTGTAACGTAGTTGGTTCTAGCCTTACCCGCGAATCAGACGGGGTTATTTATACGCATGCCGGGCCAGAGATAGGCGTGGCTTCCACCAAGGCGTATACTGCGCAGTTAACCGCGCTGTATCTATTTGCCTTTTATCTGGCAGCAGCGAAACAGATTATCAGCCCCGGCGTTCTTGCCAAACACCTGGAAGACATAAGGAATATTCCGCGCCTGCAGGAGAGGGTTTTAAAGAATCAGAATACCATAGCGCGTCTTGCCCGTCGGCATTCGCATTTCGGCTCCTTTCTGTTTTTGGGCCGCAATATAAATTATCCCTCGGCATTAGAAGGGGCGCTGAAGCTAAAAGAGATCTCCTATATTCCGGCAGAGGGTTATGCTGCTGGAGAGATGAAACACGGCCCTATCGCGCTTATTGATGAATACCGCGCCGTGGTTTGCATAGCAACGCCAGGGGCAGTTTACGAGAAGATGCTTTCCAATATACAGGAGGTATTGAGTCGCAAAGGCAAGGTCATCATTATCGCCACAGAAGGAGATAATACCGCTAAGGAGCTTTCCGAAGAGGTTATTTATACACCCAGAGTAGAAGAGCTATTCTCGCCTTTAATTGTTGCGCTTCCCCTGCAACTGCTTGCTTATCATATTGCGGTCAAGCGCAACTGTGACGTGGACCAGCCGCGGAATTTGGCAAAATCCGTAACCGTAGAATAATGCTTTATATAGTAGCAACCCCTATCGGCAATTTAAAAGATATAACCTTGCGCGCCATTGATGTGTTAAAATCTGTGGATCTGATTGCCTGTGAGGATACGCGGCACACTAAAATACTGTTGGCCCAATACGGAATTACTAGACCCACTACCAGTTTCTTTCAACGCAACCGCATTGTCAAGGCAAGTTACCTGTTAAACTTATTGCAACAGGGCAAGTCCATCGCCTTGGTTTCTGATGCCGGCACCCCCGGCATACTGGACCCCGGCTACAATATCATTAACCTGGCCATAAAACGGGATATTCCCATAACGGTAATTCCCGGTCCCTGCGCGTTGGTAAACGCTTTGGTTTTATCGGGCAAGCCGACACACAACTTTGTCTTTGTGGGGTTTCTTCCAAAGAGGGCCGGTGCCCGCCAAAACCAACTTAAGGAATTAGCCAAATTACCCTACACGGTTGTCTTTTATGAGTCCTGCCATCGCATCTTGGCGGTGTTAGAGGATATTCAGGCAATATTTGGGGAGAAAGAACTCGTTGTGGCTAGGGAGCTTACTAAGAAGTTTGAAGAAGTCAAACGTGGTTCAGCCAAACAGCTCTTGGGCGCTTTTAAGAAAGACAGGCCCAAGGGAGAATTCGTTATCGTTATTTAAAGAAAATACTAAACGTTAACGATAAAGTCAACTAAAATTTGTATTGACTCAAGAATATGGGATAAAATAAAATATAATATTAAGGACTGGTTAAGAGAATCGCATTTTGAATAATGGAATTTTTTAGCTATGCATAGTTTTTCTCAGAGTAGGTTAATTTAACATCGGGAGTGGTTATTCTATGCTGGTTTTAGACCAAGGGGTGAAGACTGAAAGAAGCGGTATATTATTATAAGAAGGTTAAGGAATGAAAGAAGAAAGATATACTTTTCAACCTGACACGGCTGTATTTAATACAGTTTTTCAATACCTTCCTGTCCCTATGTTTCTACTTGATGAAGAACGACGCGTCAGTAAAATGACCCCAATAGCCAAGGAGATGTTTGATAATACCTTGACCGAAAGGGAAAATAGCCCATTCGGCCGAGTGGTTAATTGTATTCATTCCTTAGATGATCCGCGCGGATGCGGGTTTAGCCAGTTTTGCGAGGATTGTTCGGTAAAAAAATTCATATCGGATATATATAAAACCGGCATACCCTGTTATCGTAAAGAAGTGAAACTTACAATCGGGCAAAGGCGGCGCGATTGTTACCTGCTTATTTCCGCAGAACCAATTGGTTTACCTTCTGGCCGTAAGGTCCTGCTTCATTTTGATGATATAACCGATTATAAGAAATCAGAAGAAAGATTGCAAAAAGAACGGCAAAGATTGAAAGATACTCTGGAGATGCTTCCGGTTTATGTGATATTGTTTACACCCGACTATCACATAGCCTTCGCTAACAGGTTTTTTCGGGAGCGGTTCGGCGAATCGGGTGGTAAGCGTTGTTTTGAATATTTGTTCGGCCGTAGCGAGCCTTGTCAACCATGCCCGCCACATAAAGTTTTAGAAACTAATTCTTCACACACGTGGGAGTGGCTGGGCCCGGATGGCCGCAGTTATTCAATATTCGACTTTCCTTTTACCGATTCCGACGGTTCGCCCTTAATTCTGGAGATGGGTATTGATATTACCGATAATAAGCTGGCGCAAGAAAAGTTAACACTTATCAAGGATAATCTAGATAGAGCCCAGATGGTCGCCCATATAGGAAGCTGGCATCTTGACATAATAAATAATATATTGGTTTGGTCTGACGAGACTTATCGTATATTTGGCTTAGATATCGGAACACCGCTTACTTACGATAAATTCTTAAGTATGGTTCATCCTGATGACCGGGAATATGCAAATAAGAGTTGGCAGGCTGCGCTTCGTCGTGAACCCTATGATATAGAACACCGCATAGTGGTACAGGGCAAAATAAAATGGGTGCGAGAAAAGGCCCAGGTAGAATTTGATAAGAGGGGTAAAGCCGTTAAGGGTGTGGGTACGGTACAGGACATCACTGAACTTAAACATAAAGAAGAGAATTTCCGCAAACTTCAAAACGAATTAATGCGCGTCTCGCGCGTGACAACGATGGGCGAACTTACCGCCGCATTGGCGCATGAGCTTAATCAGCCTCTGATGGCTATTTTAAGCAACGCCCAGGCAGCGCAGAGATTTTTGGCAGAGAAAAAACCGGACCTTGGCGGAATCAGAGAAATCCTTTCTGATATAATAAAGGATGATAGACGGGCAAGCGATGTGATTAATAAAATTAGGTCACTATTAAAAAGGTCTGATTTCGAATTTGTAGTGCTGGATATTAATAATATTATAAGAGAGGTAATCTCTCTTCTGCATAGCGAGATAGTGATAAGAAATGTATCTTTAACGTGCGAACTAGATGATAAAATTCCGCATGTCCGGGGTGACCGAATACAATTGCAACAGGTTATCTTGAATCTTGTCCTTAACAGTTTTGATGCCATGAAAGATATAGAACATAAAGAATTATGCATTAGGACAAGGCAGGAGAATGGCAAGTTTATCGTTGTGAGCATAAGAGACGCAGGAACCGGGATTGGCGAAAAAGTCATGCCCCGTATATTCGATCCATTTTTTACCACTAAGAAAGAGAGTATGGGTATGGGGCTTGCGATTAATAAGGCAATTGTTGAGTCCCATGGCGGTTCCCTTTGGGCAGAGAATAATCCTGATAAAGGGGCTACATTTTATTTTACTTTGCCCATAGCTAAGGAGAATAAAGGAGGCAAAGATTGAGAAGCCCCGCTCCAATGGTATTCATTGCCGATGATGACAGTTCGGTATGCAAGGGTTTAGGGAGGTTAATTAAATCCGCGGGATTCAAAGTGGAGACATTCGTCTCGGCCGAAGAATTTCTCCAACGCAAGCCCTACAGAGGAGGCCCTTCATGTTTAGTGCTCGATGTTCGTATGCCTGGATTAAGCGGCATCGAACTCCAGAAAGAGCTTGTCCAAAAAGGCGTATCAATACCCATTATTTTTATTACCGGTCATGGGAATATTCCTATGAGCGTTAAAGCTATGAAGGATGGCGCTGTTGATTTTCTGCCTAAGCCGTTTGATGATAAAGAGCTGCTTTCTGCGATTGACCGAGCCATAGATAAATCTGCCCAGTTGCGGAAGAAAGAAACTGAAAAGGCAAAACTCCAACGCAGAGTTAATACTCTTACTCCGCGGGAGTACGAATGTTTGCGTTGGGTAATTACAGGAATGTTGAATAAACAAATCGCTCATAAATTAGGCATCACTGAAAAAACTGTAAAAGTCCACCGAGGTCGCGTAATGCATAAAATGCAGGCGGTATCAGTAGCCGATCTTGTCCGCTTTGCCCAAAAATGTGGAATCACCTCGCCTAAAAAGTGACTCTTTCCCGCCAGAATTTTTCCGCTTTACCATATTGGACTAAGGTCCAATTTACAATACCATTCTAATTTGTTATCATCACCACTGATGATAACAACCCCAAAAGTTTATATAGTTGACGATGACGAATCCGTTCGCATAGGACTTAGCCGACTTTTGAGATCCGCCGGATATGAAATAGAGACCTTTAACTCGGCTCAAAGCTTTTTAGATTCTGTTCCTGCAGATACTAAAGGCATTTTGATCTTAGACATTCGTATGCCGGACATAGACGGATTTCAACTTCAGGCAAAATTAAATTCGTTGAGTTCTCGCTTGCAGGTTATTTTTATTACAGCCCATGCGCTGGCAGGAGACCGTGAACGTGCAATGGGAGCCGGCGCAAAAGGTTTTTTACAAAAGCCATTCAACGACAAATCATTGCTGGATTTGATCAGCTCTATTACATTTGAGAGGGGGTGATAATCATGAGATGCGGAAGCCATGGACCAACAAAGAAAGCAAAATATGTGTGCGTTAAATGCGGAAAGGAAGAAATCAGAGAAGTTAGGGAAGGCGAAGAAGTAATAAGCTGTTGCGGACAACGGATGAAGAAAAAATGAGAAGGTAAAGATTGAAGTGGGAAAGCCGCAAGCTTATCCTGACGAGTCCGTACATTTATAAGATAGCTTTCTGGGCCACGCTAATTTCAGCGGGAAAGCAAATTAGCCTTTTGCAGCCTTTGGGGTTAAGCTTAGCCATGCCCATAGCCGTCTTAAGACAGGAAAGAAGTGTGATCTCCTTGGCCTCTGGGAAAGCGCAAAAGAAATAACTTTAGAGCAGGAAGGTATTTTATGAAAGCAATCGTAGACCAGGATACATGCATCGGTTGTATGCTATGCACACAAACCTGCCCTGAAATTTTCGGAATGGATGGAGATAAGGCGAAGGTATTAGTAGATGTTATACCTAAAGATAGCCAGGAGTGTGCCAATAAAGCAGCGGAGGAGTGTCCGGTTGCAGCCATCTCTATAACCACGAAATAAAACGAGCAAAATGGCCAAGTTCAAATGTAGCGCGTGCAATTACATCTTTGACGGTGATAAGGCTGCGGATAAGTCCCCTTGTTGCGGAGCAGCGAAGGAGAAATTTGTGAAACTTGCAGATGACAAGGCAAAACTTGTTGATAGAGCAAGGTGTTCAAACCAGCTTCACGTTGGGCTAATGACGGTTCTCGATCAGGTTCATTCAATTGCCGAAGCCGGCACCAAGGATAATCTTGATCCCGCCTGCGTCGTCATATTTACCAGAGCCAGGGACGAGGCAAAACTTATCACGCAGTTTATCAAAGCAGAGATAGAGGTGTGCATAGGTAAAGGGAAATGGGGATAGACACAGCCGGCGCTAAGCGATATTGCGCCAAGGTTGTGTACCTAGACAAGGAGAAACTAAAATGGCAGAGATAAAGAAAGAATTAATAGGGATGTTAAACAAAGCCTTGGAGCTTGAACATGCTGCGCGTATTCAGTATCTTGCGCACGCGGAACTTGTTAGAGGCATTGACGCAGAGAAGATAATAGAACGACTCAAAGAGATCGCCTCAGACGAAGAAGAGCACGAGGCG
>JAMWCI010000033.1 GCA_023818655.1 Candidatus Omnitrophota bacterium
CCGGTTGATTAGAAAAGCAGTTGTCTGGAGATTCGGTCTAAAACTAAACCTAAAAGAAGAGAACCTCCTGAATAGAACAGAGGCGCTTATGTATGCGCCATTTTTCACCCAGGAGCGGAATAATCAGGAAGAACCGCGTTCTTTTTGGGCGCTTATTGGTAAAAAAATACCCTGGGAGAATCTGGATACTTATAGCAAGATACTGGAGTCTGATAAAACTATAGCTTTAGAAATCAGGCAGGCGTTTTTAGAGGCAGTCAAGGAGGTGCGCTGCATACAGATAAGTTTCTCCGACCGCAACAGCATCTATCTGGATGGTCAACTACATACCATATGGTCAACCCAATACCTTCCTTATGATTTCTCCTGCACTTTGCAAGAGGCGTTATCTTATGTGGATAATTTCTTTCTTAAAGCAGAACCTCTGCTTTTCTTTACTGCTCCCGGATACGATATTGTGCCCAGAGAGTTCTTTAATTTCCTTTATAGCCAGGAAACGCCGCAGAAATATATTGCCAAGGTTTCTCTTCTCGGTCACAAATTTGAAGAGTTAAAAACTATACCCGTCCCGGAGCAAATCAGAAAGTATCTATTTGTTTTTGGGATGTGGCCATGGCAATTTGTAGAGTTTCGCCGGGTAAAAAAGCTGGGTGAGTTTAAATCTTTTTATTTTGAAAAAATGGAGAAGCGGTTTTATCTTGCGGAGACAGAGATAGAGCTTTTTGGCCCTACTATGCAGACCTCGGTAATTTTACGGGGATTTGCCTTGAAAACTAATCTTGTCGAAAAAACCCGTTTGCTTATTTTAAGCAATCTGGACGCAAGCAGAATAAAAGCAGAGTATCTGGTGAGCCTATATTTAAAAAGCTGGCCCAACCTCGAAGAGGGCTTTCAAGATTACAGTCGTAAAATCGAGCGCTTTACCTATACCGCAAACATTCAGCGCTGCTTTACCTCTGATAATGATAAACTCCCCCTGCTTTCAAAAAATCATGATATAACGTCTCTATTTAACAATTGCCTTTCTTCCTTAGACCTATATAGCCGTTGGCGTTTCCTTCCACGCGGATATGAAGACAGCCCTTTTGAAGCGACAAAAGAACGGTTTTACAGCCTGCCGGTGATTTTAACAAAAAAAACTGATTATATAAAAGCCTCGTTTGTGCTCGTTAAAGAATACCCTTTCCTTAAGGATGTTGAATACGCCTGCCGCAGACTCAATGAGTGCCAAATTAGATTGAGCGAAGGAAAATCCGTTGTCTTTTCGTATCTGTTTCCCAAATAGGTGTAAGTCCTATCGCTCTAAAATCAGAAAATCTCCTGCAGAGGTTGCGCTTTCCAGAATAGTCCCTGCGGGAAGTTCTACCGCAAAAAAAGCCTTGCGATATAACAGACTGGCGCGGAAAGGTTTAAGATAAGAGATGGTTTTTACGACGCACATGTTGCGGTCGGCAAAAATTACATCTATCGTAAAACGCATAAAAAAGGTATGTATAGAATTGCATGACTTCAGGATTAAGGCCTCTCCTTTTTCCAGACTCTTTCTGCCCAACAATCCCCTCATTCTGGATAATAACGTATCCGCCACAATAACCCTTTCCGCCAAGGTTGTATTTTTAGTAACATTGATTATTTTCACGTCGAGAATTTGTTGTTAAGAGACCTTGAAAATTGAATCAGAGATAGGAATCCCGCGCACTTTTATATCCGCAAGGAAGCTGGGTATGTGCCCCGTGGGAGTGAAATAACCCAAGACATTGCCTGCGCTATCTACCCCTGTCTGTTTGAAGACAAAGATATCGCGCATATCAATATGGAGTTCGTCTTTTATACCGGATAATTCGGTTATCTGCACGATTTTGCGCCTACCATCGGAGAGTCTAGCAGTATGAATAATTAAATGGACAGCGGAGGCAATCATCTCCCGGATAGCGCGGATAGGAAGATCTATCCCAGACATAAGAATCATAGAATCCATCCTAGCCAGAACATCCTGTGTGGAATTAGCGTGAATCGTAGTCATAGAGCCGTCATGTCCGGTATTCATCGCCTGCAACATATCCAGCGTCTCTATACCGCGGCACTCGCCAATGATAATTCTATCCGGCCGCATCCTCAGGGTGTTTCGGAATAAATCCCTGGTTGTAATCGCGCCCCTGCCCTCTACATTGGGTGGCCGGGACTCTAAACGTATCCAGTGCCGTTGATGCAACTTTAACTCCGCAGCGTCCTCTATAGTAATAATCCGTTCGTTGTCAGGAATAAAACTGGACAAAACATTCAGGTTAGTAGTCTTTCCTGAGCCGGTCCCTCCGGAAACTATTATATTCTTGCGGGAAATCACGCAAGCCCTAAGAAAATCTGCCATTGGCTGGCTAAGGGTTTTTAATTCCAAAAGGTCATTAATGGTAAACTTCTCTTTGCGGAACTTTCTTATGGTCAGGGTAGGCCCGGTTAAAGAAAGCGGCGGGATAATTGCGTTTACGCGCGAGCCGTCTGGCAGGCGCGCGTCAACCATAGGCACTGATTCATCAATACGCCTGCCAATAGGCGCAATAATCCTTTCAATAATCACCCGGACTTGCTCGTTGGAAATAAACCTTTTATTGGTAGGTTCTATTTTACCGTTGCGCTCAATATAAACCTCATCTTTATTATTCACCATAATGTCGGTAATAGAGGGGTCTTCCAGAAAATCTTCCAACGGCCCCAGCCCCAAAACCTCATCCAGTATCTCTTTGGTTATCCGTTTACGCTCCTCAGCAGAGGCAATAAAGCTCCCTGTTTCCTCTGTTAAAAAATTAGCCACCATCTTTTCCGCCCGCTGCCGCAACTCTTTAGTCTTCTCGCGGTCGCTGAACGTCTTTAAATCTAACCTCTTAAGGTTCAACTCTTCAATGAGACGGGCGTGAATCCGCTTTTTAAGAAGGACTATTTCATCAAGTTCTTCCTTGGTAACCACCGGCATAACTTCGCTTAAGCCGTAGGTCTCCCAAAATTGCTGGGGTTTTTCTAAGATGATATTTTTAAGCAAAAGTTGGTCAACCTGGCGACGCTGCACAAAGAGTGTTTTGTTTTTCACTAGTTCGTTGGCGAACATCTTGATTACCTGGGCTACCTTTGAGCGTGGATTATCAATTACCAGCGGGATAGAGCGGTTTACAGAATGCAGAACCGCTCTTCCTTCAGAAGGAATCCTGCAGATAATATCCACCGGGAAGGCTGTGCTTATCTCTTTCCAACTGATACTGGAAGCGGAGTCAGCGCGGTTCAGAACAATTTTAAGCATAGAAAGCGGAAATTGCAGAAACTGCAGGATATCCAGCGCCCATTTATTCTGATACACCGAATGGATATCCGGGGTAACCACCATCAGGATAAGATTTGCCTGATTTAAACAGGCAACGAATGTATCGCTAAAAGTCTCTCCGGCATCAACGATAACAAAATCATACGCCTTATCCAATATCTCAAATGCCTTGGGTATTGTTTCTGCAACCAGATGCGGTGCCTGCTGAGGTAATAAAACCCCTGGCAAGAAATCTATCCCGACCAGATGACCTCCGGTTACCACCTCCGTTGAAAAAATATCCTGTATGGGTCCGCTTTTCAGCAGATTAATCAAATCTACCAAAGTTTTTTGCGGTTTAAGGTCAAGCATCCTGGCTATATCGCCTACCACATGCAAATCCATATCCACTAAAAGCGTCTTCTGACCAAACTCTTTTCCCAAAACCACAGCCAGATTAGTGGCGATAATACTCTTGCCTACGCCGCCTTTAGTGCTGAACAATATAACCGTATTAGCCATTATTGTTAGTTTAACTGGTAATCAATGGGCACATCTATCCAAACCTTATCTTTGTTGATAGAAGGCGGGAAAGGTGGGTAATTTACAACGCTACGCGCTGCGTTAAGCGCACTTTTATCCAAGACCTGATATCCTGAACTTTCTTTTATCTTTGCCTCCAGTAAATCTCCCTTGTAAGAAAGATGAAGACTTATCGTCACCCTGCCCTGAAAACCCGATGCCTTCGCCTGTAATGGATATTTCACCTTATCCATAATCCTTCTCTGCACAATCACCTGATAGTTATGCAAAGGAGCAGGAATATCTTCCTGTGGTGACGGACGACGCGGAAGAATTGTCTTGGTATAAGATGAAGCGGATTTTATCGGCGGCTCTCCTTCTGTGAGGGAAACCCCTTTTTCCCTCTTCTCCATCTTCTCCTCTTTTTTCTCCTCTTTTTTCTCCACTGCAAGCTCTGGAGAGACAATGGTAGGGGTAAGGGTAATAAATAACTCGGTATCGCCTTTAGTGTTTACACCACCGCCAGTCTTGGTATCTTTATGCCTAAAAAGCGTTCCTATAAGAGGCAACTTTGAAACCCAAGGCACTCTTTGGATATCCTCCTCTTTTTTCTGGGCAATCAAACCACCAATAGCCATTGTCTGACCGTTATTGAGAAAGACCTGGGTGGTTGCCCGACGGACAGTAGTCGGATAAGCCAAGGCAGTGGTATTGACCCCGCCGATAGTAACCTCGTTCCCAGAAATCTCAGTCACATCCACAGTAAGATTTATTTGTATCCTTTTGTCGGCAGTGACTACTGGTTTTATCTTCAACTTTACTCCAAAATCTTTGTATTCTATAGACGTAGATATCCCTCCACTGCTTGTAACTGATGTGGAAAATGTCGGTTTTTGTCCGCCCACCATTAAATCCGCTTCTTTGCCACTTTGACAGGTTAACCTTGGCCGCGAAAGGACGCGCAACTTCCCTTCCTTTTCCAGAAAACTCCAGGTAAAGTTAAAGGCGCTGCGGGTAAAATTAGACACATAAAAAACGCTCGGTAAACCTGTGGTTGGCGTCCCTATTGGTCCTGACACATCGATTAAGCTTATAGAGGTCGGATATAAAAACCCCATTGTCTCTTGCGCGCCTTTACTTATCTCAAAGACATTGACATCTATATCTACCGACGCCTCTTCTTCTTTTAGGACAATCAGATCAGTGGTGAATTTTGTCAAATCCCCCAGAGCGACCCTAATCCTCTCTTTATCCGCGGCCATCTTGACGGACCCTAAAAGAAAAACCTTGCCTTCTTCTTCCTGTATTTTGCTATACACATCCGGCACGTTCGATACGCTTAACAAATCATCAATGCGCCTCTTAATCGCCTCCAGGTCTATCGGTAAAACTTTTATTTTATAGGGATGCTCTCCCACGTCATCCCAGATAATTAATTGGGTTAAACCGTTTGCCTTTGGAACAAGGGTTACGGAATCGCGCGAAACACTGGAGACATCTACTATATTGGGGTTATTAATTACTATCCTGGTGGGGGACTTTACGGAGATAATCTTGGGCTCTGAAAGGATTAATTTTATTTCTTTTATTTCTGATATATCCCGCTCTTCTTGTTCGGCATAAGGAAACGGTATTACTATCAGCAGCAATGTTAACGTAATTAAGACTCCGGTGAGTAGGGATTTTTTCATATTATTATCTATGCCCCCCTATTGCGTCAGGGGAACGCGCTCCTTATTCAACCCGCGATAAATCTCCACATAATCAATACTAGTGGTCTGCCCGTCAGTTGAGCCTTTAGGCGTTATATACTGAAAGAGGGTTTCCCAACTGGCTATTTGTTGTTGTTGTATCTCAGCGTCTGCATGCGAACGCAACACCAAACGAATCTTACCCTGCTCCTGCACAAAGGCAATCAAATTTGCTTCATGCGGAGTAAGGGCAAGAGTAATAAGCGGCGATTCCTCTGGCGCGGTGTATCTAGAGGAGGCTTCTGCGCTGCCTCCTATATTCTTCCCGACTGCCAATACCAAAACGTTTTGAAATAAAGGTACCACGGTAGGTTGATTTGTCTGTTTTCCGTCGGGAGACTGTATGGGTATGATGAGATTTGCAATAACATCAACATAATCACCGGGCTTAATCATGCCGAACAATGAGGCTATATTGTCAACGTTAACAGTAATTGCCCTTTTGCCCGGAGGGGTCATTGCCGAAAGTCCATACTTCTCTTTTTTCTGGGTAAGTTTAGTGAGGGTAATCTGCTCACCGGTGGTTATAGGCGCCACTACCATCATCCCGGCAATCCTGTCAATAGAAGTGGCTGCCTGCGGCTGCACAAATTGATTCGGCACAATCTTTGGTTCTACGCTATCGGCATCAATAAGAAAACCCTCTGGCAAATTCTTCTTTGCCACCAAGACTGTGGTTTGGCTGGAAAGAAATTGGTCAACCCTTGCTTTCTCTTCCGCGCGTATAGCTTCTCTTTGTCTTGAAAGATAGATGTTGGCCATTACTACGGCGATACTAGCTAATACGAAACCGGTGATTAACAAAATAATCCGCTGTCTTGACATAGTGATTTTATTTAATCTCTCCCTCGTAAATTTCTATCTTCGTATTGCGCGACAAATCCGAATAAGCCTTGTTCAACTCTTGCTGTTGTTTGCTGGCCAAAAGCAGACTTTTGAGAGTATCCCATGCCTCTGATAAACTAACCTGTTTTCCTCCTTTTATTCCTTCTATCTTTACGACATAAAACCCATCCGGGCTTTTAAATACGCCGCTTAAAGAACCTTCTTGGAGCGCTGGAGAAAATGCCACATCGTCAAATATACGATATTTTTCTCCCCTCTGCCCCCTCTTGATAAATCCCAAATCTCCTCCGTTTTTGGCAGATTCGGCGACAGAACGCTCTCGCGCAACTACAGCAAAATCTGCTCCCTGCATCAATGAAACCAGTATCTGCTTTGCCTCATCCTCTGTTTTTGTGACTATCTCCCGCACTTTGCGCGATTCCGGCTCCTTAAACAGGTCTTTATTGTTCTTGTATGCCTCTTCCACTTCTGCAGAACCGACCTCAATGTTTTTAATAATCTCCGCCTGCATCTCCGAGGCAAGAATGGCTATCTTATACCTATTCAGAATCTCCTGGATGGTCTCTTTCTTATCCAGCCCTTTATCCAGCGCCAGCTGGTAAAATACCATCTGGCGCACGAGGTAATTCTTCAGATAGTTTATTTTTTTCTCGCGGGTATCTATCTTGGCTTCTTTTTTCTGCTCAGGTGTAAGGTCTTCTCTTAGGTCAAGACTGGCGTTGAAGATATCCACTTCTTTATTGAGCTCCTCCAAGGTAATGGGTATGTTGTTTACTTTTGCTATGACCATGCCTTTAACTGCGGGGGTTACCTGAACCTGCTGGATATTCTTTGTAGTATTCCTTTTGGAAAAAGGCTTTTCAATCTTATCGCAACCCGTAATAAGTCCAACGCAGAACACAAATATTATCGTATATTTAGCGGTATATCTGGCAGCAAACATCATACTTTCCCCTTTCTTCTTACTTGTTATTTGTTGACTTTATTTTTTACTCTTATTATATTTCCTGAAATAATCCCGCTAAACGCATCAAACATCTTATTAACTATCAGATAATCAAGATTATCTACCACTAATAAATAAACACGCCCATCTAACGCGATGTCATCCAGACGACAATCCTCTTAAACCTACCAGCAATAAAAAAATCCAGCCAGCAATTTTAATACCAGGTTAGATATTTTTAACAAACCCAAATCCTTGCGCATAGCTTCTCCCAATGGTTGTATTATTACATAAATTATCCAAAAAGCAAGAAAATTTTATCTTACAATTCAGGATAAAAAACCACGCACCCATAGATGTCTTTCTTTATAGCCTTGATTTTTCAGCGATAGATTACTATAACAATTCAAGTCGTCAACGAAATTTTAAGAAACAGCGAGGCAGACGAATCGGCAGGATGTTGTGGTTATTTTGGATGCGCGCGGAGCTCTAACAGCGGCTGATTTTGCTTTGATAAAGCCTGATTGCTTGCGGACTCGTTCCACTTACAACCATTCTCTTTAGGCAACCTTATGGTAATTTTTTAAGTAACTTACTACTTCTCTTTTTTCTGCTAAAAGCATAATTAATAGCGCATAACCCCGGTCAAGATTAACTATTCTGAAACCGCTTTCAAAATTAAAAACCCTAATCTTGTTTTCTTTCTCCTGTTATGTTATAGTTACAATTAGAAGTGAAAAAATATTTTATCCCTGTAACTTAAAGAGGGATTATTTATTATTCGGTTTAGAAAAAGTTTTTAAAATAATTCTTTAAGGGAGTGATGTGAACAAAACATATTGTGAAATAAATGCAAAGCAGAGCAAAAGAACGGGTCGGCGTATAAAAGGAGGAAAAATGAAAGAAACAAGATTCTGCTTGTTAATTATTACATTATTATTACTCTCATTTTTTGGAGCAAGTTTGGCATACGCGGACAATAACTCTAACGACAGAACGCTACTGGAAAATGTTCTTTCTGGTATGATGGGCAGCATAGGAGGTTCAATAATAGGTCAGAACTGCAAGCCAGTAGCCACTACTGACTTCCATGGTACAGTATGCAGTTATCCTGACAAAGAAACTCGTCGGGGAATATGGGTAAATGAAAATGGCGGTGTTTTTAGTGGAGAGGCTGCGATTTATACTAGTCCTGACAAATCGCAGCACGTATATAAAAGCGGCAGGTTTATGAGCTCTACTTTTGACGGCCTTCTCAAGTATGAAGAGGTTAAAGATGCATCTGGAAGAATGGGAATCAAGGAAAGAAAAATTGGAAGAGAAAGAATGACTGACGGCGGGGTTTTTGACGGTGATATTACCTTCTACAAGAATATAGACAACTCTCAGGGGGTAATTAAAGGTGGCAGACTCATCACCCCAACCTTTGATGGCACTCTCACTTATGAAGAAAGTCGAGATGCCTCTGGAAGAGTAGCCAGTAGGGAAATAAAGAATGGTTTATGGAGAGTTTCTCCTACGCTAATTTTAAAAGGGCCAGTTACTACTTATGTTAATTCCCTTGGTAACTACACTGTTGTAGATGAGAGAAAATAATAATGCAAAAAGACTATGATTAAGAGAAAAATCCAAAATATTGTCATTCAAGAAGGCATATCGCTCTTAATAACGATATGCCTTCTTGTATTTTCTCCAAATTATCTGCTCGCAGAAGAATCGGTTCAATTCCAGCTGTCGGAAATTGAACAGGGCGATATTAATAATACTCGCCCGGATGTTGCAGAGATAGAAATGGAGATTTATAATCTAAACGCTCCTTTAGACACAGAGAAAATGAGTTGGATATACAATAAGATTGCTCAATGTTCGGGTGAAGAACAGGAACGATTAAATAAAATACTGGAGGAGAAAATAGAAGAATCTTTCAAAAACAACGCCCTGTCGCAAGAATTCGAAACAAAACCTCTTTCTATCGTAGAAGATAACGTACAATATGAACAGTCAAATGATTATGCAAGTATCGCGAGGAAAATTGACGCCTTAAAATTAGGCAATGATGCCACAGTAGAAGATTTAAGAGCCAGGGATAATATAATTGCCACCATATCAGGCATATCGGATCCTAAACTGCGTTATGATTTATTAGATTATCTGGACAGAAAAGAAAAAAGCGCTAATTAGACTGATTTACCCCTTTTTCCCCTTTCCTATATCGCAAGATTTTGGACACAGACAAATTCTGCCTTTTTTGGAAGAAGCTGAAGACGTCAAAAAGACGCAGTCAAGATAAGACAAAAAATCCTCTTAACAACGTGAAGTCTGCCAAGTAAAATGGTTAATCGTTGGGGGGGTAACCGTTCCAAGTGGTAGCCCCAACTGGATAAAAGAGAGAACTTTTACACTAGTGGCTACGATACCTTTTTAATTATACGCGGTTCTGCCTGGAAATCAAAGGAATTGATAAATTTTGCCTTTTTATTTGGGCAATTTTTCCTTAACGTATTCCAGGAACCTTTCGCAGTCCTTTAAAGCCTTTTCGGCCCCTGCCCTGAAAACCAGCCCCTCTTCATACTCCGCCATGCCTTTTACGCTGATCACCCTGGCGATCCTGTTGGCATTGGTGTTTATTTCCTTGTCATCGGGCTTTATGCTCTTAAAAAGGGTCGCTGCCTCATTATGGCTCTCACTGGCGTTGCGCTTACCTAGGAAATATATGCACATTGCATCAGAGGCCGCGATTACCGCGTGTATTGCGCTTATAGTAGCCGAATTCCATTCCTCAGTTGCAAAAGAGGTCTTTGCTGCATGAAAACATTCCTCTGCTCGTTTTAGGTAATTTGTGTATAAACTCTTTTCAACATCTCGGGTTTTAAATTTTGGCGTCATCTTCTATCCTCTCTTAAGAATGAAATACCTCTATACCTTTATTTATTTCGGAAAGGAATTTCTGTCTTGCTTTTTTCTTAGCTTCTTGCTCAGTTAAGATATACGGAGATAATCTGTTGCCGTAAGTCTCAAGACAAGCATTGGATAATTTCTCCAAGACTGGCTCAAGCTTCTCTTTGGTCTTGGCATCTTTAACCAAAAAGAAAACATCAATATCGCTGTCTGTTTTCTCTTCTCCCTTAGCAACAGAACCGAATAACACTACTCGCCTAACTAAGTTCTTAGGCATGTTGGACAAAATCAGCCTCTTTAGATCATCCAAAGGATCCTTTATGCCAAAAACACCCTTAATAAACTCGGATAGGACTTTAAAGGCATAGCTTTTGCGGTTGACTTTCCATAAATGGGCTTTGCCAACAGTAACAAAGTTAACAAAATTCACTTCGGATAGCTCGCGCATAGTCCTATTGATACTCATATGAGATACTTTTAAGATAGAGGCTATTTCCCTCTCGCTCATTGAAGCTTCATGAGTCAATAGGAATTTAACTATCTTTAATTTTGTCGCTGAATTTAATATGCCTAATAATGAATTGTTAAATTTCATCTCGTCTCCCTGTCTACCGGTAGGCAGTATTGTAACTTAACTGTTACAAGTGTAACATAGCTGTAGGCCATGTCAAGCCTTTTGTTCAGTGCCACACTCTTCTTCTTTTTTTCATTGATTCCTCTTGACTTGTAGGGGTTTTGTTATAGGGTTGGGGTATCAAAAATCTTGAGAGGAGGTGACGACCAGATGACCGTAAAACAAAAGAAGCAACAAAAAGAGCTTCTGGATAAACTTCATACCAAATATTACGGCAAGAAGAAACCCAAAGCTCAGGATCCAAATGCCCCGGGGAAGGCTCCGGAAAAACCCAAAGCAAGCTCTAATCAAGGACCATCGCGTAATGAGCTCATGCTGCAGGCAAAAGCTAAAGGTGTAAAAAATTTCCGGGTGCTCAACAAAGAAGAGCTTGTTGAGATCCTCAAGGAAGACACGACTCAAGAACGCATCAGCGAGATCGTAACCGGTGCCGTGGATAGATGGAAAGCTGGCTGGGGAAAAGGCAACAATCGGAAATCCAAGGAGAGCTAAAAGTAAAGTCCCGAAGGATAAACTGCATCCTCCGAGACTCTCTCCGGATTATAGACTAGCTTAGTTAACCTCGCCTAAGAATATCTGCCTTAACCCTACGCTTGACCTGCTTGCTTCAAGCACGACCAAAATATCTTTTAATATTGAATCAGTATAACAGCATTTTTCTTCTTCTTGACGCAAGATATCTGAGATACAATTGCTTACTCTATCTATATCTTTCTCTGTATCTCCTTTAGCGAACGAGGCCTGTAGATAGCTTTTAATTCTTTCGGCTGATGGAGTAATACCCGAAGAAACCAGTCTATCTATCTCACCCCATTCCTCATCAAGATTAATACTGGCAAATTTATCCGGATTCCCATACTCCATGGTCGCGCTTAAATTACTTGTTGCCTTAGTAACTATTGGTAAAGAACGAAAATCGATTCCTCCGAACGTTTCTGAATCATTTTGCTGTAGATTAGAGGGAGAGCTAGAGGGGTTTATCGGCATAGAATTATTTTGCGATACTGGATAATCACCGTCTTTTATTAATTGCGCGAAATAGCAAAAGTTTTGATGAGAAGATTCTATGCGGCTACCCAAAAACTGTAATCTCCCAAATTTAGCAATTTCCTCACGATAATTATCCAATCTTGTTAAATGAAAATCAAACAAAAGAAACCCCGATGGTTTCAAATATTTTAATCCAGTTCTGAATATGCCTTCTGGATTATCAACCCATCCGGTTGCAACTGCTCTCCGGCTCATAAAAATATGGTATCCGGCTTTAGCTTTAGAAGGTAATTGCGTTTCATCAGAAACATCGGTTTTTACATAATAATAGAGAGTCCTTCTTCTGCCCCACATATCAAAAATTAAGGTATATTCTTTGCCTTTTCTCTTTATGCTTTCTATCTTGCCACCGTGTGCTACAATTTCCATTGGTAATCTAACAGGGAGCATTTTTACATATTTATCGACAAATATAAAAATATCGGCATTTGTTGCTGATATCGCGTGATCAAAATCTCCTCCCGCACCTGGGTAATAGGCAACAATTTGTCCCGAGATATTTCTTCTTAAATACTCCTGTATACCACGATACCAACGAGTTCCTAAATCAACTCCCTTCCTACCAGAACCAGAATGCCCCCTGATTCTCTCTTCTAAGAATTCCGTAACTGTCTTTAATTTTACTATTGCCTCTTGTGCTCTTTCTTGCGTGATAAGGCCTTCTTTAACAGCTCTTCCAATTGCCCTTACAAGAAACTCTTTATCCTCATCCCTCGGCACTAGGTATAGATAATGTAATTCAGCACTGATATCCCCAAATCTCTCCTTCGCATCCAGACCGGAAAATCTTTTCAATTTTTCCGCCCCGGGCTTTAGGATCACGAAGAAAGGGCCGTAGAAATTAGGGTAATAGAGTTTATCGTCTCCTTGATATACATCCACAAATTGCTGAACAGAAGCATTCCGGATCTCTCCGGTTAGAATTATATTAAGCAAAGAAACTGCTCCAATAAAATCTGAGCTGCTTAAATAAGCCCTGTGCTCTGAAGTAGCTCTAAAATTTACTGGTGTGTCGAAATAATCCTCTTCCTTTTGTAAAGTTTTCAATCCTATGGTACCGTGGCCTAGAAGTTTCAACTTGCCTAATAAAGCTAATACTTTTCTGATGCCATATTTATCAGGATGATCCACCCAAGCGTAATCCCACCTTACTGTATCTTCTGGAGTAGCTGCGATTAAATAATCTCCATGCTCTGCGATAAACCTGAGATACGAATCGGGCCATTCGATTCCGTTCTTCTGCTGATTTAGTTCTTTAATGATGGTTGTTACTTTGGTTATATCTTCTGGTTTCTTTGGGTTTAGAAAATTTAGCGCAGCTTCCTTAAATCGGCTAAAATAACCAGGAACTCCTTCCTTCTTTTTTCCTACTATTCCATATTCCATGAGACTTCTTCTCTGGTCTTGGTCAAATCCGGCTTCATTCAGAATTTCTGCCTTTTCACGTATCCCAGCGAGAGAATAGGGCTTTTCTTTATCTTTTTGATAAGTGCCATCTGTATTCCTTTGGCCAAGGCGATGCTCGTTATCCAATTCAATCTGGTGCGCATCTTCTATGCCTTGGACTCGCCTTTGAATCTCTTCACCAGATAAAGTGTTGCCTGTTATCCTTACAACAAGCTCACCCAAGGATATCTTTCCTTCTGCAGCTAATAAATAGGGATTGCTCTTTAAGGCAGATTCATTTCTACTTGAAGCGATAACGCACATTTGTGTTCCGTTAGCATTTGTGCCAGCTATACCGCCGAATTGCGCTGGGATGACATTGCCCAAGTTAAGATCTGCACCTCCTGAAAAATAACTTCTGATACTCTGGCCAAAAGGCGTATAAACGGGAGCCTTATAATTGTATTCGCCGTTCTTAAAGGACTGCTGATAAGCCTTAAAGTAAGTATTCTTGGAATACGGGATATCTGATGTAAGTCCGCTTAGGCTCCTTGACTCGATAAGATAAGAATATGGATTCTGCTTATAAGCAAAGCGTGCCTTAAACCATTGAGATAGAATTAAAGAATAATAGACCTGCCTTAGACTGGCGTATTTCTTTGAGGTGTTTATCTGTTGGTTTAATTTTGGAATAATCAGCTCCCGGATAATTTGACTTGAGTATCCGTTAAGCTGCTTTAGCCTTTCATCTTTAAAGTTATATACGGCATTGTTCTTTAGGTAATCCTGTTCCAGCATTACTTTTAAGGTTGCCTTATGGATATAGGCTGAGCTAGGGGTTTCGCTGATGATAACCTCATCGGGAACTATCCAGGGCCGGGTTAGTGTAGGGATAGTAACATTCTCTGTGCCAAAAAGCTCTGCTGCCTTTTTATAAAGCTTATCCCAATACTCAGCTCCTTCAGGCGTGGCTGGTGAGGTGGCAAGAG
>JAMWCI010000034.1 GCA_023818655.1 Candidatus Omnitrophota bacterium
CGGATTCTGCCTATAAATACCTGCTTGCAAAGGAGAGGTAAATAATGACGCGATTTCCTACTCATGACAAGAAATTAAAAGAATGGGTGAATAAGATGGCGGCGCTATGCCAGCCGGATGATATCGTCTGGGTTGACGGCAGTCAGGAACAGAAGTTAATTCTGCAGAAAGAAGCCATTTCTTCGGGAGAGCTTATTCAATTGAATCAAGAGAAACTTCCCAATTGTTTTCTGCATCGCACAGCCATTGATGATGTGGCGCGCACAGAACACCTGACTTTTATCTGTACGCGTAGAAGGCGTGACGCCGGACCAACCAATAACTGGATGTCGCCGCGCACTGCTTACAGGAAAGCAAGGGCGATATTCAAAGGAGCTATGGTTGGCAGGACGATGTATGTTATTCCTTTTTCTATGGGTCCTGTGGGTTCACCTTTCAGCAAGATTGGAGTGGAGCTTACTGATTCGCGCTATGTAGTTTTAAATATGATGATTATGACCAGGGTGGGAGAGGCAGTTTTAAGACAACTGGAGAAAGAAGACAAATTTACGCATTGCCTGCACTCCAAGGCGCAGTTGGATATCAATAAACGTCTGATATTGCATTTTCCGGAAGATAATACTATCTGGAGCGTGGGTTCCGGTTATGGCGGAAACGTGCTTTTAGGCAAAAAATGCTTGTCTTTACGCATTGCCATCTATATCGCCAGAAAAGAACAATGGTTGGCAGAGCATATGTTGATTATGGGGATAGAGTCGCCTAATGGCCGTATAGACTATATTGCCGCCGCCTTTCCCAGCGCCTGCGGTAAGACTAATCTGGCTATGCTGGTGCCGCCTGACGGCTTGAAGAAGAAAGGTTACCGCATCTGGACAGTAGGAGACGATATTGCTTGGATGCGGGTGGATACAGATGGTTCTCTCTGGGCAATTAATCCAGAAACAGGATTCTTCGGAGTAGCTCCAGGTACCAATTCCCAGACAAACCCCAATATGGTAGAAACCATTAAAAAAGACACTATTTATACCAATGTGCTGTTTAAACCTGATGGGACAGTTTGGTGGGAAGGGGCTGATGGAGAGGTTCCTTCTGAAGGTATAGATTGGCAAGGTCGTCCGTGGAAGCCGGGCAGACTGGATGCCCATGGCAGGCCTATACTGGGAGCGCATCCTAATAGCAGATTTACCACCCCTATCGCAAATTGCCCTTCCGCTTCTTTTAGACTAGAACAGCATCACGGCGTGCCTATATCGGCAATAGTGTTCGGAGGCAGACGCCAGCATTTATTGCCACTGGTATATGAGACCTTTAATTGGCAACACGGTGTTTTTGCGGGCGCTACTATGGCTTCGGAGCGCACTGCCGCGCAAGTCGGTAAACTTGGCGAAGTCAGGCGCGACCCTATGGCAATGCTGCCCTTCTGCGGCTATAACATGGGTGACTATTTCCGGCATTGGTTAAATATAGGCAGACATATGCAGAAACCACCGAGGATTTTTCATGTTAATTGGTTCAGGAGCGATGAGAAGGGCAATTTCTTATGGCCGGGTTTTAAAGAGAATCTCCGGGTATTAGAGTGGATAATTGACCGTTGCAATAATAAGGTTGACGCAGTCAAGACGCCCATTGGTTATGTACCGCGGCCACAAGATATAGACATGACCGGCTTAGAATTACCCAAGGGAACGATGGATAAGCTTCTGGAGGTCAGAGAAGAAGAATGGGCTGGAGAACTAAAGGAGATAAAAAAATTCTTTAAGCAATTCAAGAAAGACCTTCCGGCAGAGTTATGGGAGGAGTATGAAAATTTGGCAAGCCGGCTTAAATCCTATGAGTGAAAAAATTCTCCTTACCAGTAATTTTAAAGATTTGGTTTTATTTCGCCGAGGCAAAGTCAGAGATCTCTATGACCTTGGCAATGAGCTCTTGATTATTTCCTGCGACCGGATATCATGTTTTGATGTGGTTTTGCCTTCCGGTATCCCTTATAAAGGCAAGGTGCTTACCCAGTTATCCTGTTTTTGGTTTGGTTTTCTTAAAGGCGTAGTGAAGAATCATTTTATAACCGCCGATGTCAGGGAATATCCCGCAAAAATAAGAAGAAGATATAAAAAAGAGCTCGATGGCCGTTCTATGCTGGTTTTAAAGACTAAGCCACTGCCAGTTGAGTGCGTGGTAAGAGGTTATCTTGCGGGTTCTGGCTGGAAAGAGTATAAGGAGAAACAGTCCATATGCGGGATAAATTTGCCCGCGGGTTTGCGCGAATCAGAAAAACTTCCGACAGCGCTATTTACGCCTTCTACAAAAGAAGATAAAGCTCATGACGTAAATGTGGACCAAAAATATGTAGAGATGCTTGTGGGAAAGGAAACCTCGGATAAAATAAGAAAACTTAGCATAGAGATTTATATGAGGGCAAGCGAATACGCCGCAAAGCGCGGCATAATTATCGCTGATACCAAGTTTGAATTTGGCGTATATAACGGTGAAGTTATCCTTATAGACGAAGTCCTTACTCCGGATTCATCGCGATTCTGGCCAGCTGACCATTATGCTCCGGGGAAAGCGCAGCCTAGTTTTGACAAGCAGTTTGTCAGGGATTATCTGGAAGAATTAGGGTGGGATAAAACCCCTCCTGCGCCAGCCTTGCCCGCGGAGATTATCAAAAAAACTTCGCAAAAATACCTAGAGGCATATCGCAGATTGACCGGGAAAAATCTTAATATAGATGGCCAGGATTAAAAAAATACTTTTTAGTCTCTTGCGCATTGCCTTTAGCGTTTTGCTTTTATTTATTCTTTTTAAAAGCAAAGAGATAAATCTGAATGAGCTTGTTGCGGGTATACATCGCGCCGACAAGGCGCTTTTATTCGTTGGCTTCTGCATTTATTTTTTTATCAACATATTGGGGTTATTGCGTTGGGAGATGCTCCTTAAAGCTACTAGGATTCATCTTCCTTTAAAGAGGGTAATTATCTCTTATGCCGGAGGGATGTTTTTTAGTCTTATCCTTCCATCTACGATAGGAGGAGACCTTACCCGCAGCATAGACCTTTCCCTGCATACCAAGAGGCCAGAGGAAGTTGTCGCTACCGTATTTGTGGACAGACTCAGCGGTTATGTGGGTTTGGTAATCTTGGTATTAATCTCTGTATTTTTGGGCTGGAGATATGTGCGGGATAACAGTTTTATTCTTTTTTCTGTAATGATAATCAGCTTATTATTAGCGACGGTTTTATTGGTTATCTTTAACCGCAGGGTATATACAAAGATAAATAAGCTATTGCATTCTCCAAGCGCTGGCAGGATAAGAAACGCTATTCGGAGAATGCATCAGGAGGTCTATATCTTTCGCGACCGTAAAAAGGTATTGGCGCAAAACGTGGCGCTTTCTTTGTTAATTCAGAGTATCGGTCCGCTGACGCTTTATTTAATATGTCTGGCTCTCGGGCAAAAAATAAATTTTATTTATTTCCTGATATTTATACCTATAATCTGCGCTATTACGCTTATTCCTATTTCCATAGGGGGACTTGGGGTAAGGGAAAGTCTTACTGTCCATCTTTTTGGCTATGTGGGTTTAAGCAAGAATATAGCGGCTGCTATGGCGTTGATTAATTTTTCCTTTATCTTGGCCTGCGGTATAATCGGAGGTCTTGTTTATGTCTTTACAGTACATAATCGACGGATACAACATCGCCAACCACGCACTTATTAGCTGCCCGGGAAACAGGAAGAATATCCAGCCCTACTCTTTTCTGGCGTCTTTTATAATCTCCAAAAGATTAACCGGCAGTTCCCAGAACAAGGTTGCGATTGTCTTTGACGGATACCCTATCAGGGGATACTCTATCCCGGAGGCAAAAAACCTTGAAATTATTTTTTCACGCAGGATAACCGCTGATGAAAAGATAAAGCAGATAGTGGAAAGCTTGGGCAACCGTCATAATCTCATTGTTGTCTCTAATGACCGTCAGCTGCAGTTTGCGGTAAAGGCGTTGGGTAGCCGTTTTATAAGCATAGAGGAATTCGTAGGTAGACAAGAGGAAAAGAGGAGACAAGATGCGCAGGAAGCGATAAAACCCGAGCTTAATTTTACCCAGATAGAGCAGATAAATAGAGAGTTGCGCAAATTATGGTTAAAAGAATAAAGAAGGAAGAGACGGATTTTATAAAATTTCTCGGCACAGCAGGCGCGCGTTTTGTGATGATTAAACAATTGCGCGCTTCCGGAGGAATATGGGTATCTTGCGCCGGAACAAATATTATTATTGATCCCGGCCCAGGCAGCATTGTGCGGGTGGCTAATAGCAGGCCAAGGCTTGACCCGGCAAAATTAGACGGCATTATCCTTACCCATCAACATCTTGACCACAGTTCAGATGTCAACGTGATGATTGAGGCGATGACTGAAGGCGGATTTAAGAAGAAAGGGACGCTCTTCTGTCCTTCCGAGGCCTTGGATACACACGGGGTTATTTTAGGTTATGCCGCAAATTTTCCCGAGAAAATAGAAATTTTGAAAGCCCATACTGAATATAGCGTGGCTAACTTTAAGTTTACTACCTCTATGCGGCATATTCATCCAGCGGAGACATACGGGATAAAGTTTGCGATAAAAAACAGAAGCGTTTCTTTGCTGACTGACACCAGGTATTTCAGGGAATTATCGGATTTTTACCGCGCGGATATCCTGATTGTCTGCGTGGTTTTTCTTGAGTCGCGTCCGGAGATAGACCACCTTGCGCTTGTTGATGCAAAGCGTATTATAAAAGAGACCAGACCTAAACAGGCAATATTAACCCATTTTGGCATGACAATGCTTAAAGCCAAGCCATCGCTTCTGGCAGAAAAGTTATCCCAAGAATTAGGAATCGAAGTAATTGCCGCTTACGACGGAATGTCGCTAAAATTTTCTTGACATAACTTTATAAGTATGATAAGGTTAAAACATATAGGTTAAACTAAAAGGAGGTGGAGGATGAGTAGTTGGCAATTAGTTTTGTTGGAACCAGCGCGAACTATTCTATCTCAAGTGGGAACATTCTGCGCAATGGTGTTTGGGGTACTTGTTATACTCCTGATAGGTTGGCTTATCTCCAAAGGCATCAAGGCGCTGGTGATTAAAGGATTGCGCGCTATAAATATTGATAAATTTTCCGCATGGATTACATTGAACATTATTCTGGAAAAAGGCGGAATAACCTACTCTCTTTCTGAGCTAGTAGGCGTGATATTTTACTGGATTGGTCTTCTGGTTACCTTTATGGTCGCTATTAACGCTGCCGGCCTTACCATAGCGGCGGATCTGCTCAGCAAGGTAGTGTTATACGTACCGAATGTAATCTCCGCGGTTTTTATTCTTATCTTGGGTATGTTTGTAGCGGTGTTCCTTAGAAATATTGTCCAGACCGCCGCCAACAATGCGGATATACCGCAGGTTAAACTTATCAGCAAAACTGTAGAGGTCATTGTGACTGTTTTTGTAATTTTGGTGGCTTTGGAACAGCTGAAAATAGGCATCCGTATTACCGAGCTTACTATAGGTATTATCTTGGGTTCCATTGGGTTGGGATTGGCGTTGGCATTTGGCCTCGGTTGCAAGGATATCGCTGGAAAAGCAGTAAACGATTTCGTGGAGAAACTGAAAAAGAAATAAGGAACGTTATTTAATTAGCGTAAAAAATATAACCCCGCACTCTTCAATGAGGGTGCGGGGTTATATTTTAAGCGAGCTTCCAAGCAAATATTCCTTTCTTGGATATGGTTGACTTTAATGGTCTGGGGAGTAAAATTTTGAGTCTTGCTGGCGGGTGAGACTTAACATCCTCAAAAAACTTCTTTTCAATACAAAACTCCTTAAAAATAATTCTTTTTTAATCTTTTGCAGTTCAGCGATAGCCGGGAAGAATTTCTGTTACCCGATAAGCAGGCAAATAAAACTTGACAGTTTAATTAATTTAATATATCATACTATTCATACTTTTCATCATTTTCATCTATCCTAATACATATACCCGATGTATTGGGAAATAGGGACGGGGCAGGGAGCGATAAGGAGGTTTGCTATGCAGCCATTTTTTAGAAGCAAGGCATACGGCGCGGTAACGGTGGGCGGACGCGGACAGCTGGTTATCCCGGCAGAATTGCGGAAATCACTGGAGATAAAATCCGGAGACCAGCTTATGGTTTTCGGCAAACTGGAAAAAAAGGCGATTATCCTTATCCCGGCTGAAGATTTCAGCAGGTTTTTGGAAAAGGCGGCGCGGGTGATATCAAGTCTGGAAAAAAAGATACCCAAGAAGAAAAAATAGTATGCGGAGAGCTCGCGGAGCGATTGCATTTTTTATATTTTTTATTTCTTCTCTGCCTCTGTGTTCAAGGGCAGATGAGGCTATTAGCTGGCAGGAGTGTGTCAAAGAAGCCGCAAAGAATCACCCGGATTTGATTGCGGCAGAAGAGAGCATTAAGCAATCCGAGGCGGTTAAAAAGATTACCGCCAGCGCACTATATCCGCAGATTACCGCAGACATAAGCGCTTCCACCGTAAAGAACTCCGGAGGCGTTTCTTCCGATACCTATAGTTACGGTATAAGCGGTTCACAGTTGGTTTTTGACGGAATAAAGACCATTGACAAACTGAAGGCTGCCGGCGAGGATATTAAAGCGGCAAAACAGAGTTTTCGGTTTACGTCTTCGGAGATAAGATTAAGACTAAGAACCGCTTTTATAAATTTATTAAATGCTCAGGAGTTGGTTAATATTACGCAGCAGATTTGCGATATCAGAAGAGGCAATCTGGAACTGGTTGCCTTGCGTTATGCTTCTGGACTGGAACATAGAGGCGCGCTTTTAACCGCAGAGGCTGATTTGGCTAACGCTGAATACCAGCTGGCGCAGGCAAAAAGAAGGCTGGTTACTAGTCAGCGAAAGCTTATAAAAGAGATGGGCAGAAAGGAATTTGCGCCTATAACAGTAAAGGGAGATTTTCAGGTAAAAGAAGATACCTTAAAAGAGCAGGATTTTGAGGCTATTGCCAATAGACATCCCTCTCTCCACCAGATTATCGCCCAGCAGAATTCCGCTGCTTTTAGTTTGAAAGCCGCATATGCGAATTTCTTGCCTGTGCTTTCTGGTTCTGCAGGCGTAAATAAAACGGGCAAACATTGGAATTCCGCGGATGAGCAGTGGAACGCAGGGCTTACTTTATCCCTGCCTATATTTGAAGGCGGATTAAGGGCGGCCCAGATTTCGCAGGCAGAGGCGCTTTTAAATCAGCTCAAGGCAAAGGAAAGGAGCGCTCGCGACGTTATCATTCTTAATTTACAGCAGACCTATGCCAATCTTCAGGATGCCTTGGAGAATGTTCGTGTGCAATACAAAGTTTTAGTTGCCAGCGAAGAACGTTCAAAGATAGCCCAGGCGCAGTATTCTATAGGTCTGCTTAGCTATGACAACTGGACTATTATTGAAGATAATCTGGTGTCGGCAAAAATAAGTTATCTCAACGCACAGACAGGCGCCTTATTGGCCGAAGCAAACTGGATTCAGGCGAAAGGAGAGACGTTGGAATATGACTAAAAAGAGAAAAATTTACTTTATCATGATAATTATTCTCATAGGTGCGGTAATAACATTAAGGATAAAGCCCAGAAAGGCTGCAGAGGAAGTAACGGTAGAGATGATTCCATATTTTGGAGAGATTGAAAGGACTATATCTACAACCGGAACAGTGTTGCCAAAGAATCGTCTGGCGATAAAGCCGCCCGTAGATGGACGCATAGAAGATATTTTGGTTCAAGAGGGAGATAGGGTAAAAGCAGGACAGATTGTGGCCTGGATGAGTTCAACTGACAGGGCTGCGCTCTTGGATGCGGCCCGGGGAGAGGGGCCGGAGAAGTTAAAATACTGGGAGCAGGTTTATAAACCCATAGCACTAATCGCTCCTATAGACGCAGATGTAATTGTGGCTACGAGCCAGCCGGGCCAGACCGTTACTACCAGCGATGCGGTGATTGTCTTATCCGACCGTCTGATTATCCGGGCGCAGGTTGACGAGACAGATATCGGCAAGATAAAACTTAACCAGCAGGCAACCGTCACCCTTGATGCTTATCCCGATATCAAAATCAAAGCAAACGTTGAGCATATTTATTACGAATCGGTGACAGTAAATAATGTTACCATTTACAATGTTGACCTCGTTACCGATGAGATTCCGCCGTTTTTCCGTTCCGGGATGAACGCGACGGTGGATTTTATAGAAACAAGCAGGGCAAGGGCTATGCTTTTGCCTATTCAGGCAATACACAGAGAAAAAGAGGAAACTTATGTGTTGCTTGCTCAGCAGGCTAACAAAGAGCCGGTTAAACGTAACGTTGTGATAGGCATTAGCAATGACAAGAATGTAGAAATCCTTTCCGGGCTTGATATCTCTGATAAAGTATTGGTGAAAACCAAAAAATACACCCTTCCCGCAAAAAATAATAAAGGCAGGAATCCCTTTGCGCCATTCGGCAGGAGATAGGAGCGCATAAAATTTAGATGATAGAATTAAGAGACGTTCATAAAAGTTATCAAATGGGCAAGGTTGAAGTAAAGGCGTTGGATGGCGTATCCTTAAAAGTGTCTTCAGGAGAATTTGTGGCTGTTATGGGCCCTTCTGGCTCAGGAAAATCTACCCTGATGCATATTCTTGGTCTATTGGACAGGCCTAATTCCGGAAGTTATTTCTTGGGCAATAGAGATGTCACCAAATTATCCGACGAGGAGTTAGCAATCCTTAGAAACAGATTGATAGGTTTTGTTTTTCAGCAATTTCATCTTTTGCCCAGGATGACTGCTTTAGAAAATGCGCAGCTACCTTTAATTTACGCCGGCAACAGACATTTAAAAGAAAAGGCAAGACAGGAACTTGAGGAAGTCGGCCTGAAGGAAAGGATGTTTCATAAGCCCAATGAATTATCCGGAGGCCAGCAGCAGCGCGTGGCTATCGCCAGGTCCATTGTGAATAACCCGCTGATTATACTTGCCGACGAACCAACCGGAAATCTGGATTCCAGGAGCCGGGAAGAGATAATCGGGATATTAAAAAGGCTGAATCAAAAAGGAAAAACCGTTATCGTTGTTACTCATGAAAAAGAAATAGCCATACATGCCAAGCGCATAATTCAGATGCGCGATGGCCGACTTATTTCTGACGAAGAAAGGCAGGCAGGGGCATGCGTAATTGAGCAGGCATCTCTGGAAAATGCCATGGTGAATGAAACTTTAACCAAGCTCAGACATATCTCCGGAGAAAAGAAATTCCCTGATTACGCCCGGCAGGCGGTATTTGCCATGCTTTCTCACAAGATGCGCTCTCTACTTTCTATGCTGGGTATCCTTATTGGCGTGGCGGCGGTAATTGCTATGCTTGCCGTTGGACATGGGGCAAGGGAATCTATTAATCAGCAACTTTCATCATTGGGGTCTAATCTTTTACTGGTCAGACCGGGTTCATCAAAACTGCACGGCATTGCCTTGGAGGCGGGAACGGTTACCCGTTTTACCTTTTCCGATATAGAGGAAATAAACAGATTAACCGATATGGTGCAAAGTTCTTACGGTATGGTCTCTGGCCGCGGTCAGTTGGTTTACGGGAACAAAAACTGGAATACTGAAGTAGACGGCGTTGGTTCTGCCTACGTTACTATGCGCGCGGCAGAGCCGGTAGCAGGAAGATTTTTTACTGAGCAGGAAGTCAGGAGCAAAGAAAAGGTTGCTGTACTTGGTCTTACTGTGGTAAAGCAGCTTTTCGGAGATGCCAATCCTCTGGGAGAAACCATTAAGATAAACCTGATTAATTTTAAGGTAATAGGGATACTCCCGGAAAAAGGCGCAAGCGCATTCCACGATCAGGATGATGTGGTAGTTATTCCTCTTACTACCGCGATGTACAGGGTTTTTGGCAAACAGTATATAGACGCCATATTTATAGAGGCAAAAAGCCCGGAGCTGTTGGATGTCGCGCAGAAGGCCGTCTCTCGGATTATTATCAAACAACATCGTCTGAGCAAAGATGAAGAAGATTCTTTTCAGATACGCAATATGGCGGATATCAGGAAAACCCTTGAATCCACAACCAAGACTATGTCTTTATTGTTAGGCGCTATTGCTGCCATATCGTTATTGGTGGGCGGTATAGGAATAATGAATATTATGTTGGTTTCTGTCACTGAGCGTACCCGCGAAATCGGCCTGCGTAAGGCAGTAGGGGCAAGCAATAAGGATATTATGGCGCAGTTTCTTATTGAGGCTGTTTTAATGGCTTTTCTTGGAGGAATAGCCGGTATTTTACTGGGAAGCGGGATTTCTATATTGATAGCTATTTTTGCCGGTTGGAATGTAAAAGTATCCTTATCCTCAGTGTTGTTGGCAACCGCCTTTTCTCTTGTTGTAGGAGTTGTATTTGGGTTGTGGCCTGCTCAGAAGGCCGCAAAACTTGACCCTATTGAGGCATTGAGGTATGAATAGTCTAAAACGTGTCTTATGGATTTTGGTTGAGATTCTGATAAGTCGGCGTATAATAACTTTTTTAATAAGATGAATAAAACCATCAGGAGATTGCTAACCATTGCTGTCATAGTTCTCTTTTTGCTCCTTTCCATAGCCGCTTTTACTATTTTTTTTGATGAAGCGGTTTTGGTCAGGAAGGGGACTATCTATGGAATAAAGAGCAGGCAAAAACTGGTAGCCCTTACCTTTGATGACGGTCCATCTCCGATATGGACGCCGCAGATACTGGATGCGTTAAGGCAGGCAGGCATAAAAGCGACATTCTTTATGCTCGGCGAACATGTGAAGAAATATCCTGAAGTTGCCAGGAGGGTTGTTGCCGAAGGACATGAGATAGGCAACCACAGTTATAGCCACCACGTTCTTCTTTATTACAAGACAGAAGAGCTGGAAAAGGAGATAATGGATACCGAGAATATTATCAGGCAGGTAACCGGAGTAAGCCCAAAATATTTTCGTCCGCCCAAAGCCTGGCTTACCACAGCGGAAAAGAAGAAGATTAAAGATATGGGCTACAGGGTGGTGCTCTGGTCATTAAATTCCAAGGATTGGGTTAATTTTGATAGCCGGCATATCCTCCGGTATATCAGCCGCAATATCCAGCCGGGAGATATCCTTCTTTTTCACGATAGCGGAGGCGTATTTACTGCGGAAGGCGGCAGCCGCAAAGAAACCGTGGAAACTATACCGCTATTAGCAGATAGATTGCGTAAAATGGGCTATAGATTTGTAACCATAAGCGAGCTTATCAACGGAGGAGAAGATAACTAATTATGTCTAAGGATTTAAAATATATTCTGGCTCTGATTGTCTTGAGTTATTTTTTCTTGTTTTACGGAAATAACTTAATCAGTCTGACCAATCCAGATGAGGTTTTTTATGTCCAGACAGCAAAGGAGATGGTTCAGTGCCGCAGCTGGATGACGCCCATACTCTTTGACCAGCCGCAGTTTGAAAAACCCATCCTTTTATACTGGCTTTTAAGGATATCATTTTTGATTTTTGGCGTTAACAATTTTTCCGGGCGGTTTTTCTGCGCGTTTTTTGCCCTTGTGGGAGTGGTTGCGGTTTATCTGCTGGCGAGGCTGCTTTTTGAAGAGAAGAAGAAGGCGTTTATTTGCGCGCTGGTGCTTTTATCTTGCGGTTTTTATATGGGGATGGGTAGAACTGTTTTTACGGATATGCCCTTTTCTGTATTGATACTGCTGGCGTTATTGAGTTTTTTCTGGAAACAAAACGGGGTCGGAATTATTTTATTCTTTATTTTTTCCGCCTTGGCGGTGCTTGCCAAGGGGCCGCTTGGCCTGTTGATTCCGCTGTTGACCATAACCATTTTTTTAATCCTTACCAGGCGGATAAAATTACTGTTTTCCGGATATATCCTCTTGGGGGTAGTCATTTTTTTGGTAATTGCACTGCCTTGGTATATTCTTATGACCGCTAAGTACGGCTGGGCCTTTTTACAGGAGTTCTTTTATAACGACCACTACCGCCGGCTGGTTGAGGCAGAGCATCCGGGAAACGATACCTGGTATTTTTATCCCTTGACGATGCTAGGCTGCATGTTTCCTTGGACGCTGTTTCTGGCGGCTTCATTGGTTTATCTTTTCTGGCGCATCAAAAGGGGCGACGCCAGTTATCTTTTTATTTTTAGCTGGATTATTTCTGTCTTCCTGATTTTTCAGTCGGCGCATTCCAAGTTAACCAGTTATATCCTTCCTTTATTTCCTGCCTTGGCCCTGACCTGCGGCAGTTTTATTTATGACTCGGCGATGTATAGGAAAAGACAGTTTTCTGTTCTTCTTGGTTTAATGTGGATTGTCCTATTGCTTATGGCAGTGGGTATTGTCTTTGCCGCGCTTAAATTCTCCAGTTATCTTTCTTCTATTAGACCAATCTATTTTATTGCTCTGGTTTTTATCTTTTGGTTGGGGATGTCCTTCTTCTGTTTCTTAAGGAAGAAATATATGGCGGCGATTTATCTGCTTGCTCTATATTTGCCGGCAATACTTTCAGTTATTCCTTTTATACACAGGGACATAGACCCATACTTGTCTTCAGAGGCTGTCTGCGCGTATCTTGTGCAGAATTATCCCGCGGACAAAAACGGGTATTTAATTTCTTCCAAGGCCTATGTCCGGGGCACGCGTTATTATACAGGAAGGAAAGTTGCGGTCTTTGCTCCGTATGCCAAAAACTTCTTTAGCCCCCATCCTATTCCTTTTCTGGATAGCGATGAGAAAGCCAGGGATTTTCTGCGCAAGCAGCCATTGTTTTACTGCTTTTTGAAGAAGTCCTCTTTAGGCGACCTGAAGCGGGTGGCGGATAAAGAATTTGTCTATCAGATTATTAAACATATCGGAAACCAGTATCTCGTAAAGATTGAGCAGGCAGAAAATTATAAAAAATAATCAGGGTTGCAAAGATAAAATCCTTGTTACAGGTTTGCCATTTAACAAAGAGCGTTTTTTAGGCAAAGCAATCCTCGCAAAGAAAGAAAACAACGCCTTGTCTCTGGAGGGGGTTTTCTGATTTGTGTTTAATCGCAACCCCGGTCTACCGGCAGGACGATAACTGTTTTATAAAGCGCTGGACAGAAGGTGAGAAAATGGTAAAATAAAAAGAGAGATAAACAAAAGCGGTAATCAGAAATATAGTCATGCAGTTGAAGAAAAATACGAGCGTCCCAATTACTTTCATAAAAAAATAGACAGAAATGAAAAAGCGGGTTAAAATAAAATGAGAAAACAGCGGTTTCCCCGTTATTTAAAAAATCAGGAGGCAGGGATGAAGCGGTTTATTTTAATAGTCGGTTTAGCAGGATTATTTTTGAACTTATTCTCCAAAGGTTACGCTGCTGATATTGAGGCAAAGCTGGATGATAATGCAGGGGCAAGCGAGTTGGTGGTTCAAGATTCTGATGGAACGCAGGTGGCTGGGATAAGTTCAGACGGAGATATTACCTTGACAGATACCGCCGCCACAGTTGACCCTTGGATAGGCCTAGGAGCAAGTTCAGGAAAGATTGAATTTGATGACCAGACTACTGACGAAATAAACTTCTTGAATTGCCGGGTCGGCATCGGAACAGATACGCCTAACGCTTTAATACAGGTATCCGGCCTTATTAACTTTAACAACGGAACATTTCTTGGGTTAAATGCTGGGGCAGCAAATACCGGAAGTCACAATACCGCTGTTGGTGGTTCCGCTTTGCATTCCAATACCACGGGTGGCTATAATACCGCTATTGGTGATTCCGCTTTGTATTCCAATACCACGGGTGGCGATAATACCGCTATTGGTGATTCCGCTTTGTATTCCAATACCACGGGTAGCCGTAATATTGCAATTGGAGCTTCTTCCATTCTTAACAGTACCAGCTGTTCAGATACTGTTGCCATAGGCTATAATACTCTTTGGAATATGAGCACAGTTGATAGTGTAGTTGCGATTGGTAACTACGCCGGGAGAGGTTTTGGTTACGGATCAAATGTAGGAGGAGTGTATATAGGTTATCAGACTGGGATGTTTTTGAGGGATGGAGCCAACTACAACATCCTTATTGGCTATAAGTCAGGATACGATATTACAACAGGGCAAAATAACATTATACTTGGTCCTTGGACTGTAACATCAGCAGGAATTACCACAGGATCAAACAATATCTTAATTGGAAAGGAAGTAAGGTATGGCCTCAGCCAGACAGGTTCCAACCAGTTAAACATAGGAAA
>JAMWCI010000113.1 GCA_023818655.1 Candidatus Omnitrophota bacterium
ATAATCTTTGCTATATCAACCCCTGCCTTGCTACATATCTGGGTGGCTTTCGTAATTGCTTCTTCAAGCGCCTTTATTAGTTCGCTCTTTGGTCTTACGGGATAGTCTATTTCAACACCGCCAGGGTTATAGATAGCCAGCGCTTTTTTTAGATTCCTAAAAATGCCGATGTAATCAACAATTAAACCATTGGGTTTATTGCCAAAAACCCTATTTGCCCGGGCAATAGTCTGCATCAGGGTGTGGTTTTTCATCGGCTTATCAAGATATATGGTTGAAAGACACGGCACATCAAAACCCGTCATCCACATCGCACACACAAAGACAATGCGGAAAGGGTCTTCTTCGTCTTTAAACTTCGTGGCTAAATCTTCGCTGTTCATTCTTTTTCGGTGAGTGGCGATATCTAAGCCAAGTTCTTTAAATTTGGCGATTTCGTTTTGTTCGCTACTTACCACGACCGCCATATCGGTTTCTTGCATATATTGAATAGTATCGTAGAGCTCTTTTGCTTTTTCCTCATTTTGGGTTGTTCGTAAATCTTGCTTAAGTTTCTTAATATACTCTTGCCAGTGTTTCTTCACCTTATCATACATCTTAACCGCGGTTGGTTTATCTATTAAGACAACCATTGCCTTACCTTGGTAGCCCCGCGATACAAAATGTTTTACTATATCCTCGGCTATTTTTTCTAAACGGTCGTCTCTTGTTATAATATGATATTCCCGCGCAAACTCCCGCTCTAACTTCTCTTCTTGTCTTTCATCAAGTATGGCTTCTTCTACAATGCGCTCAAATCCTTCGCTTAAAAGTTCTTCATCAAGTTGCACCTCAGGGATACGGTTTTCATAATAAAGCGGGACCGTTGCCGCATCCGCAACCGACTGCTTAAAACTATATATACTCACATAATCCCCAAAGGTTGCCTTAGTGCGCTCTTCTCCTTCAATTAAAGGTGTGGCAGTAAAGGCGATAAAAGAGGCGTTAGGAAGCGCTCGGCGCATATTCATTGCCAGTTGGTCGTATTGGGTGCGGTGCGCCTCATCAGTAATAACAATGATGTCATCTCTTTCAGTTAATACGGGATAAGACTGGCCACTTTCAGTTCTAAATTTATGAATCAAGGTAAAGATATTGCGGTGATTTTCCCTTAAAAGCTGTTTTAGGTGCTCTGCGCTTTCTGCATGCACTTCAGCTTCAGTAACTGCTCCTACGCTGGCGAAATTATTGTAAATCTGCTCATCTAATTCTTTCCGGTCGGTTACGATAAGAAAGGTATAGTTGCCGTAGAATTTACGCAGTATCTTCTGGGAGAAAAAAATCATAGAGAAACTTTTTCCACTTCCTTGTGTGTGCCAGAAAACACCCAGTCGGCCTTGTCTATTCTTGATATCCTTAAAGGCCTCAATAGCGTTATTGACGCCTAAATACTGGTGGTTTTTGGTCAGAATCTTTATCAAGGAAGAATCGGATTTACCGATTTTTTGAAATAAGATGAAGTTCTCCAAGATATCTAGGAATCTTTCTTTCTGGCAGGTCCCTTTTATAATGGTATCCAAAGAGACAATTCCTTTTTCACCTTCTGAATTAATTCTTTTCCACTCGCTAAAATGCTCCCAGTCCGCAGTAATAGAGCCAATCTTACTTTGCGAGCCATTAGAAAGAATAATGAAGGCGTTATACCAGAAGATTTGCGGGATAGTGTCTTTGTAATCCCTGAGGTTATCTCTAAAGGCATTCTCTAATTTGCGATGCACTGCCTTAAGTTCAATAAAAATAAGTGGCAGGCCATTTACAAAACCAATCAGGTCAGCCCTTCTTTTATACATTTCGCCTGACACCCAAAACTCAGAGGCCAAAAAGAAATCATTATTTTGAGGATTATCAAAATCAATAACTTTTACTATCTCTTTGTCTTCAGTTCCGTCTTCTCTGCGAATAGAGACCTTTGCGCCTTTGGTTAAGATATCGTAGATTTCTTTATTTGCCGCAACTACACTTAAGGCGCTTCTGTCTTTGATGATTTCCTCAATGGCTTGTTCAATAATCTCTGGGTTAAGTTCGGGATTAAGACGCTTGATGGCTTGTCTAAGCCGCTCAATAAGCACAACCTCCATTGTAGTTTGCCTGCCCAAAGTAGAATCTTGGCCAAATTTTTCTTCAAAACAGTCCTGATAGGCGTAGCCTAACTCTTTAAATATTTCAATGGCGGTCTTTTTAATTAAGGAATCTTCAGAATATCCGCTGCTCATTGGTTATCCTCAACTTTAATCTCCAAATGCTCAACATCTATCTGACCCGAGATGAGTTTGGGAAGAAGAAGGTCGCGGGTTTCCTGTAAAACCTTGTTTTTTTGTTCTAATTTGTATCGTAATTTAACCATTGGTTTTATTAACCCACCGAAAGCATTACAAATATCTACCGGAGGACATATTATTTTTTTAGTAGTAAACTCTGGAAAATGTCCTTTATAATCGCTAAATTTAATTACATCCTTGGTAGCCCAATGAAGCCAATAAATATCTCGTTCTCTATCCTCGTTCGGCAGAAAGGGAATTACATTCTGAATAGCTGAAAATGGAAAAAGTATTATTCTTTGATAACAGGTATGATTTGCAAAAATGATTACGGGATTTTCCTCAGAGGCAATAATATCGGGTTTATTGTTATGATAACCTATTATCCCTGATCTGCCCTGATCCAAAACAGGAATTTTTCCTTTTGGTAATACAGTTTTATTATCGTATTTCTTTCCAGAAGGCATACGCTTTATTACATCGCCAACTTTAACAACCTCCCACCCCTCAGGAATCATGCCTAATTCTGAAGGAACCAGCTTTACTTTCTCATAGCCGGGAAAGCGAAACTTGACAAACCATTCGTTGTAAATCGTCTTAGCCATCTCTTCTAAAATCTTAATCCTGCGGTTATTATTTTCAATCAGGTCATCATAGGCAGAAAGGATGGCAGCGATTTTGCGCTGGATGGGAAGGGGAGGAAGATTACATTTTGCTTTAGAAATGATCTCGGTATCAACTGCAGGATATGCTGCTCCTTTAACATTTGCAGTTAAATAATCAGTGAATTCTTGACTTGTCACTATGTAATATAAAAATCTACTATCAACACCGTGTTTTGCAGTTAAAACAGCAAATCCCGTTGATACAACATAATTCTCTTTGGGATTCTTAATATAAGAAAAGGCTCTAAGGTTTGGCCTAACTGTCGAGAGAATAGTATCTCCACTCCGAACAAGCCTTTTTGCCCTACTTGGCGCTTCTGCTAATTTGTATCTTTTAGTCTCATTCAGTATACCAGTACCAACTGAAGAAATGTCTATATATTCTATCTCATCATACGGATAGTTCTTACCAATGGATCTCTCATTGATATTAGCAATATCTCCTAATTCACACTTTTCCCAATTTCTCCTATTCTTTCCCACTTAGCAACTCCTCGATATTCTCCGCTATCCTCTGCTCCAACTTCCTCGCCTCATTATTCAACTTCTCCAATTCCTCATTCAACTCTTCTAATCGCTCCTTAAAATCAAAGTCCTCTTCTTCTTTTTCTGCGACACCGACGTATCTTCCGGGATTTAAGGAATAGCCCTGTTGAGCGATTTCTTTGATGGTTGCTACTTTACAAAGTCCGGGGATATCCTT
>JAMWCI010000035.1 GCA_023818655.1 Candidatus Omnitrophota bacterium
GAACCTTTTGACCAAAAGGTTACTGTCGGTTATCTGTATATTATGAAGTTGATACATCTAGTTGATGAAAAAATTCATGCCCGATCCATAGGTCCTTATTCTTTGGTTACTCAACAACCGTTAGGTGGCAAGGCGCAATTTGGAGGGCAAAGATTGGGAGAGATGGAGGTTTGGGCATTGGAGGCATACGGCGCCGCCTTTACCTTACAGGAGATGCTTACTGTAAAAAGCGACGATGTGCAGGGAAGAACCAAGATTTACGAAGCAATTGTCAGGGGAGAACAACGTCTGACCCATGGGACCCCTGAGTCGTTTAATGTTTTAATTAAAGAACTTCAAGGCTTAGGTTTGGATATTAAAACAGAGAAGGCAAAATGACAGAAGAAACAACTTCATTTAATAGTATCACTCTTAAAATAGCCTCTCCACAGGTAATACGTTCATGGTCAAAGGGAGAGGTAAAGAAGGCAGAGACCATAAATTACCGTACCCTTAAGCCCGAAAAAGACGGTTTATTCTGCGAAAAGATATTTGGGCCAGTGCGCAGTTGGGAATGCAACTGTGGAAAATATAAAGGTAAAGATAATAAATTCAAAGGGATTACCTGCGACCGTTGCGGGGTAACCATCGACCATTCTTCAGTGCGCAGGGAGCGTATGGGGCATATTGAGTTAGCCACTCCTGTTACGCATATCTGGTTTTTTAAAGCGGTTCCTAGTAGGATGAGTGCTCTTTTGGATATCGGATTGCGCGACTTAGAGAAGATTATTTATTATGAAGAGTATGTAGTAATTGACCCCGGGACCACTCCTTTAAAGAAAAAAGAATTACTCAGCGAAGAGAGATTTCAAGAAGCCAAACAGAAATACGGGGAAAGCTCTTTTAAGGCGAAGATAGGCGCAGAGGCAATCAGAGATCTCCTCAAGGAACTGGATATGGATAGTCTTTGCCGAAAATTACACCGAGACCTGGAGAAATCAAAAGACCTGCTTGCCAATCGTAAGGCCTTAAAGAATCTTAAGCTGATTGAAGATTTCAAGAAATCCGGCAATAAGCCGGAATGGATGGTTTTGGAAGTCTTGCCTGTTATCCCGCCAGACCTGAGGCCATTGGTGCCTTTAGACGGAGGAAGGTTTGCTACCTCAGACCTGAATGACCTTTATCGTCGGGTCATTAACAGGAATAATCGTCTGAAAAAGCTTATGGAACTAAACGCCCCTGAGATAATTATTCGTAATGAAAAACGTATGCTTCAGGAAGCCGTGGATGCCCTTATGGATAACGGCAGACATGGGAAGGCGGTAATGGGGGCAAATAATCGGCCTTTAAAGTCGCTTTCCGATATGCTTAAAGGCAAACAGGGAAGGTTCAGGCAGAATCTTTTGGGTAAACGCGTGGACTATTCTGGTCGTTCGGTTATTGTGGTTGGCCCGGAATTAAAATTACACGAATGCGGTCTACCTAAACAGATGGCTTTGGAGCTTTTTGAGCCGTTCATTATCAAGAAGCTCAGAGAAAAAGGATTTGTGCATAGTGTAAAGGGTGCTCGTAGGATGGTAGAGCGTGGAAAGATTGAAGTTTGGGATATCCTTGATGAAGTTATCCGTGATCACCCGGTTCTGCTCAACCGCGCGCCTACCCTGCATAGGTTGGGCATCCAGGCATTTCAGCCGGTTTTAATTGAAGGTAAATCCATCAAGATACATCCCTTGGTATGCACTGCCTTCAATGCGGATTTTGACGGAGACCAGATGGCGGTGCATGTGCCTTTATCCTTGGAGTCTCAGCTGGAGGCAAAGATTCTTATGCTTTCCATAAACAACATATTTTCTCCGGCGGATGGCCGTCCCATTGTTACCCCAACCCAGGACATAATTTTAGGTATTTCTTATATGACCAAAGAGAAACCTGGCGCAAAAGGAGAAGACAAGTTATTCTCAGGTATTGAGGAGGTATTGGTTGCATATGCCGATGGCTCTGTTGATTTGCATGCAAAGATAAAATTGAGAATTGGCAATATTTTTGACCTTGAGGAGAAAAGACTCATTCCTGATAAACAAATCATTACCACTACAGTCGGCAGGGTATTGTTTAACGAGGTTTTGCCTTCAGGATTCGGATTTGTAAACAAAGAGATGAACAAGACAAAGGTTGGGGATGTAGTGGCTGAATGTTACAAGAGGTTTGGGCATAGCGCTACCATAAAACTTCTGGATGAGATTAAACGTGTTGGTTTTGAGATGGCCACATTAGGAGGTATATCCATAGGTATAGAGGATTTGCAGATTCCACCTGAGAAAAAGGAAGTGTTGAAAGAAGCCAAGGAAGAGATAGATAAAGTTAAGGAGCAGTATCGTCGTGGTATAATTACGGATAGCGAGCGTAAATCCAAGGTGATTGATATCTGGACGCATGCCACGGATAAAGTTTCAGACCTTCTTTTTCAAGGAATGCATCCGTTTAATCCTATATTTATGATGGCTGACTCTGGGGCGAGAGGTTCAAGACTACAAGTGCGTCAACTTGCCGGTATGCGCGGACTTATGGCAAAACCGTCGGGAGAAATTATTGAAAGTCCTATTACGGCGAATTTCCGTGAAGGTTTGAATGTCTTGGAATACTTTATCTCTACCCACGGAGCGCGCAAGGGTCTGGCAGATACCGCCTTAAAGACCGCAGACGCCGGTTATCTTACCAGAAGATTGGTAGACGTGGCTCAGGAGGTTATTGTCAGCGAGGATGATTGCGGCACCCTTAACGGTATTACGGTTTCGGCTATAATTGAAGGAGATGAGGTTGTGGTAAGCCTCAAAGAACGCATTATAGGAAGAGTGGCTTTGGACAATATCGTGGATATTATTACCGATGAGGTTATAGTAGAAGCAGGCAGTGAAATTACTGAAGAAAAGGCGGATATGATAGAGAAGCTTGGAATAGAGAAAATCCGCATTCGTTCAGTTTTGACCTGTGAAACAGGCAGAGGCGTTTGTTGTAAATGTTACGGCAGGAACCTTGCTACTCGAAGAATTGTGGAGGTAGGTGAGGCAGTAGGTGTAATTGCAGCCCAGAGTATCGGCGAACCAGGCACGCAGCTGACTATGAGAACCTTCCATATAGGAGGGACTGCCTATAGAACTGTAGAACAATCATTCATAAAATCCAAGAATAAAGGAGTGCTTAAATATCATAATTTAAGGGTGGTGCCTAAAAACAAGGAATTCGTAGTGTTAAACCGCAATGGTTCCATCAGTATCAACGATAAACAGGGCAGAGAATTTGAAAGATACGCTATCCCCCAGGGGGCTGTAATCAACATTGCTGATGGAGATGATATTGCCAAAGGGATAGTCTTTGTGCGGTGGGATCCTTATACTATCCCTATCCTTACTGAGGTAGGAGGGAGGGTAAAATACGAAGACCTTAAAGAAGGCGTTACCGTTACCGAAGAATTAAATCCTGTCACCAAGCTTGTTGAGCGGGTGGTGGTAGAGCATAAAGCAGAATACCATCCCCAGATAGTTATTTTGGATAATAAGGATGAAGTCTTGGGTATTTATCCGATTCCTATCGGAGCGCATATTTTGGTTAAGGATGGTCAGAGTGTAGACGCCGGTGAACTTCTGGCAAAGACCCCGCGTTCGGTGGTTAAAACAAGAGATATTACTGGAGGTTTGCCTCGTGTTGCCGAGCTGTTTGAGGCGCGTAAACCTAAGGATCCGGCAATAATCAGTGAAATAGACGGTTTTGTGGAATTCGGAGAGACTAAGAAAGGTCAGCGTGTCATTGTGGTAAGGTCAACTACCGGGATGCAAAGAGAGTATGTCATTCCTCATGGAAAACATCCTAATGTTTACAAAGGCGACAAGGTTACTGCAGGGCAGCCTTTAACAGACGGTCCGCTCGTGTTGCAGGATATTTTGCGCGTTTGCGGAGACAAGGTGCTTCAGGAATACCTGGTTAATGAAATTCAAGAGGTCTACCGTCTGCAGGGAGTGCGTATCAACGATAAGCATATTGAGTTGATTATACGTCAGATGCTTAAAAAGGTTCGCATTGAAGACCCGGGAGATACCGAATTCTTGGCTATGCAACAGGTAGATAAATGGAAATTTCATAAGGAAAATGCCAGGGTTATCAAGAAAGGTGGAAAACCCGCCCAGGCAACGCCGCTATTATTGGGAATAACCAAAGCCTCCTTAACTACTGAAAGTTTCATCTCCGCGGCGAGTTTCCAGGAGACCACGCGGGTGCTTACTGATGCCTCCTCTTCAGGCAAACGCGATGAGTTATCTGGTTTGAAGGAAAACGTTATTGTTGGTCATCTTATACCTGCGGGAACAGGTTTTCACGCCCACAGAGAGATAGAACTGGTTAAAAATACAGATAAAGAGGAGAAAGAAACAGCAAATGCGGCTAAAGAAAGCATAGAGGCGAAAGGATAATATGCCTACAATTGCGCAGCTAATAAGATTGGGCAGGGTTTCAAAGAGAAAGAAATCAAAATCACCGGCTTTAAAGGGTTGCCCTCAGAGGCGCGGGGTTTGCATTCAGGTGCGCACCATGACCCCTAAAAAACCCAATTCCGCCTTGAGGAAAATCGCCAGGGTGCGTCTTACTACAGGGATAGAGGTGACTTCCTATATCCCCGGAGAAGGACATAATCTGCAGGAACATTCCATAGTTCTGGTCAGGGGCGGACGAGTCAAAGATTTGCCGGGGGTAAGGTATCATATTGTAAGAGGAACTTTGGATGCTGCTGGTGTAAATCAGCGGAAGAAATCCCGTTCCAAATACGGAGCAAAGAGACCTAAGTAGTTCAAGGGAGCAAGGAGAAAAACAAATAAAAAATGAGAAGAAGAAGAGCGCAGGAAAAAAAGATTTTACCCGACCCAAAATACAATAATAAGCTCGTAGCCAAGTTTATCAATATGGTTATGCTTAAAGGAAAGAAGTCGTTAGCGGAAAAAATAGTTTATGGTGCGTTTGAGAAAATAAAACAGCAGCTTAATGAGCAGGATGTGATTAAAATTTTCAATAAGGCCTTGGATAATGCCAGGCCGAGGTTAGAAGTTAAACCGAGGCGCGTAGGAGGTGCAACTTATCAGGTGCCTGTAGAGGTCAGACCTGAACGCGGTACTTCCATTGCGCTACGTTGGATACGAGATTATGCAAGGCAAAAAAAGGGTAAATCTATGACTGATAAACTGGCGGAGGAGATTATCGCTGCCTACAAGGGAGAGGGTTCGGCAATAAAGAAGAGGGACGATACGCATAAAATGGCTGAATCCAACAAGGCCTTTGCGCATTTCCGTTGGTAGGAGATGAGAAAAATACCTTTAAATAAAATCAGGAACATAGGCATTATTGCTCACATTGACGCGGGTAAAACCACTACTACTGAGCGTATACTTTATTATACAGGCAAGACCTACAAGATAGGTGAAGTAGACGAAGGTACCGCCACTATGGATTGGATGGTTCAGGAGCAGGAGCGAGGTATTACCATTACCGCTGCCTGCACTACTACTAAATGGCGTGATTGCACGATTAATGTGATTGATACCCCAGGGCATGTGGATTTCACGGTTGAGGTAGAAAGGTCGCTTAAGGTTCTGGATGGCGCGGTGGTGGTTTTTTGCGGCGTGGGTGGGGTTGAGCCGCAATCCGAAACAGTCTGGCGCCAGGCAGATATGTATAATGTACCCCGGATTGCCTATGTGAATAAGATGGACCGTACCGGAAGTAATTTTTTTGACGCCATTGAGCAGATGCGCAGGAAACTTGGCGCAAACGCCGCTGCGATACAGTTTCCTTATTTTGAAGGTGATGAATTCCTCGGCGTATTTGACCTTATACAAAATAAGTTGCTTGTGTATAAAGATGCGCAGGGGTTGACTATAGAGACAAGGGATGTCCCGCAGAATTTTTTTAAACAGTTTAAGCAGTGTCACGACCAGATGTTGGAGCATTTAGCGGAAACGGACGAAAAGATAATGAGCGCATTTGTGCACGGAGAAGAACTCTCTGCAGCTGATATAAGGATGGCGATACGCAAAGCGGTTATCGCCAATAAATTTGTTCCGGTGTTATGCGGGGCTTCTTTTAGGAATAAGGGTATCCAACCATTGTTGGATGCGATTTGTGATTATCTTCCTTCTCCGGAAGATTTACCGCCGATAAAAGGCACAAATCCCAATACAGGAGAATTCGAAGAGATAAAGGTTTCAGATAAAGCTCCTTTTACCGCGCTGTGTTTTAAGGTTGCCACCGATCCTTATGTGGGCAAGATTAACTATATCAGGGTTTATTCTGGTACGCTTAAATCAGGTGAATATGTTTATAATGCTTCCAAAAGGACTAAAGAGCGCGTCGCAAAACTGGTAAGAATGCACGCAAATAGACAGGAGGTAATTGATTTTGTGCATACCGGAGATATTGCCGCAGCTGTCGGATTAAAAGAAACTAAGACCGGCGATACCATTTGCACGGAGGAAAATTCTATTCTTTTGGAATCAATGCATTTCCCTGAACCGGTTATTCAGCAGGCGATAGAACCTAAAACAAAAATAGACCAGGAGAGACTTGGTTTTGCTCTTCATAAGCTGGCAGAAGAAGACCCTTCTTTTCGCATAGGTTATAATCAGGAGACAGGTGAGACTATCATCTCTGGTATGGGGCAGTTACATCTAGAAATTATAATAGACCGTATTATGCGCGAATTTAACGTGGAGGCTCAGGTAGGCGCGCCACAGGTAGCCTATCGCGAGACTATCACCAAAAAGGTTAATTCTACCGGTAAATTTATTCAGCAGTCAGGTGGACGCGGACAATATGGTCATGTGGTTATTGAGATGGAACCTCAGGAGATGCCTGGTACCGGAATTACCTTCGTGGATAAGATTAAAAGCGGCGCAATACCAAAGGAATTCATACCATCAGTGAAAGATGGTATCTTTGGTGCTGCCAAAAGCGGGATACTGGCAGGCTATCCCGTTACCGACGTAAAGGTAACATTGGTGGACGGTTCTTTTCACGAGGTGGATTCTTCGGAGATGGCTTTTCAGATGGCCGCATCCATCGCCTTTAATGAAGGTCTTAAAAAAGCCGCTTCTATTTTACTTGAGCCGATTATGGATATGGAGGTTATAGTGCCGGAGGAGTATATGGGTTCGGTAATTGGGGACCTTAATGCCCGTCGAGCGAAAATAATATCTTTGACTACGCGCGCAAATGTCAGGGTTATACGCGCATATGTTCCGCTGGCAGAGGTATTTAATTATGCGACATCGTTAAGGTCATTGACACAAGGCCGCGCATCCTATACAATGGAGCCCTCTTTTTATGCGGAGGTGCCTTCACATATAGCGGAAAAAATTATTTTAAGTTTCTCCGGAGCAGGATCGCGAAAAGGATTATGAAATAAAAAAGGAGGAAAGATGGCTAAAGAGAAATTTGTCAGGTCTAAACCGCATGTAAATATCGGAACGATAGGCCATATCGATCACGGAAAAACAACCTTAACTTCCGCAATAACATTGGTGCTTTCCAAGATGGGCAAGGCTCAGTTCAGGGAATACGCAGATATTGCAAAAGGTGGGGCAGTAAGAGACGAAACAAAGATATTGACTATTTCTGTAGCGCACGTTGAGTATGAGTCTGACGCGCGTCATTATGCGCATATAGATTGTCCGGGGCATGCGGATTATATCAAGAATATGATTACCGGTGCCGCGCAGATGGATGGCGCAATCCTGGTGGTATCAGCAGCAGATGGTCCTATGCCTCAGACCAGGGAGCATATTCTTTTGGCCCGTCAGGTCAATGTTCCGGCAATGGTGGTATTCTTGAATAAAGTTGACGTGGTAGCGGATAAAGAGTTAATCGACTTGGTAGAAATGGAAGTCAGGGATCTTTTGACCAAATACGGATATCCAGGAGACAAAACCCCGATTATTAAAGGTAGCGCCTTAAAAGCAATGCAGTCAGGCGGCGACCCAAATAGTCCGGATTGCAAACCTATTTTGGATTTGGTAAAGGCCTGCGATGATTTTATACCTGTTCCCGTAAGAGATTTGGACAAACCCCTGCTTATGGCAGTTGAGGACGTATTTAGCATTGAAGGCAGGGGAACGGTCGGCACAGGTAGGATAGAGCGTGGCAGGGTAAAACTCAATGACGAAGTTGAACTTGTCGGTTTAAGGCCGGAACCGCGCAAGACAGTAGTTACTGGTATTGAGATGTTCCGCAAGTTGCTTGATGAAGGTCAGGCCGGTGACAACGTAGGTCTTCTGTTAAGGGGAGTAGAAAAGAATGAAATAGAGCGCGGTATGGTTATAGCTGCGCCTAAATCCATTACCCCGCATACAAAATTCAAGGCGCAGGTGTACATATTAACGAAAGAAGAAGGCGGACGGCATACCCCGTTTTTTAAAGGATACAGGCCACAGTTCTATTTCCGCACCACTGATGTTACAGGTACTGTAACTTTACCTGCGGGCGTAGAGATGGTTATGCCGGGAGATAATGTATCGTTAGAGATAGAGTTGATTACGCCTATTGCTATGGAAAAAGAGTCGCGTTTCGCTATCCGCGAGGGAGGCCATACTGTAGGCGCAGGAGTGGTAACGGAGATTATTGCTTAACTCAACGGAATAAACGAAGATGCAGAAGATAAGAATCAGGTTAAAAGCGTATGACCATCGCCTGCTGGATCAGGCAGTATGGGAGATCGTAGAGACCGTCAAGCGTACAGGGGCTCGGCTATCCGGACCAATACCTCTTCCGACAAAAAAAGAGATATACACAGTTTTGCGTTCGCCTGTAATTGACAAGAAATCGCGCGAGCAGTTCAGTTTGGCTACTCATAAACGTTTGATTGATATCTTTGAGCCGACAGCTAAAACTATTGATTCGCTGCGTAAACTTAATCTTCCTGCAGGCGTGGATGTGGAAATAAAATAATATTTAATCGCGTTTTGTCCGTGATTATCGTTATTTTCTCAAATGAAATAACGGACTTAACAAGAGTAACAAGTCAAAGAAAACAAATGACAGGTATATTGGGCAAGAAATTAGGGATGACACAGGTTTTTAATGACAATGGAGAGCTGGTTAGCGTCACTGTGATTGAGGCTGGCCCTTGTCCGGTGCTTGCAGTGAAAGAAAAAAGCATCCAGTTAGGTTTTGATGTAGTTAAAGAAAGTAGGTTGAATAAACCGTTGCAGGGGTTCTTCAAAAAGATAAATGTAACACCAAGGAAATTTGTGCGCGAAGTGTTAAAGGACCCTGCAAAGGAATACAAGTTGGGTGACGAGATAAAGGCAGATATCTTTTCTCCAGGAGAAAACGTAGATATTAGCGGCATTTCTATAGGTAAGGGATTCCAGGGCGGTATGAAACGTTGGAATTGGCATGGCGGTCCGCAAACCCACGGTTCGATGTCTCATCGCAGAATCGGCTCCATAGGATCTACTACTACTCCGGGAAGGGTATGGAAAGGGCATCATCTTCCTGGGCATATGGGCAATTGCCGTGTTACAGTGCAGAATCTGCGGGTTATAAAAGTAGACGCCCAGAATAACCTAATATTAGTTAAAGGTAGCGTTCCCGGACATAGAAACAGTTATCTGGTTATTAGAAAGACGAAGAAGCAGAAGCAAAAGATAGATAAGCCAAAGACACAGGTTGGTCAGAAAGCCAAGAAATAAAATACTTAGAGTATGGAAGGATTAACGTTACCTATATATAATAGCGAAGGCAAGGAGACAGGAATCCTCAAGCTTAGTCCAGAGATATTTGACGGCAAAGTTAATGATGGCGCGCTTTATCAGGCAGTAAACGTATATCTGGCTAATCAGAGAAAGGGTCTGGCCTCTACTAAAACAAGAGGGGAAGTTTCCGGCGGAGGGAAAAAACCATGGAGGCAGAAGGGAACAGGTAGGGCAAGGGTTGGTTCTATCCGTTCGCCTCTCTGGAGGAATGGTGGAGTTATTTTTGGTCCGCATCCGCGCGATTACGGATATGATATCCCAAAAAAGATTAAGTTACTTGCGTTAAAATCTGCCTTAAACGCCCGTCTACGGGAGAATAATTTTATCGTTTTGGGGTCTTTGGAGTTAAACAGCAATAAGACCAAGGATATGGTAAAAATATTTTCTTCTCTAAAGATTGTTGACAAGGATATTAAGAAGAAGACCGCCACTGCACTTTTGCTTGTAGATAAAATTGAAAAGAAGTTACAACAGGCCACCGATAATATAGAATTTATTGATGTTGCCGCGGCTTCTGATATCAATGCTTACGAGGTATTGAGGCATAAAAAAATAATAGTTACCGAAGAGGCGCTGAGGAAGTTAACCGAGAGATTAAAGAGATAATATGTTATATCCATCAGACATAATTAAGGCGTTGTTGCGTACAGAAAAAGCAAACATATACGAGCCGGAGGGAAGATACCTTTTTTTGGTTAACAAGAATGCAAACAAAATACAGATTCGCAAGGCTGTGGAAGAATTATACAAAGTAAAAGTTAAAGCAGTGAATACCTATATATCTAGAGGCAAGATGAAACGGGTCAGGTATCAACCGGGAAAGACACCGGATTCCAAGAAGGCAGTAGTTACTTTGCAAGAAGGTCAGAAGATAGAAACGTCTACTTAAGGGATTATTATGGGAATAAAAAAGTTTTCGCCGATAACGCCGTCAAGACGCCATATGAGCGGCTATGATTTTTCCGAGATTACAAAAAAAGAACCGGAGAAGTCGCTTATTGTTCACCTTAAAAAGAGTGGCGGCAGGAATAATATGGGTCGGATTACCACTAGGCACATCGGTGGCGGGCATAAAAAAATGTTGCGTATCATTGATTTTAAAAGACAGATGTTTGAGATCCCGGGCAAGGTTACGGCTATAGAATACGACCCTAATCGTTCGGCAAGAATAGCTTTGGTAGAATATCCTCAGAACAAGAAGAGCTATATATTGGCGCCATTAGGATTAAAAGTTGGAGATACGGTTATCTCTTCAAATCAAAAAGACGCGGAGATAAAGGTGGGTAATTGTCTGCCTTTGCGTTTTATCCCTTCAGGCACCCTGATACATAACATTGAAATAAATAAGGGTAGTGGAGGTCAGATTGTCCGTTCTGCAGGTTCAAGCGCGCAGATTATGGCTAAGGAGGCGGATTTTGCGCATATAAGACTGCCTTCGGGAGAAGTAAGATTAGTTAGCCTTGATTGTCATGCGACTATTGGCCAGTTGAGCAATATTGAGCATGAGGCAATATCGCTGGGCAAGGCAGGACGCAGCCGGTGGTTGGGGATAAGACCGACAGTAAGAGGCCTGGCGATGAACCCTGTGGACCATCCGCATGGTGGAGGGGAAGGAAAGTCAGGTCAAGGTAATCCTCACCCAGTTACCCCCTGGGGCAAGCCAACAAAGGGGTATAAAACCAGAAGAGCGAGAAAATACTCCGATAAATTTATCATAAAGAGAAGGAAGTAGATATGCCACGTTCACTTAAAAAAGGTCCTTATGTAGAAGAAAAACTTTTAAAAAAAGCAGAGAGGATGAGGCGAAGCGGCATGCGGCAGGCAATTAAAACCTGGTCCAGACGCTCCACGATAATACCCGATTTTGTCGGTCTTACTTTTGCAGTTTATGATGGACATAAACATGTCCCGGTATTTATTACTGAGAATATGGTAGGGCATAAATTAGGCGAGTTTGCTCCTAGTCGGATTTTCAGAAAGCACGGCGGAGTAAAAGCGAAAAAGGCGTTAGAAAAAACATAGACTATGATAGCAAAAGCAGAAGGAAAATTTTTAAGGATTACGCCTACAAAGGTTAGGCAGGTTATGGATTTAATCCGCAATAAAGATGTGGAGGATGCGCAGGCTATTCTCTTTAATCTGAACAAGCGTCCAAAAGAATATTTGATAAAAATATTGAAATCAGCCATTGCCAATGCTAAAACAAAAGGTTTTAATCCTAGGCAATTATATATTTCCCGCATCGTATGCAATAATGGTCCGGCCTGGAAAAGATATAAGGCAGCTGCCTTTGGCAGGGCATCGCCCATAAAAAAAAGGACGGCGCATATCGTGATAGAACTGGATTTGAAAAGTTAGCGAAAGCGAGGAGTAATGGGACAAAAGGTTCATCCGTTTATTCAAAGAATAGGGATAATGCGGACATGGCAGAGTAGATGGTTTGCCCGCGCCAAGGAATTTCCTAGATTTGTCAAAGAAGACCATCAGATAAGAAAAATCATCAAGAACAGGTTTAAACAGGCCGGCGTATCAATGATTATTATTGAGCGTCTTAAGGATAAGGTAAGAATATATATTTTCTCAGTCAAGCCGGGTGTTATCATCGGACGTCACGGTCAGGATATAGAGCGTCTAAAAGAAGAACTGAATATTTTAACACAGTGCGAGGTAAATATTGAAATCGAAGAGGTTAAAAATCCTGCCTTGGATGCGCAATTAGTTGCGGAAAATATAGCCTCTCAGATAGAAAAACGCGTAGCTTTTCGTCGGGCGGTAAAACGCGCTATGGAACAGAGCATGAATGCCGGGGCAAAGGGAATAAGAGTCAGCTCTGCCGGTCGGCTTAACGGCGCGGAGATGTCGCGCACTGAAACTTACAAACAGGGCAAGATTCCTCTGCAGACACTGCGGGCGGATATTGATTACGGTTTTGCGGAGGCGCTCACTACTTACGGGCTTATCGGCATCAAGGTATGGATTTATAAAGGAGATGTGCTAACTGGAAGAAATACATCAGAGATGGATAACCCGGATTTAGCGCAAACAACTTCTTCTTCAGGGGTATTGAAAGAGAAGTAAAGGAGATAATCTGGTATGGTTTTAATGCCCAAAAGAGTAAAATACCGTAAGCAGCAAAAAGGCGCCCGCCGAGGAGTAGCTACTTCTGGTTCAGAGTTAAGTTTCGGCGAATTTGGCCTGAAGGCCTTAGAAAACGGTTGGCTGAAAAATACCCAGATTGAAGCTGTAAGGGTTATACTTGCGCGCCAGCTACATAAGGGAGGAAAACTTTGGATTAGGGTTTTTCCAGACAAGTCCATAACCAAAAAACCCGCGGAAGTGCGTATGGGAAAAGGCAAAGGGGAGTTAGACCATTGGGTGGCGGTGATAAAACGGGGCAGAATCCTCTTTGAGTTAGGTGGGGTGCCTGAAGAATATGCCAAGCGGTGTTTTCGGATGGCTGCCTATAAATTACCATTCAGGACTAAATTTGTAACCCGTACACATAAATAAGATAGCTATGAAGATAGAAGAATTACGCAATTTGTCAAGAGAAGAATTACTGCAAAGGGAAAAGGCATTAAAAGACGAGCTTTTTAAGCTCAATCTTCAACGTTACACAGGTAGAGTAGAAAAACCGCATAAGTTTGGCGAGATTAAAAGAGAAATAGCCAGGATAAACACTATTTTAAACGAGAGAAAAGAGAATAATTAAGATGGGTAAGAAAAAAGAGTTTGTAGGCGAGGTTATCAGCGACAAGATGCAGAAGACCGTTATCGTAAAATCCGCGCATCTGGCAAAACACCCGAAATATGCACGGATTATTAAACGTTATAATAAATTTAAGGCGCACGACGAGAATGGGCTAGCAAAGATGGGAGATATAGTCAGGATAGCGGAAACGCGCCCTCTTTCCAAAGATAAACGATTTAGGGTAGTAGAGATTATCAAGAAGGCCAAAACATCCGTTGAGCTTAAAGAGGATATCCAATGATACAGTTGCGCACAATTTTGGATGTAGCTGATAATACCGGGGCAAAAAAGGCGTCTTTAATTTGTGTTTTAGGGAGAAAAGGCAAGCCTACGGCATCCGTAGGAGATATCGTAAATGTTAATGTCAAGGAATCTGCTCCGGATGCCGCAATTAAAAAAGGAGAAGTGGCTAAGGCGGTTGTCGTCAGGACGAAATATCCTATAAGACGGCCGGATGGTTCTATATTGCGTTTTGACCGCAATGCTGTTGTCTTTATAGACCCACAATTGAATCCTAGAGGCACGCGCGTTTTTGGTCCGGTGGCAAGAGAGTTAAGGGATAAAAATTTCACCAAAATTATTTCATTAGCTCCAGAGGTCATCTGATGAATAAAATCAGAAAAGGTGATATTGTCCAGGTAATCAAAGGTAAGGACAGAGGGAAAAAGGGTAAGGTTTTAAGT
>JAMWCI010000114.1 GCA_023818655.1 Candidatus Omnitrophota bacterium
TTAGTGATGGATGTCAATTTGTTATAGTTAGATATGGAATTTAAAAAACTTCTTAAGAATCATATAATAAAAAACCCCTCCTCCGGGCTTTACCACTATGTTTTATCTGTAATTTTTTTCAAAAGTGCCGTATTTGATTTCTCGCATCATCTTTTTGATATAAAATTAATTTAAGTATAACTCATAAAGTGGAATTTGTCAAGGTCATCCTGAAAAAATCCCGTAGAATATGAATTGATTCGTTACGCTCTAAAGGGTGATTACTTTAAGGAAAAGGCATATATTCTTCAGTAGGCAACCAGAACAATCCCGCAGGCTCATAATAGTCAGAGAAAAGACAGCGCCTATGGGCGAAAGAGATTTAGTCTATAGATTTTTATTAAATACTCCTTAAAGCAAAATGAATGCGGGGATTAAATACTTGCATTTTTATTTAAATAGAGTTAAAATCTATACCAAAAAAGGAGGGAAGAGATGAAAACAAAAACTTTACTTTTATGCTGTTTAGTTTTAGCAGTGGCTTTTGCTGGTTGTGAAAGCGCTGGCGCCAAAACCAAGATAGGGGCGGTTAGCGGCGGACTTATCGGCGCAACCGCAGGTGGAATTATCGGTCATCAAAGCGGCCACGGCTTAGAAGGCGCGGCAATCGGTGCAGCGGTAGGCGCATTAAGCGGAGGATTGCTTGGCAACGCCATGGACCAGAAAGATAAAGAGGCTTTGGCAGTAAATCCAAATTATATACCGCTGACCAAGATTGCCGAGATGGCTAAATCCGGAACCCCCGATGCGATTATTATCTCCGAGATTCAGCGGACTAACTCTGTTTACAACCTTAATTCTGAAATAATCACTTACCTTAAACAAAATCAGGTCAGTGACAAGGTTATTGACTATATGATGCAGAACAAATAGTATCCCGCTGGATAACCCTCTGGAAAGAGTGCGGATAATCGGGTATTTTTGAGGTTTCTGCCGCCAAGTTAGGCGGATAGGTAATTATCGGAGATATCTTTACCTTAGATATATAGATAATTGCGGACTGGCTAATTTTTAGGGTATTATCTTTGAAATTGCAGTCCGAACCATTTTTCTATATATATTTAGGATACGTCAAAAACGCAAGGAAAGCTATGGCAAAAACATCCATCCTCTCGGAATTAGTCTCTTATCAGGAGAATTCCATTGTAAGTAGCCAGATTATTAATAAAAAGACAGGCACGGTTACGGTATTTGCCTTTGACAGAGGAGAGGGGTTAAGCGAACACATTGCTGCTTTTGACGCCTTGGTGTATATACTTGATGGTGAGGCGCAGGTGTTTGTTTCTGGTAAACCCTTTAGACTGAAAAAGGGACAGATGATTATTATGCCTGCAGGCAAGCCCCATGCGCTTAAGGCGATAAGCAGATTTAAGATGCTCTTAGTGATGATTAAATCATAAGTTAAGCTGGTTTGCGCGGACCGCAATTCAAAAGATTTTGGATTGATTTCCTCTGGATTGCCGTTTTATCTGCGAAGGTGGCAACCGGAAGGATAAATATTATTGACTTATCTGAGAAGATAACGTATAATACCTCCAAGGTAATATAAAAGGAGGTGAAAGTTTTGGCTTTAGTGAAAGAAAAGAAAACAAAAATCATCGATGAGTTCAAGGTTCATCCACGAGACACCGGTTCAGCGGAGGTGCAGATAGCGCTTCTTACCGAACGGATCAATATGTTAGGCCAGCATTTTAAACAACATGTTAAGGATTTTAATTCTCGCCGCGGCCTGCTGCAATTGGTAGGCAGGCGCCGCAGACTCCTCAATTATCTCAAGAAGAACGACAGCGCTAAGTATGAGGCAATCCTGGCAAAACTTAACTTGAGAAAATAGTCCGATGTTTATCCTTAAAATTTTTTGCGATGCAAATAACTACACTTAAAGAAAAGTTTGGCAAGAGCGAACTTATCTTGGAAAACGGCAAGATCGCTAAACAGGCCAATGGCTCTGTTATTGTTCAGTACGGCGGCACAGTTGTGTTAGTTACTGCTTGCATGTCTCGCGATATAAATGAAGACCAGGACTTCTTTCCCCTTACCGTGGAATACCAAGAGAAAACTTACGCCGCAGGCAGAATTCCGGGCGGTTTTTTTAAAAGAGAAGGCAGACCTTCAGAAAACGAGATTCTCACCGCTCGCCTTATTGACCGCCCCATACGTCCTCTTTTTCCTCAAGGTATGCTTAACGAGGTGCAGATTGTAGCAATTGTTCTTTCCAGCGATGGAGAGAATGACCCAGATATCCTTGCGGTTATTGGCGCATCTGCCGCATTAACCGTATCCGATATCCCTTTTAACGGACCATTGGCTGCCTGTCGGGTGGGGCGTGTGGAGAAGCAGCTTATTCTTAACCCTACGTACGCGGAGTTGGATAAGGCGGATTTGGAAGTAATTGTTGCCGCCAATGACAAAGGCGTGGTTATGCTGGAATCTAAAGCTAAAGAGGTTACAGAAGAGGAATATCTGGAGGCCGTAAAATTCGGAGTAGAGAATCTGCAGAATATATTGGCAATTCAGAGGAAATTCAAGGAGTTATGCGGAAAAGATAAGGCGAATATCAATCTTAAGAAGATAGATACGGTTCTGGAAGAAAAGATAGAAGCACTGGCAACGGATAGACTCAAAGAGGTTTACCGTTTGCCCAAAAAGGAAGAGCGCGAAGAAGAGGTAGCGTTGCTGTTAAAGGAGCTGGAGATAAAACTTGTTCCGGAAGGCTATCTTGCCAGAGATATAAAAATGGGATTAGAGGAGATTGAGAAGAAACAGGTGAGGAAGAAGATTTTTACAGAAAACGTGCGCATTGATGGCCGGGGCCTAAAAGATATCCGGCCTATTCAATGCGAGGTTTCTGTTCTTCCTCGTACGCATGGCTCAAGTCTTTTTACGCGCGGGCAGACGCAGAGTTTGGCGGTAACAACCTTGGGAACAGGCGAGGATGAGCAGTTGATTGAGGCGCTGGAAGGCGAGAAGTATAAATCTTTTATGCTGCATTACAGCTTTCCGCCGTTTAGCGTCGGAGAGACTGCCCCTATGCGCGGTCCCGGTAGGCGCGAGATTGGACATGGCGCTCTGGCTGAAAAGGCGTTGCTTGCGGTTATGCCTTCCAAAGACAAATTTCCTTATACTATAAGAGTGGTATCGGAGATTTTGGAATCAAACGGTTCTTCAAGCATGGCCTCTGTCTGCGCAGCCAGCCTTTCGCTGATGGATGCGGGCGTGCCGATAAAGGATTCGGTGGGAGGCGTGGCGCTGGGGTTGATTAAGGAGGACACAAAAACACTTATTCTTACAGATATAACCGGCCTGGAGGATCATTTCGGCGATATGGATTTTAAGGTGGCAGGGACAAAGAGGGGTATCACCGCAGTGCAGCTGGATTTGAAGATAGACGGCATAACCTTGGATTTATTAAGAGATTGTTTATATCAATCCAAGGAAGGCAGGCTCGCGGTTCTGGAAAAAATGATGACCGCCTTGAAAGAGCCACGCGAAGAACTTTCTTCCTATGCCCCGCGTATTGAAATGTTGAAAGTAAATACCGAAAAGATAGGCGAGCTTATTGGTCCGGGCGGCAAGAAT
>JAMWCI010000115.1 GCA_023818655.1 Candidatus Omnitrophota bacterium
GTGTATTCTACTTCTTTCTTTTCCACCAAAACGCCGTCTTTATCCTTTACCTCAAGATAGTAAACTCCAACCTTGCTAACTTCCCAGACTAAAGTCTGGCGCAGGCCATTAGTTCTTCCTAAATCAAAAGAAACGCTCATTAAGTGTAGCTGACCTTGCCCATCTACCACAAACTGCGCTCCAGCAATTACCTCTCTCTTCTCATCTCTATAAACCGCGGAGATGGTATTATTCTGAGGGTCAATCTTTACTTCAGGGATGTTGCTATTTTCAAAAAGCTCATAAGAATAGCTTAATGCTGCATCAGTATTGGTATAACCTAATACAATATTTTTTACCCAAGTAGCATTTGTAGATAAAACAGGGGCTCTTGTGAAATTCGTCTGCATAAAATTGATTGCCTTTGTAAGATTCGTCTGCCATATTCCAGGTAAAGAAGGTTCCTCTTCTGACTTAGCCCATCTATGAGTAGCAGTAAATACATTGTTTTTCTCTCCTACTCTAAAGCCTGCGGATTGCTCATCTTGACCTAACTCCTGCATTATTTCTTTGGGTAAGATGGCAAACCTCTGATTATGGGTAAGACTAAAATCTCTATTGCCTACTGTGCCAAAAACCCTGACAGGACTTTTATTTTTGTCTAATTCTACAATCAGATTAAAGGGAATCCGCTTACCTTCAAGTTCCAAGACCCTTTCTCCCATATCTACAGCATATCCTTGGATGCCTAAATCAGCACGCAAATTGGCATTGTTATCCATATAATAGAGCCGTTTGCAAGGAAGATTGGTCTGGGTCTGGTTTAAGATATCCATGATCTCACCAAGATCTAAAGCTATTCTCCAAAGCTCAACGTCGCTTTGTCCTATTTTCCGCTTTAAAGAAGGACCAAAGAATTCGCCAATCACCCTTCCAAAAGCGTCAGTAAAATTCCGTTTTAAAACCTGACCATCTTGATTAACATCGCGAGAGACCCAGAATTTTACCTCGTTAGTAGAATTGCTATCCTGCTTGAAACTCCTTATAACTGGCTTATCAGATTGATCGAGTAGCATCTGCGAATAATACTTTGGCTTAAGCTCAGACCTATTAGTAGCGCCCAACCAAGAAGTTAAAGGATAAACAGGGAGGCCTGGATTATTACTATCATTTTGGCCAGAGACTACCACGCAATCCTCTAAGATAGGACTTAAGTAAACATAAGTCGGCGGATTAGTCCTATTTATCCCCAACTGCAATGCAGCCTGACCGTTATAAACCAACTTTCCTAATTCGGCGCGTAACTGAGAATTGGTAAGTATACTTGCTACGGGTATGGCGCAACTTAAATTGTAGTTAGCATTGGCTTCGCTAAATGGACGAGCTAAAATATTATATACTCTGCGCGCTGCCTCTTCGCTTGTAAAGGACGCCTGAATTTTATTCGCATAATAATTTTCTCCAAGAATAGCCCCTTCAATGGAAAGCACAAAAGGAGAAAAGTTACCCTCTCCATCCACAATCCCCTGTTTCCAAAGCGGCTTCCAGCCCAAAAGAAGGGCCTCTTTTACCTGAGGATTATCTCTCTCCTGAGAAGAATACGCACGCAATTCTTTCTTTTCTTCGGCATCATATCTACCATTGAGGTTGCTATCCAAATACCACCAATAAGGATTAACGCGGGATTGACGACTACGCAGGTGCTCCAAGAAATAAGGTAAATTATCCGCAGTAATATAGGTATGGATAAATCCCTTATCAAAATCGGGCTTATAAATCAGTCCTAGAACCTTCTTTGCGCCTGCGGGTGCTTTATTACCACTCTCAACGATAATAAGAGAAGTGTTATTCACCAGCCACACCCTGCCTTCCAGTAAAGCCAGATACCTGCGGACAATCTCATCAGAAAGCCTGATGGGTAGATAATGTTTTACTTCCTGCGATACCCCTTCGCCGACAACCTCTTGCCCTCTAACTGTTCCTTTCTCATCGCTTGTCGCCTCTACCGCAAACATATAGCGGTGATGATTAGGGACCGTAGGATGCGCCACGCGCACCAATTTAATGGTGCCGGCCTTATACGCTTCGGTTGTCTCTTTTTCCGTCAGATACATTATCCTGCGCCAGGCATTGGTTACCTTCCCTTCGACAATATTGGTTGCCGCTCGCGCAGCAATCACATGATTTTGACCTAACTGGCGTAAGAATTGCTTTCCTGCTTCTCCGGGTATGAAATCAGCATTCACATTATTGGTGCCGACCATGCCAATAAGCCTAAACACATAATCCGGTATATCCGCAGTTGCCACAGAATTCGTCTCATCGTCACTTACGCGACTGAATAAATATCTATTTGTAATTGCATGTTGCAATTCACCTAAGGAGATGTCGCAGATAGTTCCATCCTTGCTGCCAATTGTCCCTACCAAGAACCCTGCGCCACGATTACGTTGGTCTGCCTTTGCTAAGCCTCTTGCGTTAAGCTTCACTACTGCCGCAGCAGGCGTATTCTCAAATTGATAGACCAAGACCAGCGTTTCATCGCTTAATGCTTCATTATTGGGTCCGACAAGGTGAAGTTCATTTATTTGTTTTTCTGTTAAGCGCGCCTTCAGGTATTTCATTGTTCTGACCTGATTAAACGTCTCCTCGCTTAAACCAAAAGGCATGTCGGAGACATTAAGAGGATACGCAATGCCGAAACAAGGAGCGCCATTTTCTAACACCGCATTGGTATTATAGAAATAACGGTAATCGAGCTCGATAGCCGCGGGGCCGGCAACAATCTGCTGCTGACGGCTATCCATATCATAGGTTATAGTAATTTCATAGGGAACGCCAATTACCTTGCGTGGTCCGGAAATCGGCTTGGGCAATCCGTCTTCAATCTTCTGCGCAAAATCAGGTTTTGCTTCAGCCAATCCTCGCATATCGGCAACAATCTCTTTGCCCCATCGTAACAACGGACCAAAGACAATCTCCCAGTTGTCCTTTCTACTGAGACTTGACCACTGCGGATTATAGGCTACCCTGAATTTAGTATCTTTGATAAACGGTAGCGGAGCAGTAAGACTAATGGATGCGATGCTTATCCGGTCCCTAGTGTCATAGCCACCGGCAATCTCAATCTTGGTCTGACGCGGTAACGCTACCTGGAAGAAGCCTTCAGCCCTAAAGGTATCCTGCCTCCAGGCATCCTGCAGCCGCGCGCCAATAGAAGTTTGGGCAATTCTTCCTGACAAGAATCCAATGCGCTGCTTGGCTTCAATACCGGTGTAAGGATAGAAATTTGCTTCGCCAAAGCGCCTGCGCTCTTGCGGCATAATAAAGACTGCGATTTCTGTATTCTTCTTTTTATCCTGCCAGCCAAACCTGATTCCAGCATAAAGTAAACTGTCTCCGATAGAGTTAGCATACGGGACCTGACATATATTTCCTTCAAAATCAGGCAGTTCCAAGAAATTATTCTCACCGCCTACCCCAGCCCACATCCCACCTGCGCGCAATTCTGCAAAGAATCCTTTAGCTAATTTATCCTTATAATGCATATCCACAACGTAAATGCCGCCTTCATTATTCACCGAAAGGTCAATGTAGCCGACTATAGAAAATTCATCAATGGTAAAGGGCTT
>JAMWCI010000116.1 GCA_023818655.1 Candidatus Omnitrophota bacterium
AGAGAAGCGATGATGCAGGAGATGGAGCGCGATGGGAATGTTTTTGTATACGGGATTGGCGTTCCTGACCATAAAGCCGTTTTTGGTTCAACATACGGTCTTGCGGAAAAATTCGGCAAGACAAGATGTTTTGATACCCCTCTTTCGGAAGAGGCGATGACAGGTTTTGGTTTGGGGGCGGCACTGAACGGGATGCGTCCTATCCACATACATATCCGTATAGATTTTATGCTTCTTGCTTTTAATCAAATCGTAAATATGATTTCATCCTGTAGATATGCCTCTTGCGGACAGTTAAACGTCCCTTTGGTTATACGGGGCGTGATAGGCAGAGGCTGGGGGCAGGGATTTCAGCATAGCAAAAGTATGTATGCTGTTTTTGCGCATATACCGGGGATAAAAGTTGTTCTTCCAACCACGCCTTATGACGCCAAAGGTTTGCTAATATCCGCAATCCGAGACGATAATCCGGTAATAGTTATTGAACACCGATGGTTGTATTGGCAAGAGGGAGAAGTGCCTGAAGAGGAGTATACTATTCCTTTCGGAAAAGGAAACGTTCTTCGTAGAGGCGAAGATATCACAATCGTGGCGACTTCTTGGATGAATGTGGAAGCTGTTACGGCAGCGGAAATTTTAAGTAAGCATGGAGTAAGCGTAGAGGTAATTGACCCCAGGACAATTTCGCCATTAAACGATGATTTAATTATAAACTCAGTTAAAAAGACCGGCCGCTGTATCGTAGCGGATAACGATTGGGTGTTTTGCGGTTTTAGCGCGGAAATAGCTGCAAGGGTTTCGGCGAAATGTTTTGGCAGTCTTAAGACACCCGTTAGAAGAATCGGTTTTGCGCAAACCCCCTGTCCAACAGCTAGGCACTTGGAAAATGAGTTTTACCCTAATGCCAGAAACATAGTGCGAGAAGCGGAAGATATGTTGGGATTAAAGCCGCTAAACCTTGATGGCATAGAATTTTATAGCCACGAGAGGAGATTTAAAGGACCGTTCTAAAAAAGATGCCTACTCTCACATTAGAGGATTTTGCCAGTTCATTCGGTACAAGTGTGGATGATATACGACAGACATGTCTGGATTTAATAAGGAATAAGAATTTTGATTATATTATTATTGCCGGTAGGCAGCGTGATAAACTAATTACGGATATACTAAAAAAGATAGATTCTGACCGTCAAATCATCGGAGCCGCCAGCAGGCGACAGGTTTGGGATAACGGTTGGAAAGAGAATTTAGATGATTTTATTAATAGCGGCTTTGATTTAAAAAAATTAGTCCCTAAGTTTATCAGGCCTAATCAGCCATTACGCTACAATCAGAAATACATCAGAGCAGTAAACCCTAATTTTGAGTTTGATTTCTTTTCAATATTCAGGCAATGGCTGTTTAAAAAATATTTTTCCGATTCAAAAAATATCTATGAGTTTGGCTGTGGAACGGGGTTTAATCTTGTTGCCCTTGCGCAATTGTACCCGGATAGAAATTTATACGGAACAGACTTTGTAACGGCGTCAGTGGCTTTGGTTAACAGAATAGCCAAGGTTTACCGCTTAAAATTGAAGGGTTCTATTTTTGATATGATTAACCCTGATGAAACCTTTCGGCTCAAGAAGAGCAGCTTAATTTTTACTATTGGCGCCATTGAACAGCTGGCAGGTAAATTTGAGTCATTTTTGCAATATCTTTTACGTAATGGTCCTGATTTGTGCGTGCATGTGGAACCCACCCTTGAATTATACGATGAGAACAATTTAGCGGATTACCTAGCCATAATGTTCCATAGAAAAAGGGGTTATACTCAAGGATTCCTGCCTCGGTTGCAGGAGCTGGAAAAAAATAGAGAAATTGAAATAATAAAAGTAAAGCGGTTATATTTCGGCAGTTTATTCCTGGAAGGATATAATCTTATAATCTGGAGACCTGTAGATAATGGAGCTCAATCTAAAAGATAAATACGCCTTAGTCACAGGGGGCACCCATGGTATAGGCAAGGCAATAGCGCTTGCCTTGGCTGACGAAGGATGCAGTGTGGCGGTTTGTTCGCGCACCTCTTCTCGCATAGCAGAGACTGAACGAGAGCTAAAGGCTAAAGGGGCAAATTATCTGGCTATTCATGCGGATGTTACTTTGAAAAAGGATATAGACAGAGTATTCAAGACAATAATAAATAAATGGGACACATTGCATATTCTGGTAAACAATGTAGGCGGGGGAGGCAGGTGGGGAGAAGAAGATATTGAAGCTACGGATGAAAGAGTATGGCAAGAAGTTTACGATAAAAATGTTACTACCGCCATCCGTTTTATTAAGCTTGCAATTCCATATATGCGCAGACAAAAATGGGGCAGGATTATTACCATAACTTCAATATATGGGAGAGAAGCCGGAGGCAGACCATGGTTTAACATAGCCAAAACCGCGCAGACAGCCCTTATGAAAAATCTGGCGTTAAAAAAAGATATAGTGCGATACGGGATAACATTTAATAGCGTTGCCCCTGGTAGCATAATGATTCCGGATACAGGATGGGATAAAGAGCGGAAAAAGAACCCTATTGCCTTCAAGAGATTTGTTAGGCAGAATTTTCCTTTGGGCAGGCTGGGAACCCCTGAAGAGGTTGCTTCGGTAGTCGTCTTTATCGCTTCGGAAAAGGCGAGTCTGGTTAATGGCGCTTCAATCTTGGTTGATGGAGGAGAAAGCAAGGTATTTTGATGATTGACGATAAAATCCTGAAATATTTCCTGAATAAAAATGTCCTTGTTTCCGGCGGCACAGGCATGATTGGCAGGCAGGTAGTTGATATCCTGATTTCTGTTGGGGCAAAGGTAAGGTCGGTCTCTTTAGATAATTTAAAATTCAATCCGAAGGCAGAATATATCTGCGCCGACTTGACTGATTTTAATCTTTGCAAAGAAATCACCAAAGATATGGATTTTGTTTTTCATATAGCCGGAATAAAAGGCTCTATTGAGGTTACCAAACGAAAACCGGCAAGTTTTTTCGTTCCGCTTTTGATGATGAATACGAATATGCTGGAGTCCTGCCGGATAAATAATGTGCAAAAAATTGTTTATACCAGTTCTATTGGCGCATATTCCAGCGCAGAAGTTTTCCGCGAGGAAGATGAGCAGTTCGGGCCTCCTATGGATATGTTTCCGGGATGGGCAAAGAGAATGGCGGAATTGCAAATTCAGGCTTATAGAATCCAGTACAATCTGAATAATTTTGCGGTGGTCAGGCCTTGTAATGTATATGGGCCGGGAGATAATTTTGACCCGGATAACGCTATGGTTATACCGTCGTTGATGCATCGTATTGCAAAAAAGGAAAATCCTGTGGTGGTGTGGGGCGATGGTTCTAACGTGCGCGATTTTGCCTACAGCAGAGACGTGGCAGAGGGAGTGATTTTAGCCTTGTATCATGGTAGCGGAGACGGATTCATTAATTTGGGCAGCGGTGTTGGTTACACTATAAGAGAGCTCGTAGAAACCTTAAAGAGTTTTTTAGATTTCAATTATGTTTTTGATACCTCAAAGCCATCGGGTTTTCCAAGGAGG
>JAMWCI010000117.1 GCA_023818655.1 Candidatus Omnitrophota bacterium
CCAGTATCCACCCCAGGCTTCGTTTGCCCACGCAGCACCCAATATTATGGAAGCGGTCCATATGGGAAAGACTATAACTATAGATTTGTAGGTAATTTCATCAAGTAAGTCCTTTGATGGTAGAGGCAATTACTCCTTTGGATTAAAAGAACAGTTTATTTTCCCTGAGATTGATTATGATAAAATATTGCGCAGTCAGGGAATGGATATAACCTTTGTAGTTAAAAACGCTAAGAACATCGTACAGGCAAAAGAATTATTAAGATTATTTGGTATGCCTTTTGCCGAAGAGAAATCGTAAGCTATGGCAAAAAATTCTCAGATAGTCAGATGGAAGAGGGTTCCTAAGTTTTCTGCGCGCGCCTATAATCGTTGCCCTATCTGCGGCAGGTCGGGCGGATATTTAAGGAGGTTTAAGCTCTGCCGGATATGCTTTAGGGAATTGGCCTGGCAGGGGTTAATCCCGGGAGTAAAAAAGGCAAGTTGGTAAGGGAGTGAGGGAATGTCCAGGACAGATCTAATCGCTGATGTGTTTACGATGATACGCAATGCCATTATGGCCAAGAAGACAACGGTGGATATCCCTGCGTCTCGGACTTTAAGCGCAATCTTAGGGATACTTAAAAAAGAAGAATACATAGACGATTTTAAGTTTATTGAGGATAAGAAACAAGGCAGGCTTAGGATTTACCTTAAGTATATCGCCAACAACTCTGCAATAAGGAATATCAAGCGCGTATCAAAACCGGGGTTACGAGTTTATTTGAAACATAAAAAGCTTCCTCGTGTTTTAAGGGGAAGAGGTCTGGCAATTATCTCCACCTCTAAAGGTATAGTTACCGATAAAGAGGCGCGCGAGGCTGGAATTGGCGGAGAGGTCATCGGTTACATCTGGTAGCGAGGTTAGAAAATCTAATGTCAAGAATAGGCAAGAAACCCATAAATATTCCTGATGGCGTAAAAGTAGAAGTCAAGGACCATGCCGTATATGTGGAAGGTCCCAAGGGGAAACTGCATCAGAATTTTTCAGAGCGGATTAAAGTGGAAATCAAGGATAATTATGTAATCGTAAGCCGTCTGAACAACACAAAAGTCGACAGGTCTCTGCATGGTTTATATCGGGCTTTGATAAATAATATGATTAAGGGAGTTACTGTCGGCTATAAAAAAGAACTTGAGATAATCGGTGTGGGATTTAAGGCCTCTGTGCAGGGCAATCTCCTGAATCTCCAGCTGAGTTTCTCCCATCCGGTAAATTTCCTCATTCCCGAGGGGATCAAGATAGAAACGCCAAAACCCACGCAACTGGTTATCAGCGGGATAGACAAAGAAAAGGTTGGCAAGGTCGCTTCGGAAATCCGCGCGATATACCCTCCAGAGCCTTATAAAGGCAAGGGTATACGTTATTTGGGGGAATACGTAAAAAAGAAGGTAGGGAAGGCCCAGGCAACTACAAAATAAGAAGATGGACAATAAAAAAGAGCTGTTAAGAAGAAAAAGACACGCCCGTATTAAATTAAAGATGTTTGGCACCGCATCCAAGCCGCGTTTGGTAGTTCATCGCAGCCTGAAAAATTTTTATGCCCAGCTTATAGATGACACCGAAAAGAAGACAATCTTTTCTTTCTCTACTTTAAATAAGGAGATAAAGAAACAATTTGCTAACTGCGGAAATATAAAAGCAGCGGAAATATTCGGACAGGTCTTTGCCGCTAAAGCCAAGGAAAAAGGATTCCATAAGGTTATCTTTGACCGGGCAGGTTATCTGTATCACGGCAGGATTAAGGCATTTGCCGAAGCATTGCGAAAGGGAGGTTTGGAATTTTAGATGATGCGCGAGATAAACATTGAGCAACAACCGGAATTTATAGAAAAGATAATCACCATTAATCGCGTAGCCAAGGTAACCAAGGGCGGAAAGAAGTTGCATTTTAGCGCCCTGGTGGTAGTCGGCGATAGCAAGGGCCGGGTTGGATTTGCGCAGGATAAGGCAAATGAAGTCGCGGATGCCATACGTAAAGCCCTGATAAGAGCAAAAAAGAATTTTTTCAAAGTCCCTATGGAAGGTTCAACTATACCCCATGAGGTGATTGGCGAATTTGGCGCGGCAAAGGTTCTTTTAAAACCTGCATCCGAAGGAACAGGCGTTATCGCCGCAGGTCCGGTAAGGGCGCTCTGCGAGGCGGCAGGTATAAAGGATATATTAACTAAAAGCCTGAAATCAAATAATCCCATAAATGTCATTAAGGCAACGATGGAGGGATTTAAAAATTTAAAAAGCGCTTAATCTTATGAAAGAGAATACCAGACATACAACTCGCGCAAGTAGAGAAGAAAAACCGGTAAAAAAGATTACAAAGAATAAGCCGGCTAAAGCAAAGGACAAGATAATGCCGAAGGCGGTGGCTATAGGCCTGCATACACTAAAAGCCCCGAAAGGCGCGCACAAACCCAAAAAGCTACTTGGCCGCGGTCCCAGTTCTGGCCACGGAAAAACTTCTACCCGCGGCAGCAAAGGACAAACCTCGCGCGCAGGAAGACATTTTTATCTTGGTTTTGAAGGAGGCACCTCGCCTTTAATTAGAAGAATACCCAAGCGCGGCTTTACCAGCAAGTTCAAAAAAACCTATCAAATTGTAAGTTTGGATTCCCTGAATAAAATAAAAGAGCCGGTTATAAATCCTGAAATCTTAGAGTCAAAAGGGTTGATAAAAGACAGGTCAGGATTAGTAAAGATTTTAGGGCCGGGTGAAATCAAGAATCCTGTAACAGTCTCGGCTCATGCATTTTCAAGACTTGCGGCAAAGTCAATCCAGGATGCCGGCGGCAAAATCGAAATTTTAAGTATCGGCACTTCTGTAAAAAATTCCCAAGCGAAGCCAAATGAAAAGGCGGAGTAAATGCTTAGCGCTTTTGTGAATTCTTTTAAAATACCTGATTTAAAAAGAAGGCTGCTAATTACGGGTGCCCTTATCGCGGTTTACCGCATCGGCTGCTTTGTTCCCACTCCTGGCATAGATGGGGCGGCTCTTGCAGAATTTTTTAACCGTATAGCAAAAACTCAAGGGGGCACAATCTTTGGCATAATCAATATGTTCTCCGGTGGCGCAATGGAAAGGCTCACCATTTTTGCATTAGGGATAATGCCTTATATCTCTTCGTCAATTATCCTGCAGCTTTTAACTGCGGTTATACCCGCCCTTGAGAAATTAGCCAAGGAAGGTAAAGCAGGTTACGAAAGGATAAATCAATACACCCGTTACGGCACAGTTTTACTGGCAGTCATACAGTCATTCTTTATCGCCCTTTGGCTTGAAGACCCCAGCCGCTTTGAAGGGTTAAAGATAGTGATTAACCCAGGATGGGGTTTTAGATTGCTCACTGTCCTTACTCTTACCACAGGCACGATATTTATAATGTGGTTAGGTGAGCAGATACAGGAAAGAGGTATAGGAAACGGTATATCTTTAATTATTTATGCTGGAATTATAGTTAGAATTCCACATGGAGTTGCAGTTACCTGGCAGGACTGGCAGACAGGTGCAACAAATATATTTAAAAT
>JAMWCI010000036.1 GCA_023818655.1 Candidatus Omnitrophota bacterium
GGACTGGCTGGTTTAAGCGCAGCATGGCACTTACAAAGGCGAGGTATCGAGCCTTTGGTTTTTGAGAAGGAATTTGAACCAGGCGGGCTATGCCGCTCGAAGAAAATCGGAGGCTTTACCTTTGATTACGATGCCCATCTTTTACATTTTCGCAGCCGCTACTCTTTTGACTTAGTAAAAAAAATATTAGGTGAGAATCTGTCTATGCATAAGAGGGATGCTTGGGTTTACTCGCAAGGTAGATATATACCCTATCCTTTTCAGGCGAATCTTTTTGGTTTGCCTCGCTTGGTAATCAAGGAGTGCGTATCGGGTTTTATCCATGCCCAGAACAACGGAAAGGCAACGAGCAAAGACAATCAAAATTTTCTGAGATGGATTTACACCACCTTTGGCAGGGGAATCGCCCGGCACTTTATGATACCTTATAACAGAAAATTCTGGAGTGTTCATCCTTCGGAATTGACCTGTGAATGGTTGGACGGTTTTATCCCTGTGCCTACCATACGTCAACTCATCGAAGGCGCTTTAAGAGAAAACCGCTGGCAATTTGGATACAATACAAAGTTCTGGTATCCAAAAAAGGGCGGTATACATACTCTCGCCTTGGGTTTGGCGCAAAAGTTAAAACACATTCATACCGCATGCCCTATACAGACGGTTGACTTTAAAAAACGTATTTGCTTTACGCCTTGGGGCGAGAGACAACGTTACCATTATCTCATTGCGACCATTCCTTTGCCGGAATTGCCATGTATCATTAGGGGTTTGCCCGCTCGTCTCAAGCCTTATTTTCAAAGATTGCGTTGGAATTCCATCTTCAATCTCAACTTAGGAGTAGCCAGAAAAAAAATCTCCCAAAGACACTGGATATATTTTCCCGATAAAGAGTTTGTTTTCTTTCGGGCCGGTTATTGCAGTAACTTTTCCTCTTCCTTGGTACCGGGAGATAGTTCGTCTTTATATGCGGAAGTTTCCTATTCAAAAGATAAGCACCTGGATACGCAAGATATTGTCCGGCGCATCAAGGCAGATTTAGTGAAAGCGGGCATCTTGGATTCTAAGGACAGGATTTGTGTTGAGGATACAAATAGTATAAAATACGCATACCCCATTTACGACCGGTATCACCGGCGCGCTACCGCAGAGATAGCAAAATTTCTGAGAGCGCACGGCATCATAGTTTGCGGGAGATTTGGTTCTTGGCGCTATCTGTCTATGGAAGGGGCTTTGCTTAATGGAAAAGAGGTTGCCGAAGAAGTTTTACGCCGATGAAAATGGTTATCCGAGAACTTTTTTCACGCAAGGACCTGATTAAAGAACTTGTGTCAAGAGACCTCAGGGTTCGTTATTCCCGGCCCTACCTGGGATTTCTTTGGACATTTTTATCGCCTTTTTTTACGGCAACTGTATTTTATTTCGTCTTTTCGATATTTTTGAAGGTGCGCATTGAAGGGGTGCCGTTTTTTTTATATTTACTCTCCGCTATCTTTGCTTGGAGCTTTTTCCAAGATTCGCTTATTAATTCTTCTACGAGTCTCATACAGAATAAAAATTTGATCCGTGAATCAAATTTTCCGCATTATCTGATACCTGTTGCGATTGTTACGGCAAACATGGTTAACCTTCTGCCTTCGCTGGTGGTGACAATTGTTATCTGCGCCTTAACCATTAAAGGGATACCTTTTTTTGTTCTTTTGCTTCCGCTGGTTATAGTCCTGCATTGGGGGACGACTGTGGGATTATCCATCATATTTTCTATTATATACGTAAGGTGGCGTGATATACGTTATCTCCTAGAGGTAGCGTTGCTATTTTTATTTTATCTTACACCGGTGGTATACTCCTTGACTATGGTCCGGGAGGCATTGCCAATGAGCGCATTTATTATCTATATGTGCAATCCTTTTGTGGCTATCTTGAATTTGTATCGCATTTCTATATTAAAAGGATTTTATTTACTTATCAGAGAATACGCTACCGTTATGAACATGATGCTTGCGGTGGTTTTATTTGCCTGCGCCGCGCTTATCGCAGGATTTTGTATGTATCAAAGAACCAAAAGGTGGATTAATGACTATCTTTCCTACTAGCGACACTGTGCAGTATCTTAGCCCGCAGATAGAAAAGGTGATTTCCTTAGATAAGGTGGGGAAAAGATACCACTTTATCAGGAATATAGATTCGTATAACCGCCAAGATAAAGATGGTTTTTGGGCATTACGGGATGTCTGTTTGGATGTGCAAAAAGGCCAGACGTTCGGGATTGTTGGTAGAAACGGTGCCGGAAAGACCACGCTTTTAAATATCATTGCCGGAACATTGACTCCCACATGCGGCTCGGTGCAGGTATCGGGAAAAGTAGTAGGTCTTTTTAATCTGGGCGTAGGTTTTCAGGATGAGCTTACCGGCAGGGAGAATGTGTATCTTAATGGCGCGGTGCTGGGAGCGACCAAAAAGGAAATTGATCAGGTCTTTACTGATATTGTCGCTTTTTCTGAACTCGGCAGCTTTATTGACATGCCATTAGGTAGTTATTCTCAGGGGATGCGGCTGCGTCTGGGGTTTAGCATCATCGCTAATCTTACATTCGATATCCTGATTATTGATGAAGTTCTGGCGGTGGGAGATGTTCTCTTCCAAAACAAGTGTTACCAGCGTTTGATGGAATTTAAACGCGCGCAAAAGACGCTGATTATCACGAGCCAATCAATGGAGCTTATAGAGAGGCTATGTGAAAGAGTCGTGCTTTTGGACCACGGCAAGGTGCTGTATTTGGGGTCGAGCGTCGAAAGCATCAATCGGTATCGCGACATATTGGCAAAAGAAAAGTTTTTTGTTGGCCCAAAGCCAAAAGAGAATTCGCTTATTACGCAGACTAAAAGATGGGCGCAGGATATTGAATGCTGGGGCAAAAAGCTGGGTACGCGAGAGATTGAGATTGAATCTGTCGGTTTTTATAATCGTCTTGGAAGGCCCCTGACGAAGCTGGCGCCGGGAGATTTTCTTAGGGTTAAAGTAAATTTTTTGGTCAAAAATATCATCAAGACACCCCATTTTGGAGCAGCTATCTTCCGGGAGGATGGCGTGTATGTTTATGGTCCCAATACCTTTTTTGATGGTATAGAGGTAGCATCGTTTTCTCCTGGAAGGGCCTGGTTTGAGATACGCTACCCGCATGTTACGCTTGCCCCGGGTAACTACCGGCTGAGCGTGGCGGTTATGGATAGAGATGAGTGTCTCCCTTACACGTACTACTGCGGAATGTACCCGTTAACCATCAGCGGAAAAAATCAAGATGCGGCATTAACCGCACTTGCCTGCAAGCCAAAGTTGAAGCACCTTGGATTTGTTTTTCTTGGTAGCGTTATCGATTCACTTCCAGGTCTTGATTTGGAGAGCCTTAAGGATGCGTGGGGGGATTATTTTAACGACAATGCGATTTCACTTGCCTCTTTGAGATTATTGGATTCCTACAGAGAAGAAAAGGAAAAGTTTTTTACCGGCGAACCTCTCGAGATTGAAGTAAAACTAAATGCGATAGCGGGAAAGAAAGACTACTATCTATGGTTGGCAATCTTCAGGGACGACCGTATCTTCTGTCAGAGTCTAGTAACAAAGATTCGCCACAATACTTTTTCTTTTCTTTTCCCCTCATTTGATTTTTTGCCAGGAGGCTATATTATTTCCTGGGGTATCTGGGATCAAAATAGCCGCCGATTCGTCAGCTTAAGCCACGGCAGACAGAAGCTGAAGATGGTTTTTGATCGTCCTGACCATGGAACGCTTTATATGCGTCATGACTGGAGGTTATCCCGGCTGAAATGAAGAAACAGTTTCCTAAAGTAAGCATAATCATCGTAAATCGCAATGGCAAACACTTTATAAAAGACTGTTTTGATTCGCTACTTATGCTGCAGTATCCCGGAGAGAAACCCGAGGTGATTATGGTGGATAATGACTCACATGATGGCTCGCTCCACTTTGTGAAGAGAAACTACCCGCGCGTTAAGACCATTGCGTGTAAGGACAACAATTACTGCCGGAGCCTGAATTTAGCTATCCAGGCCTCAAGCGCCGACTTTGTCGTTACCCTGAATAATGATACCCGCGTTGATGCGCATTGGCTTACCGAACTGATGGTTGTTGCGCTCAAAGATAAAAAGATAGCCGGCGTGGGTAGTAAAATTCTGTTTTTTGATGGTAAGATAAATAGCGTTGCCCATAAGGCGCTGCCGAATTACTACTGGTCGGATTTTGGTTTTCAGGATGCCGACCGCGGGCAGTTTAATACTATGGCTGAGGTGGAGAGTATCTGCGGAGCTTCCAGCCTCTACCGTAAGGCATGCCTTGAAGAGGTGGGGTTGTTTGACGAAGACTTTGAGATGTACATTGAAGATGTGGACTTGAATATGCGGCTGAGGAATAAAGGTTACAAGATTTATTACGCCCCCAAAAGCATTGTGCACCATAAATATCACGGTACTGCCGGAGACGACTTTACCGTCTTCCATGTAGAACGGAATAGACTTTTGTTTATTGCCAAGCATTTCCCGGATAGGCTTGGCGAGGCTTTGATGGGAAGCGGATATTTTACGGTGCCGGAAAGCCTTGACCGCGAACGCGATATTTATAATGTATTGCCGCAAGTATTAGCGAAACTGTATCGGCATCACCAAACAGAATTTACGCGTTATTTTCCCGACCTCTGCGCAGGCCTGAAGAGAATTGCCAATCTTGAGAAAGACAGGCTTATCCAGTTTGTTGAAAAAGAACGTGAAAGATACGCCCATTCACAAGCGGATATAGCAACATTGCAAAAATTGTCAAAGGAGCAGGAGACGTTGCTGCGGGAGAAGGGGCTTGAGCTGAATCAAATACAGAATGAGCTCAACGCAAAGACGGCGCTGCTTAGTGAGAAAGACCTGTTTTTGGAGAAAAAAGATACTGAATTTAGGAAGATACACGAAGAACTCCGGGCTAGACTTGCCGAGCTGCAAGAGAAAGACGCATTACTTATTAAACAAGAGGTGCAGGTTTCCCAGAAGGATGGTCAGCTTACGCAGTTTGCCGCGCAACTGAAACAGCAGTTTGAAACTCTGCAGAATAAAGACGCCCTCATTGCTCAAAAAGACATCTTGGTTGCGGAAAAGGACAAACAGCTTGTGCAGACGCTTGAACAATTAAAAGAACGTAATGAAGCGCTTAAGGATAAAGATATTGCGCTGGCGCAGAGGGATGCTTTGCTTCAAGAGAGAAAAATGCAGTTGGAGCAACTGGGTGAACACTTACGGGTTAAGCTCTCAGAGCTTCAGCAGAAAGATGAACTCATTGCTCAAAAAGACATCTTGGTTGCGGAAAAGGAGCATCAACTTAAACAGTTGCAAGAAGAAATCGCCCTTTTAACTTCAGAACTGCGCGATAGAGACGTCTCTCTGCAGGAGAAAGATCTTCAGTTGACTAAACTCGTTGAGCAGTTACAGAAGAAAGTAGCGATAATTGAAAGACTTGGGAAAAACTTGAAGACTAAAAGTGAGCTTGCAACACAGCTAGAGACCTTGCTTCAGAAGAATAAAGAAGAATTGCTGTCGTTAGTCGATGAGCTAGAAGAGAAAAAGAGGCAAGTCCAGGAGAAAGACGAGTTGATTCTTGCGGAACAGTCGCAGAGAGTCCAGTTTTTCGAACAACTCCAAGAGCAAAGCAAACAACTTAAGGACGCCCAGTGGCAGCTGCAACAGAAAGATGTTGCATTGAGGACGAAAATAAAAGAGATAGAGGCGTTGCAGGATAAGTTCAATGCCTTTTATTCATCCCAGACTTTTGTTTTTGTGGTACGACCACTCTGGAGGTTCCTTGATTTTATCAAATGCGTCCATAGAAGAGTGCGCACTTTTTTTTCTTTAAAGAAATATTCCACAGATAAGACTACTTCTTCAAAGCTGGATAAGGAAAAATGGAGAAAAGCTAAAAAAACAGTGTACCTTTCTTCGTTTCTGACCAATGTGAATAAGGCATTCTATCGGGGGAATAACCGGTATTCTTTAAAGATTACCAATATTTCTAAATACTTGGAACGCGCAAAGGTGACAATAGATATTCTGTCGCATAGTGGTCCGAAGCAGAATCTGTACGCTTCTTTTGGAAAGATAGTGGAGCTCAAGCCAAAATTTTCAACTGAGGTGGAATTTGAATATAACTGGGCTGATAGGGCATTTTTCTACAATAACGGCTATACTTTTTCGCCGGATAACCTTACGTTCAATTTCGATGAGCCTCAGGAAGGATACTTCACCTTACGAGCCAGCGTATGCGATAATAGCGGTTCGCCTAAAGATACCTTAGAGATTCACCAGCTACTGGTCAAGTGAAAGTAGTCAATATTATTCAACGCTATCATCCTGCCATCGGAGGCTCAGAAGCTTGGTGCCAAGGGATGTGCAGGTACCTTGCCAGACAGGGATGGGATACTACCGTCTTGACGATGAACGTCTTTAATGAGGATGAATACTGGAGAGATCCTCCCCTTGAGAATTGCATAGTAAGGCTTGGTAAGTTTGAGTATGATGCCGGCGTCCTGGTAAAAAGGTACCGCCGTAACAAAATTCATCCTTTTGTGTATCGTTTCTTCAAGGAAGTGTTAGATGCGAGGTTTAACTTATACTTCTATGGTCCGCATTCGCTGCCGCTTTATGCGCAACTGTTTCGCCAGCTCCTTTCGGCAGATATCGTGCATCTACATACGATTCCTTACCCGCATAATTTCTTCGGTTATTTCATCGCCCGGCTCCTCGGCAAAAAAATTGCCATAACCCCGCATTTTCATCCAGGTCATTCCTTTTATGAACGTAATTCTAACTATTGGCTTTTAAGGCATTGCGATGCGGTATTCGCAGTGAGCGATTTTGAAAAAGATTATTTTGTCAAACAGGGTTTGCGTCCAGAGAAAATCTTTGTTGCGTATAACGCCGTAGACCCGAATGATTTTAAGCCGCAAGGTTTTGATGAATTTAGGCTCCGTTTTTATGAGCGTTATAAGATAAGAGAAGATTCACGAATCATTGTCTTTGTGGGAAGAAAAATTGACTACAAAGGTCTCGATACTCTGATTGAGGCAGTAAGGCAGATTGTTCGAGATAAAGATGTAAGACTTTTTACTATTGGTCCGTCATTCCCGTGGTTTGAGGAGTTTTATGCCAAGTTATCCGCCGAAGATAAGGAAAAGATTATTGATTTAGGAATTATTTCGCATCGGGAGAAGGTGAATTTATTGCATCTTGCCGATTGCCTGGTGCTTCCTTCTAAGTATGAAGCATTTGGGATTGTATTCCTTGAAGCCTGGATGTGCGGCAAACCAGTTATCGGAGCCAATACTGGAGCAGTGTCAGAGCTCATCAAGGATGCAGGGTTGGTCTGTAGCTATGGAAACGTAGAGGAGTTGAAGGATAGAATTGAGCTTATCTTATTCGATGCCAAACGCGCTGAGGCTATGGCGGCAAAAGGAAAACAAAAAGTTCTTGAACATTATACTTGGGATAAGGTTGGGGCGACTATCCTAAAGGCGTATGGGAGCCTTTTTGAGGGCAATGGCCGCTTACGGCATTTTCACTTTTAGCGAGGTCAAGTAAATGTTTAATAGCGATAAAAAGGTTTTATGTACCGCAGGAATTAGTCATGTACTATTGTATCCCAATGGCGATGTCTATCGCTGCATGGCAGATTACAATGCAAAACGACCCCCACTGTTTAATGCTAAAGATGGCTGGAAAAAGATTGAAACTATTCTCGAGTGCACTCATGACCGTTGCTATGCCGGATGCGATATCGACTGGGCTACAAAATGGGTATTTGAGCCCAAAAAGCGCGCGCCGCAGAAGATAAAAGCCCAGTGTTACCATGTGAATTTAAGCGACGGCAAGTACTGGGCTGAACAGACTTTCGAGCGCCCGCTTAAAAATATGATCCATATTGTCTGGGCCCCTACGCTTATCTGTAATTACGACTGCCGCTACTGTGGTTGCGCAGTGGGTTTCCGCAATATCCATAAAGACTTTCCATCAGCATTTCCGGAGCTTAGCGTAGAAGAATGGATTAACGTTTGGGATGAGATTATCCAAAACTATGATTTTGGAATTTTAACCATGGGCGGAGGAGAGCCGCTTTTATCCAAAGCGACACTGCCGGTTATTAAAAGGATTTCTCACAAGTTTGCCGCCAGTATCACTACTAACCTTAGCGTTAATGTCTTTGAACTGGTGAGAGAAAGACCCACCATCAAATACTCACGGACCGCCCTGAGGTCAGTAGTGGCAAGTTTGCACCTTACTGCCAAGGGGTTTAACCGGGAGATGTTTTTGTCATCTGTTTTATATCTAAAGAATAATGGCATCGCGGTTACGGTTAATTTTGTTGGTCATCCTATGCAGCTTTTTCTGGCAGAGGAATACAAGGCTTGGTGTAAAAAATACGATATCCCTTTTGTTTTATCTCCTTGGTGTGGTTGCGACAACGATGGATACGAGGCAAAATATACCCCAGTAGAATTGGCATTCGTAAATAAAATTGCCCCTGCGTCCCGCAAAACCTCTACGCAGGTTTCCTTTTATGCGTTAGGGCACCTTTTTATATTGGACCAGCAAATACAGACTTTGCCGCTGGGGGTTGCAGAGGTGTATGTGTTGCGCGGAAAATTAAAAAACACCAGTAACTGTAGTTGGAATAATCAGGGATTAGACCATAAGGAGTCGTTTAAAGTCGGAGGCAGACTTTTCCATTTGGGAGAGGAGGAAAAGCCGGTGCGCGAATTTCGCGCTGTCTTACCGGAAAAGGAGATTAAGCCGCAGGAGGAATGCAGTTTTGAACTTAAAATTGAAACCGAGGGTTTATCTTGCGGTAAGTATATTTTGCGTTTAGACGTAGTCAAAGAAAACAGTTTTTGGTTTAAAGATAAAGGCGCTACGCCTTTGGATATAATGGTAGATATAGGCCTGCAGGCCTTTCCTTCGCAGTTAAAGGTACTTTCTGAATTTCTTGAGGCAAAGGTTCCCAAAAAGATTCGTCATGGCGCACTCATTACAGTTCCTGTTAAGGTAAAGAATTGCGGCAGCGCCGAATGGTTTTCGACCGAATGGCTTGAAGATATTCAGGTAGGCTGCAGGATTTTTAAAGAGAATTATAAGTGGGGAGATGTTGCACTGAGGGATTTGCGCACCTATCCTTCCAAAGTAATTAAGCCAGGCGAAATCTTGGAGACCGAAATTGTCCTTGATTTCCGCGGCATACCCAAGGGTGTGTATACACTGGTATTTGATATGGTTAATGAGAAGAAATACTGGTTTGTAGAGAGAGGAAGTAGTCCTCTTGTGACGAAAGTCACGCTTATTTAGTCAGGAAGCGTCTGATGAGTATTCCAATACTCGATAAATGCGGAAACGCCGTCAATACTGAAGTTGAAAGCGTTCTCATGCCGAGAGTGAAGAAACCAGTTTTGAATTATCTCCCTAAAATAATTCAGTTGTTCATTACCGATATTTGTAATCTGCAATGTTTATTCTGTATCTCGCGTCAACAAGATTTTGCCAGCGGCAAGCCTATGGTAAAGAAAGAAATTGAGCCGTGGATTTTGGATAAAATAGGCAATGAAGTTTTACAGCAGGTAGATCTCTATCTTACAGGGGGCGGGGAGCCGCTTTTATCTAAAACTTTTTGGGATTTCATTGATGGTAGGCGCGCTTCCAAAGCCATCTTTTTCAACACTAACGGGATTTTACTTAACCCGGACAATAGCGAGAGACTGCTTAGTTATCCCGGATCGAGATTAAATCTGGGGGTTAGCCTCAATGCTGCAACGCCTTCAACCTATAAGCGGCTTATGGGAGTTGACGCTTTTGATAACGTATTGGCGAATTTAATCCAACTGAAGGATTTAGCCAAGAAACGTGGCAGGTCGATAGATGTTCACTTGACGATGGTAGCGATGAAGGAGAATCTTCACGAGATGCTTCTTTTGCCGGAGATAGCCAAAAAGACTGGGAGTGGATGTGTTACCATCCATATTGCCGAATTTACAAGCGAGTATAAGCTGGACTGGTTTTTCGTAAAAGAGCAGAGTTTACGACATAACCCAGAATTGCTTGAGCAATTTGAAAAGAATATCAAAGAGGTTGAGAAACGTTGCGCCGAGATGGGGATTATTACTTACAGCAGGGATTCCTCTGACGAGCTGTGGCGCGGTATCTGTAATGACATGTTTGATTTTCTTGGAGTGCAGTCCGATGGTGAAACCTTCAGCTGTTGTAAGGGGTGTTTTGTAACTACGGGCAACATAAAGGATTACGATTCTTTCTGGGATCTTTGGAATAACGAAAAAAGACAAAAGATGAGAAGCAGGCTCATTGTAGGTGAATTTCCAGAAGAGTGTCAGAAGCCAATCTGCCCTTATTGGAGGTTGTTTAGTAAAGAAGGAACCGCACCGAAGTCGGAATTTAGAGCAGAGTTTAGCGATTTGGTGATTGATATCGAATCCAGCGATAAACCTCTTCAGGTCATACAGGGAATTGGCTTTAAGATAAAAGGTAAGGTGAGAAATACCGGCAGTAACACTTGGTCGAATAAGGGGTTACGGGAACACAACTTTTTTAAGATCGGCTCTAGAATCTTTAGCTATGAGAATTTAAGCCTAGAGCGTAATCAGTCCAGGATTGAGCTTGTCCGGGATTGTCTGCCCGGCGAGAGTCTCGATTTCGAATTTTTCATTAACGGGTTAGATGTTGGAACATATTTACTCAAGGTGGATATGGTAAAGGAGAATAGTTTCTGGTTTGAAGATAAGGGCTCCGAGCCCGTTATGCTTAAATTTCAGGTGGTACGGAATCCCTATTCCGCTCAGATTGTCGAAGCTATTTTTCCTCGGAAGATAAACCATGAAAGCATCGCCGTCATAAAACTGAAGGTAAAGAATACAGGAACCGCGGTCTGGCTTCCGAGTTGGCGTTCGAATATAAAAGTGGGTGGCATACTTTCAAAGACGGAGAACAAAGAGGGCCTGCAGCCAATAAGGCAATTTCGGGCTACTCTTCAAAGGGAGGTTGGAGTTGGCGAGATTGTGCATATAGATTTGCTTTTGGATTTAAGAGGCATTAATCCCTGCATTTATCAATTTACAGTTGATATCGTGATGGAACATAGTTTTTGGTTCAGAGACGTAGGCGGGAAAGCTGCGGTCTACCAGCTGGAAATAGTATAAATAGAGGGTAATGTATAAAAAAAGAAACACTATTTTCGTTAATATATTCCTTCTTCTTTTTACTATTTTGTTCTTTTTTGTCTGCGGGGAGCTCGTAATAAGAGTCTTGTTGTTGATAAGAAACCGGGGTGATTTTATCGAGATTATACGCCACCTTCCTGAAGTAAGAGATGGAAGTAGGGTAACGTTGGGAAGCATGATTCAACCTAGCGTCCATCGAAAAATTATTTATGAGCTGAGACCAGGGCTGAATGTTAATTTTGTTGGCGGCATTGTAAAAACCAATGCGCAAGGATTTAGGAGCGATAGAGATTTCGCGGTAGATAAACCAGCAGGATGTGTACGTATAGTCTGCGTTGGAGATTCGTTTATGTTCGGAGAGGGGGTGGACCAGGGTAATAATTGGACGAGCTTCTTGGAACAGGCACTCAACGAAAAATACCCCCAAAAGAAGTGGGAAGTGCTAAACTTGGCAGTTCCCGGTTACAATACGGTGATGGAGGTGGAGACCTTAGAGAAAAGGGGGTTAATCTTCAGGCCCGACATAGTGATTATTGAGTATATCGGAAACGACCTCGACCTTCCTAATTTCATTTACCAAGTAGACGACTGGAGGGACACAACTAGGTCTTATTTTTTTGATTTTATCACAAGACATCTGACTCGGCTACGGAGAAATTTTGAGCTTTTCGAAGCTCCGCACGATGCCTCAGCGATTGATTACGTAAAGTACGAATCCGACCATTTAAAGGTTCCTGCGCGGTACCGGGATATGGTTGGATGGAACGCGTATGCGCAGGCGATGGTGAAATTAAAAAAACTTCAGCTGCAGAGGAATTTCACGGTTATAAATCTTTTGACGATAACGCATCATAACGAAAGAATATTCTCCCTCAGCAAGAAACAAGGGTTTCTTACTGTTTATAATCAGGCGTTTGTTCCTGAACTCGATTCTACACTGGTATTATCAAAAAAAGACTGGCACTATTCGGTTAAGGGGCATAAAAATACCGCGATTTTCCTCTTAAAGACGATGGAGGAAAAGGGAGTTATTAAGCGGTATCTTTGACTTGTGAAACATTATGACTGATCCACAGCGTTTATCAAGTGAACTTGATGCCTTGAGGAAGGAAGTAGCGCGTTATCAATGGTTCCATAGGATTAATCTTGGCGGGAATATCATTACGCCGGGTATAAACGATAGTCAAGGGGCACTAGAAAAAATCAAGCTTCCAGTTTCGTTAAAAGGAATGAGGGTGTTAGATATCGGGACTTGCGATGGGTTTTATTCGTTTGAGGCTGAACGCAGAAATGCGGTTGAGGTGGTTGCTATAGACCTGCGGAATTCCGGTCACAAGGAGAAATTTGAGCTTGCGTCTAAACTACTACACTCACAGGTGAAATATATCGAGTTAGACGTATATGACATAGATCCAAAAAAATAGGGCGCTTTGACCTTGTATTATTTCTGGGCGTCCTCTATCATCTGAAGCACCCTTTGTTGGCTTTGGAAAAAGTTTACAGCGTTACAGCAGGACAGCTAATTCTGGAGACGCACGTTGATTTGAATAACTATGATCTTCCAGCCGCTGTCTTCTATCCGGGCGCAGAACTAAACAACGACCCTACGAATTGGTGGGGGCCAAATGATAAACTGGTGACTGCAATGCTGACGACAGTTGGTTTTAAAAAGGTAGAGAAGGTTCATGGGTATACCTATCCCGCTTCAAACCAGGGAAGAATGGTTTTTCACGCTTATGTTGACGCGTAAGCCAGGATCGCGCTGGAAAAAGAAGGACTAATCCGGGATATGTGTGGTTTGATCGCCAATGAAAATTCTATTCGTAGCCCATAGTTTTGTTCCTCATACCTTTGCAGGAACAGAGGTCTACGCTTACACTCTTTCAAAAGAGCTTGTTAAAAAAAACGAGGTTTTTGTTTTTTTCCGGGTGAAGAATCCAACGCAAAAGGAATATGCGATAACCGAAGGCTCCTGTGATGGCTTCAAGACTTTCGCCATAAATCACACCTTTAACCAGTGCCGTTCGTTTGAAGAAACCTACCAGGATTACCGCATTGACGAAGCCTTTGGCCGCGTTCTGGATTTCGTGCAGCCAGATTGTGTGCACATACAACACCTTTTATTTCTCTCTCTGGGTATAGTAAAAGAAGCAAAAAAAAGAGATATCCCGGTGGTTTTCACCTTAAATGATTATTGGCTTATATGTCAGCGAGGTCAGTTTATCCGCGATGATTTTGGCGTCTGCCAGCGCTATGATGCTGCACGGTGCAAACAATGTCTTTTATCGCAGCTGAGTATTAAGGGAAACGCCATGTATTTTTATAATATCTTAAGAAAGACCGTTCCCAACGTAGTCTTACGGTTAATAAAGAAAGCCTATATCAAAACGATAACTTCGTCTAAAGCCCAAGATGAACATCTTGACTCTTTACTGCGCAAGAGGGAAGAAATGGTCAGGGAAACAATCGCAAATACCGATATTTTTATCAGCCCTTCGCATTTTATGCGCCAAAAGTTCATTGAATACGGCGTACCTGAACAAAAGATTATACATCTTTCTCACGGTTATGCGCATCCTCCTATATTGCAGGAAAAATTTTCTCTGTCGCTTTTGCGTTTTGGCTTCATCGGGACTTTGCTGCCGATGAAAGGGGTAGATGT
>JAMWCI010000003.1 GCA_023818655.1 Candidatus Omnitrophota bacterium
ATACTGAAATATATAATCCTCCCTCATCATGCAATCTGCCTATCGCAGCTGAGGTTTTTGCCATCTGCATTAATGAAAATAAACCTTCATACATCCTCGCTCCGCCACCTGAACCTGAAACAATAATTAAAGGCAATTTATTTCCTGTGGCGGATTCAATAGCGCGCGTTATCTTTTCGCCTACCACAGAACCCATAGAGCCCATAATAAAACGCGAATCTGTAACCGCAAAGACTATTTTTTTACCGTTTAACTTTCCGCCTCCGTATACCGCGGCGTCCTTAAGACCAGTAAGATTCTGGTCAGCGGCAATCTTTTCTTTATAGGTTTTTGGACCTTTAAAATCCAATGGGTCAACTGAAACCATATCTCTGTCGTATTCTGTAAAGGTATCTTTATCTAAAAGAATATTAATCCTTTCGTAGGCTCCCAGCGTAAAATGATAATTGCACTTAGGGCATACCCGCAAATTCTCTTCCAAGGTTTTATTATAGAGCATTTCGGAGCACTCATCGCATTTAGTCCAGAGGCCGTCGGGTATTTCTTTTTTCTTAAGGCGTACGATTGTATATTTCGGCTTTCCGAATAAAGCCATTAGCGACTCCTATCTCAAATTGAATTTATTTATTAACAATCCCGACATAACCTTGGGATAAAAATAGGTCGATTTCGAAGGCATTCTTTCTTCCGCAAGCGCAACCGCAATTATCTTGCTCATATCCACGGGATTTAAGAAAAAGGCGAGGGCAAAAGAACCGCTATCAACACTTGCAATCGCCTCCTCGTTATCTACGGTATAAACTATATTTTCTTTATCATTACTTTCAATGCCGAAGATAGTTTTTAAAACCAGTTCGTTTAATATGGACACATCGAGGGTGCGGTAAGCCTTTGGCTTGTCCTTCATTAGTTTATCCGGTATCTTTACGTTTTTTAGACGCAAAAGGTAAAATCTTTTCTGAAGATAGACCCCCAGAAGGTTTTCAGTGCGTCCGCCTTTCTGCATAAGAAAGAAAAATCTTGTTTTGTCTTTGACCTCTATAATATTAAAATATTCCCTTAGCTTAAGTTTCAGCTCCTCCTCGTTTATGACTTTTTCCGTTTTGATTAAACGGTGTATAGGCAATATAGACAGCCCCCGCTGGTCGGTATTGGTAAAATAGGCCATGAGATAATTAAAATCCTCCTTGCCGGTAAAGGCCTCTCCCAGCTTCTTTTTCATCTCCTCCTTATAAGCGCAAGCTACTTCATAACGATGGTGGCCGTCAGCGATAAAGATGTTTTCGTTGCACATACCATCTTCTATGCGCCTCAGCAAATCCGAAGAAGTAATCCTCCATAATCTATGGAGATTTTTTTCATCATCGCGCACTTCTATAAAAGGAGGGGCCTCTCCGATACCTTTATCCCAAATATACTGGATAATGCGTTTTTTGTCCTGAAAGATTACGAATATCGGGCTTAGGTTTGCCTTTGTGCGGCGCAAAAGCCTGAGCCTGTCTTCCTTGGGGGCAAGGCGCGTATGTTCATGGGCAAAAACCGAGTTAGGTTTATCTGGCAGTTTCAGGAGAGAAACAAAACCCAGTCGCATTTTCTTCTCTCCCTTTATCTGATAACTATGGCTGTAAAAATATATTGCCGGTTCAATATCTTGAATAAATATATTCTCATCCATCCAATCTTTAAGATAGCCGGCTGCCCGGATATACTTATCCTCGCCGGGAATATCCCTGCCTAAAAGTATGTGGATAAAATTATGCTGGTCTTTCTTGCGAAGATACTCCTGCTGGGCAGGAGAAATAATATCGTAAGGAGGACAGACTACTCTGGATAAGTCTTTAATCTTTTCCTGATTGTAGATTACAGCCCGAAAAGGCTTTATCTCAACCATGTATAAAACCCGCTTCCTGCTGCCAGTGAACCCAACGTATCTACCAATACGTCAAACACAGAGACCGTTCTCCCCGGAACAAAAGACTGATGCCATTCATCGCTTATGCCGTATAAAAAACCGAAGAGCACAGTCAAGGTTATGCCTATAGGCAAAGAAATCCGAGGGAAACTGTTTTTTAGCGCACAAACAAACGACAACCCCAAGAACGCATAAATAAAAAAATGAAAGACTATATCTTGAAATGGAAATATTGATGGGGTGTTTTTTCCTGGCACGCTCGAAAAACAAAAAATAACCGCCATCCACATTATTACTATCAGCCAAGATTTCATTATTTTCACCATATATTAATCAACCTGCTGGCAGGCATTACATCCGTCTCTGCTCTTTGGACAGGTCGGCGCGCTGGGTTTTTCTGTCTCGGTCTTCTTGCCCTTGCGGTAATCCGTGGCATAGAATCCACTTCCTTTAAAGATGATTCCTGAGCCGCTACCGATAAGGCGCCTGACTGGCTTACGGCACTTAGGGCAGGCCTCTAACGGCCGGTCAGTCATTCTCTGAAAAATCTCAAACCGGTGACCGCAATGTAAACATTCGTATTCATATGTGGGCATTGTGAAATCAACCGCTCCTTTCTTGTTACGCTCATAGCGAATTTATTATTATAAAGATTATCTACTAAAAGTCTTCTTAATTCTGTCGGCGAAACTTTCCTGTTTTATCTGGTCTCCAGAAAGCCTGGCGAATTCCTCAATAAGCCTGCGCTGTTCAGCGGTAAGCTTCGTAGGTATCTCTACATCCACCCTTACCAGCTCGTCGCCTATGCCTCTTCCATGTAAATCTGGAATCCCCTTTCCTTTTAATCTGAAGATTTTTCCTGATTGGGTTCCCGGAGGTATTCTCATGCTTACCTTTCCGTTTAATGTAGGAACCTCTATTTCGCCTCCCAAAATTGCCTTAGCTATGCTTATATTTACGCCGGTAAGTATATCGTTCTCTTGTCGCTGGAAAACAGGATGGGGAGCAACTTCAATTACTACATATAAATCGCCTTTGCCTGCGCTGCCTGATTCTCCCTCGCCCCGCACTCTAAGACTAGAGTTATTATCTACTCCGGCGGGTATCTTTACCTTAATCTTGCGGGCGACTTTTATCCTTCCTTCGCCGCGGCAATCCGCACAGGGCGTCTGGATAATATAGCCATCACCGCGACAACGCGCACAGGTCTGGGCTAATTGAAAGAAACCGCTGGATACCACGGTCCGACCTGCGCCTTTGCATTGAGGACAGGTAATTTTCTTGGTTCCGGGTTTTGCCCCGCTACCTGAACAGACAGAACAGGTTTCATAGCGAGGAACAGAGATAGTTTTCTCTGTTCCTGTAGCTGCCTCCTCCAGACTGATAGATACTGCTATCTGCAGGTCCCTGCCCCTGCGTCTGCCTGTTGCGCGCGAGGACCTTCCTCCAAAAAAATCAAACCCCAAGTCGCTAAAGATATCTTCAAAAAGCCCGCCCCCAAATCCAAAATCCCCCAGGTCTTGAAAAACGCTGGAAAAATCTGCGCCTTTAAAGATATCCTCGTAGGCATATCTCTGGTCTATGCCGGAATGTCCATACTGGTCGTAAAGGGCGCGCTTCTGCGGATCAGAAAGAACCGCATAGGCCTCAGAGATATCTTTAAACTTTTCTTCCGCCTCTTTTTTTTGCTCATGAGGCACGCGGTCAGGATGGTAACGCAACGCCAATTCCCGATAAGCCTTCTTTATCTCATCAAGGGTTGCGTTCTTCTTTACACCTAAAATCTCATAATAATCGCGTTTAGTACTCAAGGCCACAAGCTGTAAATCGTAATCTGTAATTTATAAAATTACCGATTACGCGTTACCTCCGTTTTACTTCTTATCGTCTTCTTCCTTAAACTCTGCGTCAATTACCTCTTCGTCTTTTCCTTGTTTTTGCCCTGCGGCTGAACCTTCCTCTTTCGGCCGGGCACCTCCCTGTCCAGTCTGCTGTTTTGCGCCTGCCTGTTTATAAACCTCTTCTGCCAATTTATGCGAAGCTCTAGTCAACTCTTCCATCCCATTCTTTACCCTCTCTATATTCTTGTCTTTAATCGCTGTCTTAAGGTCGTTTATCCTGCTTTCTATTTCCGCGCGTTCAGCCTGACTTACCTTATCTCCAAAATCCTTCAGCGATTTCTCCGTGGCGTAAACCAACGTATCCGCCTGATTGATAATCTCCACTTCTTCCTTTCTCTTGGCATCTTCGGCTGCGAATCTCTCCGCATCCTTAACCATCTTCTCAATTTCTTCCTTGGAAAGCTTCTTAGGTGCAGTAATGCGGATAGACTGCTCTTTGCCTGTACCTAGGTCTTTTGCCGATACGTGCACGATGCCATTAGCATCGATATCAAAGGTAACTTCAATCTGCGGCACGCCGCGCGGCGCAGCAGGGATGCCAACCAAATCAAATCTTCCCAGCTCCACATTATCATCAGCCATAGGCCGCTCTCCCTGCAACACGCGTATAGTTACCGCGGTCTGGTTGTCTGTGGCGGTAGAAAAAATCTGGCTTTTGCGCGTAGGAATAGTGGTGTTTCTTTCAATAAGTTTTGTATTTACGCCGCCCAAGGTCTCAATACCCAAAGATAAAGGAGTAACATCAAGCAAAAGCACGTCTTTCATTTCGCCTTTGATAATCGCAGCCTGTATAGCGGCTCCCAAGGCAACGCATTCCATAGGGTCAACCCCGCGCTCTATCTTCTTGCCTACATAATCCTCAACAAATTTTTGCACAATAGGCATCCTGGTAGGACCGCCGACCATAATAATACGGTCAATATCGCGACTTGTCAATTTTGCGTCGGCAAGCGCCTGCTCCATCGGATGACGGCATCTTTCAATAATCGGAGCAATCAAATCCTCCAGCTTTGCGCGGGTAATAGACATAGTCAGGTGTTTTGGACCGGTGGCGTCTGCGGTGATGAAGGGCAAATTGATATCTGTCGTCAAAGTAGAGGACAATTCAATCTTTGCCTTCTCCGCTGCCTCGCGCACGCGCTGGATAGCCATTTTATCATTCTTTAGGTCAATGCCTGTCTCTCGCTTAAACTGTTCCACAATATAATCTATAAGCGCGTTATCCATATCAGTGCCGCCCAATTGCGTATCGCCGGAGGTAGACTTTACCTCAAATACGCCCTGAGCCATCTCCATAATTGTAACATCCAAGGTTCCGCCGCCTAAGTCAAATACCATTATCTTCTGCTCCTTCTGCGACTTTTCCAAACCATAAGCCAAACAGGCAGCAGTAGGCTCATTGATAATGCGCAATACCTTTAAGCCGGCGATCTCCCCGGCGTCTTTGGTGGCGGTCCTCTGGTTATCGTCAAAATAAGCAGGGCAAGTAATTACCGCCTCTTCAACCTTGTCGCCCAAATATGCCTCGGCATCCTGTTTTATCTTCTGCAGGATAAACGCGGATATCTGCTGAGGCGTATATTCCTTGCCAAAAACCTTGAATTTATAATCCGTACCCATCTTGCGCTTAGCCGCCTGAATTGTGCCTTCGGCATTAATAGCTGCCTGTCTGCGAGCCGGCTCGCCCACCAAACGCTGACCTTCTTTGGTAAAAGCTACATAAGAAGGAAATGCCTTTCCGGAGGCTACTCCTGCGCCTTCTGCAGAAGGTATGATTACCGGCCTGCCACCCTCCATTACTGCAGCCGCAGAGTTAGAAGTACCCAAATCAATACCGATTACCTTTGCCATATCTATCCCTCCTGTCTTAACTTAATGGTCGCCAGCCAATAAAAATAAAACTTCGTATCTTGGCTATTATCTGTAATCTGCTACACTGTGTCCTTCTTAGAAACCTTCACCTTGCTGGTCCTTATGACTTTATCGTTCAACATATAACCCTTTTGCAACTCCTCTAACACAGTGTGTTCCGCCACATTATTATTTTCAACCTGCATCAACGCCTCATGGTAACGCGGGTCAAAAATCTTGCCTTCTGCCTCAATGGGCCTGACGCCGTACTCCTTTAACATCTCGTATAGATGCGCCAATATCATTTCTACGCCTTTTAAAAATGCGGATAAACCGTGCTCCTGATTAGAAGGCTCAACCTTGCGTTTCTCCTCAGCCAATTCCACAACCCGTTCTAAATCATCCAAGATATTCAACAATTCCAAGATAATACCCTCATTGGCAAATTTAATATAATCCTGCTTTTCTTTTTCTATGCGCTTGCGGATATTTTCAAATTCCGCCTGCATCCTTAGTATCTTATCCCAATACTCCTTGCCCTTTTCCGCCTCTTCTTTAAGCTTAAGGTATTCAGCCTCCTGCAGGGTAACTGTTTTTGTTTCTTCCTTCTGATTTTACTTTGTCAAAAATATTTTTTATCATATAATCAGTTTATGGTTTTACTGAATAAAATTATTTTCCTTTTTCTGCTCTTCTTTTTTATCCATTTCAGATTTTCCCCAAAACAGTGGTCAAAACTTCGGAAATATATTCCAAGGCCGGTATGATATGGCTGTACTCCATGCGCTGCGGTCCTAAAACCGCCAGTCTCCCTGAAAGCCGGTTGTGGATACGGTAACCCGAAATCACCAAAGAGCAGTTCTCCATCTCTGGACAACCAAGCTCCTGTCCGATGTACACCTTTATTTTGTCGTCTAAATCGCGGTTGATAATATCAAGTAGGCATCTTTTATCCTCTATAATCTTAAGCAGCAACTTTATCTTTTCAAAATCATGGAATTCTGGATGTTCCAAAATCCTGGTTATGCCCCTATAAAAAAGCTTATCCTGCCACTCCAGAAAAGAGACTATCCCAGCGTAACGCGTAACCGCAGAGATAAGCTCTGAGGTTTCCTCCAACGCATCTTCCAATTTCCGGATTTCTCTTTTGTATCCCTGTAAGATACACTCTTTCTCCTCATCCAGAAGCTCCATCTCTGATACAAGGAAATCCACATAATAACGGTAACCTTTATTTGTAGGAATCCTGCCGCCGGAGGTATGGGGATGAGTAAGGTAACCTTCCTCTTCCAGCTCGGCAAAAATATTGCGTATGGTTGCGGAGCTTAAATTAAATTCCTTGGCAATATCTTCGGAAGCCACAGGTTGCGCATCCTTTATATAGCGGTCGATGGCAGCCGCCAAAACCGCCTTTCTTCTTGTTGTGTAATCAACGTTTCTTGCCATAGGCAATTCCTTTACCAACCATCTTTGTTTCTCTGTGAACCTGATAACTACTGCGCTTTATTATTATACTTAGTGGAAAACGCCCCATTTTTTAGCACTCTTGATTCGTGAATGCTAAAGGGTAATTTTAACATAATTCTGCGCTTTGTCAATCTATCATCCTTTGCTTAATGCAATATTTTTCTCCGCATCCAACTCTGCCACCACCTTCATATTTTCTTTAATTTCTCCGGATAATATTTTCTTGGCCAGAGGGTCTTGGATATATTTTTGAATCGTGCGCTTTAATGGACGCGCCCCAAAGTTGGCGTCAAACCCCTTCTCGCACAAATACTCCTTTGCCTTAGGGGACACTTCAAGTTTAATCCCCTGTTGAGCCAGCCGTGCGTAAATAGGCGCTAATTCAATCTCTACTATCTTCTGGATATCGGTTTTACTCAGGGGATTAAAAACAATTATATCGTCTATCCGGTTTAAAAACTCCGGACGGAAGTTCTTTTTCACTTCACTAAGAAGTTTTTCTTTCATTTCTGTGAATCCATAATCCTGTTTATTTACTTTAAAACCTATAGACGCATGCTGCTGGATAATATCCGCGCCGATATTGGAAGTCATAATAATCACTGTATTGTTGAAATTAACAGTCCTGCCTTGTCCGTCGGTGAGGCGACCGTCATCCAGAATCTGTAAAAGGATATTAAAGACTTCTGGATGCGCCTTTTCAATTTCATCCAAAAGGATTACCGCATAAGGCCTGCGCCGTATCTTTTCCGTAAGCTGTCCTCCTTCTTCATACCCCACATATCCGGGAGGCGCGCCGATAAGCCGGGAAACGCTAAACTTCTCCATATATTCAGACATATCAATGCGCACCAGCGCATTTTCATCATCAAACAAAAACCACGCCAGTGTTTTAGCCAGCTTAGTCTTTCCCACCCCCGTTGGCCCCAAAAAGATAAACGAGCCCATCGGCCTTTTTTCCTCTCCCAATCCTGAACGCGCCCTTCGGATACAGTTGGAGATGACGCCCAGCGCTTCATCTTGACCAACGACTTTCTCTCTTAGCCGCTCTTCCATATGTATAAGCTTTTGGGTATCTGTCTCCATTAATTTAGTCAAAGGAATCCCGGTCCATTCAGAGATAACCTCGGCAATATCCTCTTCGCTTACCGCCTCACGCAACATACCGGAGCCCTTCTGCAACTGCGCGAGCTTCTCATTATAACCCTTTAGTTCATTTTCTAGGGCAATCAGTTTCCCGTATTTTATCTCAGCTACCTTATCAAGGTTGCCGATTTTCTCTGCCTGACTAGCCTCGTTCTTTAACTCTTCTATTTTTTTCCTGGCATTCTTTATCTGCACAATTACTCCCTTTTCCTTCTCCCATTGTTGCTTTTTGCTATCCAGTTCTTTTTTAAGGGTTTCCAGCTCATCCTCTATTTTTTTCAACCTCTCCTGTGAGACGTTGTCTTTTTCTTTCTTTAATGCCTGCTTCTCTATCTCCAGCTGGATAATCCTGCGTTGCACGCTGTCAATCTCCACAGGCATGCTGTCAATCTCCAGTCTTAGGCGCGAGGCAGCCTCATCCACAAGGTCTACGGCTTTATCCGGAAGATGCCTGTCGCTTATGTAACGGGAAGAAAGAGTGGCGGCAGCAACCAGAGCGCTGTCGGTAATCCGCACACCGTGATGAATCTCGTATTTCTCCTTAAGTCCACGCAAGATAGCAATAGTATTCGCTACATCCGGCTCATCCACAAATACCGGCTGGAATCGCCTTTCCAGAGCGCTGTCTTTCTCTATATATTTGCGGTATTCCTCAAGCGTGGTTGCGCCGATACAACGCAGCTGACCACGGGCAAGCAATGGTTTCAACATATTAGAGGCATCAATTGATCCTTCAGCTGCCCCAGCTCCCACGATAATATGCAACTCGTCTATAAAAAGAATTACCTGGCCGTTTTTGGCCTGTATCTCTTTCAATACTGCCTTTAAACGGTTTTCAAATTCTCCGCGGAATTTGGTCCCGGCAACCAAAGCGCCCATATCCAAAGCGATTATCCTCTTATCCTTGAGTCCTTCCGGGACATCATGAGAAACAATCCGCTGCGCAAGGCCTTCAACAATTGCGGTTTTGCCCACTCCTGCCTCTCCGATTAAAACAGGATTATTCTTGGTTCTGCGCGACAATACCTGCATCAACCGACGTATCTCTTTATCGCGTCCGATAACCGGGTCAAGCTTCATCCTGAGAGCAAGCTCTGTTAAATCCATCCCGTATTTTTCCAAGGCGTTAATTTTTTCTTCCGGATTCTCATCGGTAATCCGGTGACTTCCCCTGATCGCGCTCAAAGCAGAGAGAATCTCTTCTTTTCCTATTCCTCTTTTCTTTAATTCCTGCGCAAATTTGGAATCGCCATCAGACAAAAAAGCAAGCAGAATATGCTCTCCAGAGATAAACTCATCTTTCATATACTCTGCTTCCTTCTTGGCGTTGGCAAGAAGTCGGTTAAACCGGTGAGAAAAATAAACATTAAGATTTGCGCCGCTTACTGCCGGATTATTCTTTAATTCCTCTTCCAGTGTTTTGATTACGGAAAAGGAAGGCATACCTACTTTATCAAACACTTGCGCCACAAGACTGTCTTCCTGCCTTAATAACGTATATAACAGATGTTCGGGTTCAACCTGTTGATGACCGGATTCAGTGGCAAAGCTCACGGCATCCTGCAACGCCTCCTGTAACTTAACGGTTAATTTATCTAATCGCACTTTTCCTCCTTCTATTGAATATTAGCAATCTAATCAATAGACTGCTAATATCAACGCAAAAAAATTATACTTCCTCTTTTTCCAAAATTATTTTTATTCCGTGTATATTTACCCGCTTCTCTTCCATAAGATAATGGATATATTCTAACTTCCTGATATCTCTTAAAGAATAAAGGCGGCTCTTTCTGCCTATCCTTTTAGGACAAACAATCCCGGCCTTATCCAGTTGACGTAACGTCCATACAGGCAAAGATACCAGTTTGCTTACTACACTAATCACATACACCGGTTCATCAGGGCTAATCTGGATATCAAAAAGCGGCATCCTTGCTCCTTTTTTCATCTGCTTTCAAGTATAACATAATTAAATTATTTTGTCAAGAAAAATTAATAAAATTTATTAGATATTCTAATAGATTATTCTATCTCATTGGAATGTAATAGCTTATTATAAAGTATTCTCGGTAAATTAACCTTAATTTTTATACCTGTCTGGAGATATTTTATCTCTGTAACCCCGCCTTGGCGATAAAATAAATTTACGAGGTGCATCCTGGAGTGCGGAATTAATATTTCTTTTTCCACCATCTGTCCGGAGAAGTAAACCTGAATCTTTTCCAGTAATATATTCAAATTAGTTTTTAATTTTGCCGAAATAAGGGTCGCCCCGGGAAAATCTGTGCTTAGTTTATGCAACCAAAGTTTATCGCTGATGAGGTCTATTTTATTCAGCGCAGTGACAATATTTTTCTTATCTGCATCCAGCTCCTTTAGAACAACGTATACCGCGCGGGCATGTTCGTATACCCGCGGATGCGCGGCATCCAAGACATGGATTAATAATTCTGCCTCTCTCACCTCTTCCAACGTGGCTTTAAAGGCCTCTATAAGATGGTGCGGAAGGTTGTGCAGAAAACCTACTGTGTCGGAAATAATGATATTTTCTCCACCGGGCAACTTAAGACTTTTAAAAACCGGATCCAAGGTAGTGAAAAGGCCGTTATGCACAAACTGGCCGGCATCCGCCAAAGAATTCATCAACGTAGATTTTCCGGCATTGGTATAACCGACCAGCACCACCACGGGGATAGCGTTTTCTTTTCTTTTTTTACGCATGATCAGACGATGACTAGCTATCTGCCTTAGTTCGTTTTTTAACTTGGCAATCCGTCTCCGAATGCGTCTGCGGTCAACTTCCAATTTCTGCTCGCCCGGACCCCTTGTGCCTATGCCGCCGCCTAAACGAGAAAGGATTATCCCCTTACCGACAAGTCTGGGTAGGAGGTACTCCAATTGCGCCAGCTCTACCTGCATTTTACCTTCGGGGCTTTTTGCCCGGCGGCAAAAGATATCCAATATGAGCTGCGTGCGGTCAATAGTCTTTCTACCGATTACCTCTTCAAGGCTCCTCTGCTGTGTGCCGGAAAGGTCCTCGCTAAAAATGACAGTATCAATATTTTTTTCCTGGGAAAGAACGGCAATCTCCTCGACTTTGCCTCTGCCGATAAGGAAGTTCGGGGTAAACTTTTCGCAGAAACAGGTGAAGTTATCTACAACGGTTGCCCCGGCAGAAAGAGCCAACTCCTCCAACTCTCCGGCTATATCAGCTATATGCCAGTTATCCTTATCGGATTTCAGTTTTATAGATACTATCAATGCGCGTTCCATCTTCTCTTAACTTGCTCTGATTTTCCGCAGTATCCTTTTAGCGATACTCTCCGCAGTTTCTTTATCTTTAATTTCTATCCACTCTATGCGTTTATCTTTTCTAAACCAGGTTAACTGTCTTTTTGCGTATAAGCGCGTGCTCCTCTTTATTAGCTGTTTGGCTGTTTCTAAATCATAGCGGCCTGCCAGATAACCTTCTAATTCCCTTAGGCCTATAGCATAAGAAGCGGTTCTGCTCAAAGGCATACTTAAAAGCTTTCTTACTTCATCCAATACGCCATCTTTAAACATCTCCTCCACTCTCTGCTCAATCCTTTTGTGTAAAAGACTGCGTTTAAGATTAAGACAGAATATTCGTATATCGTAATTATTGCTTAGGCCGCCGTATCTGACTCTCTGCCACTGTGAAATTGGTTTTCCTGTACTCTCAAATACCTCCAGCGCCCGGATAATGCGTTTCGTATCGTGGGGATGAATCTTTTCCGCTGCGGTAGGGTCAACCTTTTTTAGTTTTTCATACAGGAATTCCGCGCCTGCCCCTTCTGCCTGCCGGTAAAGCCTGCGACGCAACATCTCGTTTCTCTTGGCCCCCCTGAATATCCCGTCAACAACTATGGATATATACAAGCCTGTTCCGCCGACAAAAAGCGGGGTCTTTCCTCTTTTAATAATATCTCTTACTTTTTTGTTTGCCTGTCGGCTATAGCGGAAAACGTCGTATTCCCTGCGTGGAGAAACAAAGGCTACCAGATGATGCGGAACCTCCCTGAGCGCCTTCGGAGAAGGTTGGGCAGAAAGAATCGCCATTCCCTTATAAATCTGCATAGAATCGCAGGAGATTATCTCGGCATTAAGTCTTCTAGATAAGACTATAGCCAGACGGCTTTTGCCGATGGCAGTAGGCCCGGTAATAAAAATAATCTTCTTTCTGGGGTTCAACTTCACGGACAGATTTTTGTGGGATAGCCCTGGCTAGACAATTTTTCTGCCATACGGGCAATCTCCTTGCGGTTAGTAGTGTTACCTACGAGGACGCGGTAATAGTCTTTACCTGCGATAACTACTTCTTTGGTATACGCAGGATACCCCTTAGAAACCAACTCCCGCGCCAGGTTCTTGGCATTGACGGGATTAGCAAAACAGCCTACCTGCACAGTATAAAATAGTTGAGAACCGATGTTTTTGTCAATATAACATATGTCCTGACTGGTCAAGGCCTCTACTTCAGAGGGAAACTCGCTCTTTAGCTTCTCCCTGTAATCAATACCTTCTTGAGCATTGCCCGAATCAAAGGCGATTTTACTAAGTCGGTAATACAGCTGTGGTTTAAGTTTTGTCTGCGGGTTTGCCCGTAAAAGCTGAAGATAACAGGTTTTGGCTTTTTCAAGATTTCCTCTTAAAAGATACGTATCGCCTAAAGCCAGCTCCGCCTCCTCTTTAAATCTGCAGGGCTTGATTTCAGATAGCAATATCTCAAAAATATCAGAGGCGCGTAAATAATTTCCTATTTTCAGGTAACTTAAACCGAGCAAATAATACAATTCATCTGAGCCGGAAGAGTCCTTCGTTGCTGCCAATATTTTCTCCCCTTCTGATATAGCTGCATTGTAATCCCCATCAAGGAAATAAACCTTCATCGTATCTAAATTATTCGCAGCATACGTATAGCTAAATAATATGATAAATAAGAAGATCCAAATTACTATCCGTTTCATCTTTTCTTCAGCGATATCCTTTTTTGCAGCTCCAATATAAGGCTATGCCTTCTTTCTTTTTCTTTTTTATCCACATCATCCGATAAAGAGGCAGCCTGCGTATGCGGTCTGACAGAATATTTAAAGATATAGGCAGCGTCAAATCCTACGTTATTTACCAATTCATAGGTATCTTGGAAATCCTCCTTGGTTTCGGTGGGAAAACCAACAATGATATCCGTGGTTAATGTCCCGTTTTTTACTATTTTACGATAATTCTCCACCAAATCCAAATAAAATTCTCTGGTATAACCGCGGTTCATAAGTTTAAGTATCCTGTTTGAGCCGGATTGCACAGGAAGGTGCAGATATTTTTTTAGTTTATCCGCATCATTCATCGCTTGGAATAATTTAGCAGTTGTGTCCTTCGGATGGGTAGTAATGAAACTGAACTCTTTCAGGCCATTAACGGAATTAACAAGCTTAAGAAGCTCAATGAAATTAACCTCTTTATAATTATACATATTGACGTTCTGGCCGAGAAGCGTAATCTTAGTTATCCCGGCGTCAATATCCTCCTTTATCTCAGCAAGGATATCTGAATAAGGTCTGGAGCGCAATCTCCCGCGCACATAAGGAACCACACAGTATGCGCAATAGTTTTCGCAGCCCTCGGATACCACCACAAAGGCATGTTCCTTATCCAGATGGAATCCGGTGTGATAAATTTCATCCTCTCTGTGATCACTATCTGTCTCATAGATTTTCTTGGCTAAAAACGAGTCTTTATGTTTTTCTATCTCGGCGATTATTAAAGGAATCTTGGCGATGTCGGATGTCCCCACCACAAAATCTACCTCTGGCGCCTTATCAAAGATTGCCTGTCGGTAGTTGGTTGCCATACATCCAACAATGCCAATAATCTTGGCCTTGACCCTGCCTATTGCTGACCAAACCTTATCCTCTGCGTGCTGGCGTACGGAGCAGGTGTTAAAAATTACTATATCTGCCTTATCCTCATCATCGCTAATCTGATAACCCTGCCTCTCAAGAAGGCCGCAGATTACTTCCGAATCCCGCACATTCATCTGGCAGCCGAAGGTTTTCAGGAATACTTTTTTCTTATTGTCTCTCATCACGATAAGTTATAATTTTTACATTACTGTCTAAAACTGGACAACTGTGCGTGAGTAGGGACTAAAACTTCTTCCTAAAGTCGGCGCCGTATCGTTTAAGTTTTTTTGCATCTAATTCAATAACCTTTTTAATCCAATTTCTTTTTATAAAGGGAATAACGCCCTGAATATAATCATAGGTTGGGATGTCGTGAATTCTAAAAACCGGCTGCCAATCTATTTTTGAATCGGGTTTACGCTTAAACTCCATACAATACTCCAACAATATATTCCACCTATTATAAGAACTAAGCAAAATAACATCCTGTGGTATTTTAAGGACAAGTGCTACTTTATTTTTTAAGCCATACTCATAAGAAGAATATAGTTGAGTAATTGCCATATAAAATGCTTTCTCTGAATACGATCTTTGAATCCACACCCAAATTAAAGCGCTGCGCGGTTTGATCCCTTTCTTATGCTGATATTGCTCTTCCAGCCAGCGATAGGCGTACTTCCAGTTAACAGGAATATACTTCTTTGGACAAATCAGAAATTCACCCTTTTGGTTCAAGAAACTTTTATCCTGGAGTGTCCAAATAAAACTCTCTTCTCTCTGCCCACCTATTTTCATCTGGCTACCCCTCTTAGACACGGTGCATTATTTTTCCACTTACGCACGGTTCCATAAAATAATTTCCCGTAACCATATGTCAGACAATTCATTAACTCTTGCTATACACACCTTCTAAAAAATGTACAATTGACATGTAAGAACGACACCATCTGGCAGCCGAAGGTCCGGATTAAAACTTTTTTATTCATATTTATTTAGCCACAATTAATGAGTTCGTTCAAGGCAAAACACTCGGCAGAATAGCCGCTAATGCCGTAGTCTTGATAAACCTTGAATACCTCAAGACCTTCACGCTTAGCAAAAGATTCAAGATATTCTCGCTGTACCTCAAGAGAATATCCCTCTTTAGCTTGCTCCTCTTAATCTATTTGACAAACAGCGAAGCTGCCGAAAAACATCAAAATCGCCCACAAAAAAGTTTTTTCTTTTGAATTCTTTGCCCCCTTTAATTTTTTGTATTTAGAGGAAAAACAAAAATGCCAAACCAAGAAGCTAAAAAGAGTTACAAATTTTTTGCCCCCAAAGTCTTTATCCGGACTTTCGGCTGACCTTATGCTTCGACTTTACAATACGCTTTATTCGTTCTTTAAAATTCAATGAACTTTAGGCGTCGCGCCTGGGCCGGCGCTCCCGTATCTCGTATGCTGCCGTTCGCCCGACATAGGTCTGGCGGGCCACTTGGCGTCCTCTTCCTCGCAAAAATCCTAAATAAAAATTCCTTTTTTATTGCGGCGGCGGCCAAAAATTTTTAAAAGGTGTTTGATTTCTATTGAATCTTCTTTAAATCCCGCCAATGATATTGCTTCACTTTACCTTTTCCATCAACAGAAAATATGTACAATAATAGTTTATTTGCAACTTGCCAAGGAATGCGCCTAACGGCTATTTTTGCAACTGAAGCAGGAAGACCTAGACCATAATAATAACGTGCCGCACCTGCTTTCATCCGGGTTATAACTTGACCCAGGGAATAAACAAATGCTACTTCTCTGGCAGATTCAGCAGACTTGCTTGATGATTCTCCTTTTGTTTCAATAAAAAAGTAGCGAGCATATTTATTATGGCGGACCTTTATATCTACCCCATGCTCCGCTGTTTCCTTTTCGCGTAATCCTCTATCCCATCCCTTTCTTGCTAAAAAATTTATTACTGAACGTCTAACAAACCTTTCTGTGATAATTCTTGGCATATTTTATCCTTCGGTATTTATTGCTTTTCAAACACAAATAAATGTTCATGCATTATGAGTAAAAAATTATATTCTTTCGACTTTTCGGCCCAATAAGAAGTAGTTTCACAATTCCATTGTTGCTTGATTATATCTTCCTTGAGCTTAAATCCCACATCCAGAAAAAGCTGCATTACTCTATAAGATATAGGTGTAAAGTATGTCTTCCTCCTTGTGTCACCAATTAGTATTCCACAATATTTCTTGGGTTTTAAAACTCTGAAGCACTCTAAGGCGACCTTTTTCATTTCCTTACAGAACTTATCAATATCATGGATATTAGATAAATCCTCATCAATTTTTCCGTCACTATATTTGATAATATCTACGTATGGCGGATGGGTTGCAATTAAATCAACTGAATTATCTTTTACATCTTTAAGATTTCTGGCATCTCCCACTTTTACAGAAATCTCAGTTTTAGGAACATCTGTATCTGCATCAAATTTAAGATTGTTCTTTGTTATTTCTACCATCTTTGGATTTATGTCAAACCCGATTGCATTTCTTCCGGTAAGCTTACACTCAATCAAAGTGGTACCACATCCACACATCTGATCTAAAACTAAATCTTTTGGTTTGGAGTAGCGAATGATAAGATTACGGGGAATCTGAGGAGCCCAATTGCCTCTAAAGTTCGGTTGGTGAATGGCCCATTTGCCTCTTTCAGGAAAAGACCATACTGTTGTTGTTTCTAATTTAAAATCTTTGTGGTGAACATCATTCATATTTATAATACTATTTGACTTACTATCTTCTGGCTCTACCAGCTGCTAAGGTTGCTGTAGAAAGAACACGAAATAAATCGTCCCCTCTCTTTAAGCCATCTAATACTCTCTTAAACATATATGCATCTGCTCGATTCGTCTTTTCCTGTAACATCAATAATTTTGCTAAGAGAATCAGAAATTTTATACTATATTCGCCTTTGTTGCTTAACTCTTTAAACTTATCTATTTCCTTCGCGCTAATATTGAGTAGCGTTTTCAAATCTAAAGATTGCCTTTCTTGTTCGCTCTTGAGTGGCACGGTTTTGTTCCAAATATCAATAAAGAAATCTAAGAATTCTTGTGTTAAGTCTCTGTATGATTGCATTTTCATTAAAATATCAACGGTCCAGTGGATATGCTTTGGGGTTCTAATATTCGACCATTTTTCATTCTTCAATTTTTGCCTATATTTAATTAGTATATCAAATGGGCTTAGCGAACCTTTATAAATAGCTATTATCGTGCTTTCATTAATCTGAAACGCTTTGATAGGAACGTGCTCAACGCCTTTTTTCCTAAAATTCATTTTTGGTAACTCTATCGCCATGGTACCCTCCCTAATCAATAATTTAATATTACTAACTCATTAATCTCTCCCCTACCCGAAGCCTTACAATTAATTGCTCTTTTAGCTTGCACAATCGCAATCCTAAATCCTTTGTAAAGTTTCCGAATTAAAGGTGTATCAGAATTACTCAACATAACTTTACACCCTCTTTTGTCCAATTCTCTGAAGACCTGACAAAGCTTTCTTTGTTCCTCTTCTCTAAAAGGATTCTTTGTATAACTGGTAAAACTAGATGTTTTGTTTAAAGGCTGATATGGCGGGTCAAAATAGATAAAATCTTCTTTTTTGGCGAGTTTCAGACATCTATCAAAATCGTCGCATAAGATTTCAACATTCTGCAAAGCAGAACTTACTGCAATTAGGTTTCTAGAATTGCAAATCAAAGGATTTTTATAGCCACCAAAAGGAACATTGAATTTACCCTTACTGTTCACCCGGTACAATCCATTAAAACATGTCTTATTTAAATATATGGTCCTCGCAGCCCTTTCAAACTTATCTTTAGGTTCTTCAGCGCGGATTTTATAAAATGTCTCTTCTGTGTTAATAAATTTAGGGCTACTTAGAATTTTTATCAGCTTTTCTACGTCTTCCTTGATAACTAAATAACAATTAATGAGCTCTTCATTGGAATCAATCAGAAATATTTTCTTTTTGCCTTGTAATCTTCCGCTATTAAAGAGATGGAAGAACACAGCGCCACCGCCAACAAAAGGCTCAAGAAAATTATTAAATTCCTTTGGGAAAAATGTTCCGTATTGTCTTAAAAGTTGGCCTTTGCCACCCGCCCACTTTAAAAAAGGTTCTGCGCGAGTAGGAATCCGCAAAGCAGCGCTTTCCTGCGCAGTAATAACAATTGAACTCATCTCATTTGCTTCAAGCCAGGCATCAACCTTTTCAAGCCGAAAACGCCACTGGTTCTCAATTCTTGAAACCGGAATTTTCCCTTGCTGAGCAAGTTTATAAACTTTCTCTTTGCTCATCTGGAGATATTCGGCAACATCTTTAATGGTTAGCAGCTTATCCATTTTGTAGCCTTTATACAAAAAATACTAAAGAATACTATTATTTACTAATTATTATAATTCTTACTCCAATGTTAATCAAGTTAATAGTATAAATAAAAAACCTTCGCGCGCTACGGTGAGCATGGACTCAAAGCACGTGAAGGTTTTACTTTTTTTAACGTCCGGGTTCCCCCTTCGAAACGCGGGACGAACAACTCTATTTATAATTGTATTTATACCATAGAGATTTCTACTTGTCAACACATATTCCTCTAAGGCAAGCAGGCACACAAAGGGCGCTGCGAAAGCCCGAAGGGCTGAAGCCGCCCGACTGTGACTGCTATGTAATCATCCCACCGCTTCCGCGAGAGATTCGGCTTCCCCGCCCGCAACTCCTGATTAAGTTGCGGGCGGGGGCGGACTCTGCCGAGCAAAAATCAAACACCTTTTAAAAAATTTTTGGCCGCCAACGCAATAAAAGAAGACTTTTTATTTAGGATTTTTGCGAGGAAGAGGACGCAAAGTGTTTGGCGAATTTTACCCCCACCCAAAATTCGCCAAACACGAAAAGCCGAATCGGACACGCTCACGCATTAGCTCGAAGCCCCGCCCCAGCGGGGCGCCAAGTGAGGCCTGCGCCCACGCAGGCCGAACGGTAGCATGCGAGATACGGGAGCGCCGGCCAAGGCGCGGTGCCTAAAGTTCATTGAATCTTAAAGAACAAAAACAAGGCATTGTAAAGCCGAAGCATAAGGCCAGCCGAAAGTCCTGAGATAGACTTTTGGGCCAGAATTCTTGTAAGTTTTTGTTTTGTCTGACATTGCAGTTTTTGTTTTTCCTCTAAATACAAAAAATTAAAAGGGGCAAAGAATTCAAAAGAAAAAACTTTTTTAAAAAACAGAGACGTTCCCAAAAGGGACACCATCTCAGATCTTAATTTTTTCAAGATCATTTCTAAAATACCATCAATATTACCAACATGAAAGGTTGCCAAAACGTCCTTTAATAGCATGGTATAAAAACATGAGCCGCTCCTTTAAGTTGTCTCTCATCCCTAAATATACCCAACCCTCTCCGGTAAACACTGATTTTGCCCGTAAAACCGTAGAGAGGAATCTCTTTTCAAAAATACTGATTTTTCTTGGTGTTAAATTCTGCAAGAGCCCCTCAGGCAGCGGGGTATCTAAAATTTGGGAAGACAGGAATAATGCGTAATACAGCTGCTTATACAATCCGGTTTTCTCCGCCTCTTTCATTAGATTATCCCACGCAAAACCTCCGGACATATATCGCAGCAATAATTCATTAATATCGCAAAGAAGTATCAAAGGATAAAAACAGTGATTTACGGCGTGCATAGCAAGGTATATAAGCAGATGTTCTTGGGAGAAGGTATACAGAGAAATTCCTCTTAAATCTATAGGTTGAGCCTTCTGCCATATATCTTCCATATCCAAGGTATGCGGAAGGTGCCGATTATTGCTCAGGTGCACATGGATATCAACAGGGATTTTGTTTTTATCCTGATTAAAATAAAGAAAAGAATCACAGTAATAACTAAAGCATAATTCTTTAAAATACCCATCGCTGTATGTAGATGTATACCCAAGCTGCCTTAAGACCTTATTTACCTTAAGCAGATCATCTTTTCTTACTAAGAGATCTATATCTGCGCAACCCCTTAGACCGATATCTCCGTAAATTAATTCTGCAAGCATAATCCCTTTAAAGATAATCGTCGGGATATTCTCCGCTTCAAAATTAGATATTATATTTTTTAATTGGGCTGTACAGAAAATATTCCTGCTGTAAGTAGAATAATAACTGCTCTTTAGGGATTCCTGTATCTGGAATGGTATAAGTCCATTTAATTCGGAAAACTTTAAGAGGGATTTATAAACTATCGGTAAAAGCAGGTTAATTCTGGCCTTCTCCAAAAAATAAGCCCAGTTTAAATCAGGGCTTAAGATTTCTTTTATTTTCTCTCCTGCGTCGTCAAGCCTTCTTTTGGCGCAATAACGCAAAAAAATATCTTCTTGTTTTATTTTCACTTGCACTATGAAGAAAGTCTAGTGCAACTTGGCATTGACTTTCTGCAATTTAAAAATCCTCCACGGCTAGAATCGCAAACTGCAGCCAGCACCTCTATTTTTTTTTCATAAATGACTGCTGGTTTCTGATAATTCCTCTTTTTCCTCTCCATATTTACTTCTCCTTTTCTCGTAGACATTTTTAAACACCAGCGCTAAACGGCAATCCAAAGAAGAAGCGCCTAAAAGATTACCGTGTTCAAGAAGGGATAATCCCATGCAATGATTGCAATACCCTACCAATCCGCATTGCCTGCAGTTATAAAAATCCTGAGCGTCTATTGCCCTAAAGTTATTAAAATTACTGGAATTCCAGATTTCCTGAAACCTCTCCCTAAGTAAACTACCCATATTCTTTTTGAGGAAAATGCAAGGATAGAGATTGCCTGAGCTAGAGATAAAAAAACTGTTTATGCCGGCAGCACAGAGGAGCGCATCTAAAGAGGCATCCTGACGCCGAGATACAAGGATATTATTTTCCGAGAAAACGTCCTCTATCTGGCTCTTCTCTAACCCTAATCTGGATACATCTATCGAACCATCATCTGCGGGAGTCATGGTAAAATCAAATTGAAATTCAACTCCGTTGTCTTGGCAAAAATACTTAATAGGATTAAACTCTGCGAGATTTTCTTTCATAAACAGAGTTTTTACGACTACCTTTATCTCCCTCTTTCTCAACAGCTTTATCGCCCTAATCACTAATTCCTGCGAACCAATCATTCCGGTTATCCTGTCATGAATGACAGGATTGAGCGCATACAAACTCACATCCACGCTCAGGGGATTTAAGGCATTTATTTTATCGGCGGCATCCTCATCGATAAGCGTAGCATTAGTTAAAAGTCTGATAGCAAAATTTTTCTTCCTGCTATATCCTGCGATTTCAAAAAAATCCTTGCGCAGCAGAATCTCTCCTCCGGTAAAAGAAAGATAAAGAGTGCCCAAATCAGCCAACTCATCAAGGATAGATTTTATTTTAACTAAAGGTAGGCCATAGCACTGCCTCTGTCTTCCCAGATAACAATGATAACAGTTTAAGTTACAGTTTGTATTCAACTCCCATTGTCCGACAAAAGGAATATTTTTTTTCATAGTCTTCTGATACAGTTCGCTATAATAATCCCTTGCGTCCTCTGGCATTGTTCTAGTCTTTATCCTTTAAAAAAATTATTCCTTTGGCAGCTATTTCTTCAAGAAAGGCGGCGCTTTCTTCAGTGGCCCGCAATGCGGAAACCTCAAACTCTTCGGTAACCGCAGTGACAATCTCCTGAAAACTTCTTCTACCATCAATAAGCTCCCAGATGTAGGTCCCAACCTCATTTAAGACTATAACACGACTTTCTTTAGTAAGCACAATTATCGACTCTCCATCCACTGTGCGCCACGCAACTTCGGGGGATTTAAAAGGAATTTTACCTTTCCACAGCATCTATGCACCTCCAGAAACTATCATCTTTGGTAAAATGCAATTCGTAAAACGGAATCTTCTCCAATAAATCGTGGTAATTATCCATAATCCGCTCAAATGGCAAAAATTCTGCGGGAATGTGAGGAATAGTAAATAACTCCGTTATTGCACTTGCCTTATTTATTTTTTTCAAATAAGCCTCTTTGTCCTGGACTAACTTGAAGATGGCGCCAATATTATAGGCGGTATTTTTCTTCTCGCCAAAGCTATAATCCTGCCAACAAGGAGTGGCATAGGTAAAAAAATTGTCGTCGGTTTTCTTAACCACAGCGTGGTCATCGCTTAACACAATGCAGTTCTTGGATAGTCTGGAGATAGTAGTCTTTCCGCTTCCAGAGCGTCCGTTAAAGATATACACCTTGTTTCCCTTTAGAACTGCGCTGGCATGGAATACAAACGCATCGTCTTCAATTATTAATAACAGTGTAAAAACATTTCTTATAAAAGCGCTCAATGCCCAAGGCAACCCCTGTAAGTTGATTTTTGCCCCACCTTTTTTTGTTCTAAAATCAAAAAAACCATCAAGATATTCTTCTCTGATCCTACATAAATCATCTTCAAAAGTAAGGCATGCTTCTAATGGCTGCACATAATGGATTTCATCGGTAGTCTCTAATTCTAAGTGTATACGAGGGAATTTTTCTGAAAAGAAAGGATAGTAATCTCTATTTAAAATCTCAAGAAAACATTCTTGGTTAAAGGTTAAAGCCGCAACTATCTCTGCAATTTCAATTTTAATCTGCATATGGAATAAATAGGCTTCTATTTATTTTCTCATCTTTATTATATTGCCCATATATCTGGTGTCAATATGTTTATGTTGAGATTCGGAATGATAAATAGATATCGTGCCGCAGATTTACGTAAGACTAAAATAATTTGTTTTAAGATTTTTGTATTGCAAGGGGGATTTTTGAATATTTTATACGCCAGTGAGTAAAAACCTAACAAGATTCAAAGTTTTTAGGTCGTGAAGGTACAGCCAATAATATCAAACAGGAGATAATAATCCAATAAAAAACTTGCCTCTTTGGTTTTACGGGGAATATAACATCTCTTCCGCGTTATACTTTTCTTTAAACATCCCCCTTATCTACGTTTTCTTTTAAAACTACCAAGATTGCCGAATGAGGCACAACCACATATTTTTTCCCCGCGAATTCTATTTCAATACCCGCGCTGCGCAGAAAGATGCAGTAATCGCCCTCCTGTGCCTGAAGAGGAAAATACCTCTTTTCAATCTGCGGGGCCTGCCACGGTTCAACTTCTAAAGCCTGCGGGTCAGGGATAGGGTAGCCTGGTCCGGTCTTAACTATCCTGCCGCTTTGCACCTTCTCTTTTTCTTTTATCCCCTGAGGAAGATACAAACCGGTCTCTGTGCGGTCCTGCCCTTCGTCCGGCTCAATTAAAACCCGGTCACCTATTACCACCAACTCTTTTTTCATTCTAAAATTTCTCCCAATGCAGGATTTCACGACAACTGCGTTTCTGGGCGGTTTTAAAGGCATGCGGAGAAACTGGATAGCCCAGCGCAATCAGGCTGACCAAATTAAACTCCGCAGGGACTCCTAACAATGCGCTTACCGCGTTGCAATACTGTTTCTTGTCTCCGGCTACCCAGCAAGAAGCTATGCCCATCTCTGTAGCGGCAAGTAAAATATTCTCTGTAGCTGCGCAGCCATCTTCCAGATAATATTTGGTCTGACGGCAATAGACGGCAATGCACAATGCGGCATCTGCGATAAACCGGCCGTTCTCCACTAACTCTGCTATTTTCTTTAAGGTATCTTTCCTGGTCACCGCGATAAATTCCCACGGTTGGAGATTACGCGCAGTGGCGGCAAACCTAGCGGCATCAACTAAACGTTCTATAGTCTCTTTTGGTATGGGCTCGGGCCGAAATTCACGCACGCTTCTGCGCTTTTTGATTGTCTCTAGCGTCTCCATAGCTATCTCCTTATCAAGATATTGCCTTGCGGATATCTTCAGGAATTATTCTGGGTTTAAGATCATGCCCCACGCAAACCAACATTGTTTTTGCTTTAGTAGTAAGCTTGCCGTCTTGATTTTTTATTTCGTGTTCAAAGCTAAGACATGCTGAAGAGATATCGGCCAAGCGCGTGGTTATCTCTAAGATATCTCCGTAATAGACAGGGTACTTGTAATCTATCTCCTGGCGCGCTACTACAAATAGAATACCTGTCTTGGCAAGCTCCTGGATAGATATGCCGCGACTGGCAAAAAATTCAGTGCGCGCTTCTTCTATATACTTAAGATAATTCGCATAGTAAACTATGCCGCCAGCATCAGTATCATAGTAATATATCTTTTTTTTCATAGCCAGACCTCGCAATTAAACTGTCTTATATTCTCTCCAGAGCGCATCTAATGCCGCTGCAGCAGTCATGGAGAGTTTTATATCCACAAAGTCTGAAATCAGCGTTTTATCCGGATTTATTTCAACAGTCGGTTTGTTTTGATTCTTTGCCTGAATTATCGGCTCTTGAATATAAGGAAAAACGCTGGTTGTGCCCACAGAAAAATAAATATCAAATCCTTGGTTAAGCTGTTCATATAGAATGCGTAATTTTTCATAAGGAAGCTCTTCTCCGAAAAACACTACCTCCGGACGCACTATATGGCTGCATCGGGGGCATAAAGGAGGTATTTTGAGACCGGCGTAGTCCTTTACCGCAGATCTCCATCCGCAAGAAACGCAGATAAGATGATGCGTATCTCCGTGAATATCAATGATATTTTTTGAGCCGGCTGCATGGTGAAAACCATCTATATTTTGTGTCAGAACCCAGACCCTTTCAAAATTCCTTTCCATCTCGGCAATTACTTCATGAGCGCGATTATAGGTGGCATTCCGACAATTCTCTTCTATCTGGGCTAGATATTTCCAGGTTACTTCCGGCTTATTTCTAAGCATCTCTCCTGCCAGAGCCATTTCAATGGGGATGCCATCAACGGTAGTCTTGCCGTTGTACAAACCTCCTACGCCCCTATAAGTAGGCAATCCTGAATCAGCGGATACGCCTGCGCCGGTAATAAAAAATATGCTTTTAGACCGCTTAAGTAATTGCGCTACCTTTTTTATCTTTCCTTCCTCATTCACCATAACCAAGACTCATTGCCCTTCAATCAGATAAACGGATTTGTATCAACTCATAATCTAGACTGCCCAAACCAAGCCTCTCCGCATATTCAAGTTGCTTAAACCCGTTCCGCTGTGGATGCACTTCCTTAAAGATATCCTTTCCACAGGCTTTGTTGACTAAATCAAGACAGGCCTTATCCAGACTCACCGGATCCTGAGAGGCTAAAATACCGATATCCGGCGAAATGCGGGGATCATCCTTAGCCAGACAGTCGCATTCTTTGGTAATTTTTATGGCAAAATTGATGAAGGCGCACGAATCTTTCTTGTCTTTCAATACGGACTTTGCATATTCTACCATTCGTTCCTGTATTAATTCTCCTCCCTTATCCCAGTGCACATCAATGGCAGAAAACGGACAAACGGCAATGCAGGTAGCACAACCAATACAAATAGCATTATCTATATGCGACTTGTTTTTCTTAAGACTAATTGCTGACACAGGACAGACCTTAACGCATTCGCCGCAACCTGTGCATTTCTCCATTGCCACGTAAGGTGCCAAATCTGAATGCTGGGCTAATTTACCCTCCCTGCTGGCACAACCCATACCTATATTCTTTAAAGCCCCTCCAAAACCAGTCATGATATGGCCTTTAAAATGGGCTATACCTATCAGCACATCCGCATCTAAAAACACCCTGGCTATCTTTGCTGTCTTTATAAACCTTCCCCCTATTTCTATCTCTTGGATGTCCGCCTTTATTTTCTCATCGGGTATAATGACCTTTGCGCCTATTAATTCCCTTTTAAAACCGTGTTCAGCGGCAAGCCGAAGATGTTCAGCAGAAGACGTCCTCCTGCCTTTATAAAGAGTATTGGTATCCGAAAGAAAAGGCTGTGCGCCTTTAGACAAAAGATAATCTACAATAAGACGCACATATTCGGCTTTTACGAAACCGGTATTGCCCTCTTCTCCAAAATGCATCTTAATACAGACGCTGCTTCCTTTATTTACAAAACCGAGTATCCGACTGTCTAACAAGAGCTGTGTTAATTTTATTTTTATATCCACCGCAGTATCAACATTATTAACCGCAATAAAATAAACCCTGCTCTTCATTTATCCTCTTGTTTGTCGATTTCTATCCTCTGAGCCTTTACCTCTTTGGCGGCAAGATATTCTAACGCCTTCTCTATTTCACTTTCCCGCCCTTCTATCTGCAATATCGCCCAACCGGATGACATGGAGAACGACGCCTCAATGATATTCACGTCTATATCAAAATTTTTGCACATATAGCATATTATCGCTTCATCCTTTAAGCTGCCTGGAAAAGTCAAACCCAAAGCAATCTTCATCTTGTAGCTCCTTTTATTTAGAAATAGCCTTTATAAATTCAGAAATAGCTGTAAGATACTCTTTGGAAGAATCCAAAAAAGCAGTATTATGCCCCCCATTTAATTCTACGAAATATTTGGGATGGTTAGCAGCAGAAAAGAGCTTTTGCGCCAAAACAACAGGAACTACTTCGTCCTGACGACTATGCAAGAACAATTTAGGGACATTAATCACCCTTATCTTAGTTAGGGAATCATAACTGTTGGCAAAAACAAAATTCGGTAAAAAAGGGTATATCTTTTTTGCCATATCCCTGCCACGCGAGAAAGTCCCCTCTAGGATAATCCCGCCTATTTTTTCTCTGGTAGCTAAATCAATAGCTACGGCCGTACCCAGAGACTCGCCGTAAAGGATAATCTGTTCTGGTAAAATATTGTATTTCTCTCGCAAATATCTATAGGATGCTACTGCGTCTTTGTAAAAACCTGCTTCTTGCGGGCTACCCTTACTTTTACCATATCCGCGATAATCAATAATATAAACATTCAGCCCCAACTCATACAACATTCTTATTTTTTCTAGACGACCGGAGATGTTTCCGGAATTTCCATGCAGAAAAAGTATGGTGTATCTGCCGATTGGAGAACGAATAAACCAACCGTTTATCCCTAGATTATCCTCAGTAGAAAAATTCACTTCTTCATATGGAAGGCCTATCGCAGAAGGATATACCTCAATTTCCTTTTGGGGAAAATAGATGGCCTTTCTCTCCAAAAATTTTAAGTAGAAAAAGAAAACGCATATTACCGCGATTATTATAAGCGGAAACCTAATAACAACCATCCTATTTACTTGTTCTTCTTATTTTTGCGGGAAGTGCAGCGGATATCCTTAAGCATTCTTTCGTATGCCTGTTGAGGAGTTTTTCCTTCAGTCAAATGCCTACAGCGGACTGCCGCATAACCTCTCCTGTTCTTGATTTTAAAAATCTCAACCCATAGATTGCCTATTTTTCTCATTAAATTAAAAACCATCTTATTTGTATGCCTGAAAACCGGGGAGGCGTTCGCTTTTTACGCGCTGGAAACGTTCATCTTCAACACTCATTAGTGCTTTGATATAACGCCACGGTATAAGTATGTTTGCCTTAAGTTTTTCTTTGGTTTGCTTTGCCGGAGGGATGAGATTGCCTTGCTCATCCCACCAGACACCAAGTTCATAGGAGGGGTTTTCTATCCATATCCCCACGTCATCAACTCCGGTAACCACGGCCCAGGATTCATCTTTGTAAATCTGAAAAAGCCCTAAGTCAGAGCGAATCTCTTCGGAAAATTTAAAAAGCACTAATCGACCCTTCAGTTCTCCCAATTGCATATTTTTCTCCTATTAGTTAGGATACCTCAAACTGTTTATTGAATGTCTTGTATCTTGAAAGAATAGCGCCTCAAGAGTTTTGCTCCGGATAAAAAAACAGATATTTTGTGCTGTGTATAGTTATTTTATTCTACCACTACCAAGATGTTTTCTGACTCTTGGCCATTACAGACCTGCTGCCATTTGGTTCTTGCTTCTTCTTAAATATTGTAATCCGTATTTTCATATATATCAGCGTTAAACCCTGCCTTAGATAATTTTCGCCTGAGGAAATCCCCTAAAACTTCAATTCCTCGTATATCTTTCGTATCCTTTTCTGGCTAAGTGAACTCCTGTATTGTAAAAGCGCTAACCAGCTATCCTGTCAAATTCTTCTACAGTGACTGCCGGATATGTCGTAAAGCCGATTCCGGTAAGCTTGGTAATCGCAATGGAAGCCTTAAGGGCTTCTTTATTATTCGGAAAATCCGCTATAAAAGCCAAATCGTAATTACCAAGCAATGCGTACATTGCCTCTACCTTGCCTCCTACTTTTTCGATAGCATCGGTCACCTTCTTGGTGCGCTCCGCGGCAATACCTTTTATTGCCTCCGTAGAATATTTTCCCAGCATTAAATATTTTGCCATTGCTCTCACCTCCTTTAGTTATTTTTTATTATTTTACCTTAAGGACATTGTCTTTGCAAGGATTCTTACAGGATAGTTAAGCAAGCAATATTAGTATTGCTTTAAGCCATAAAATACTTATAATAACTTTAATAATGCACCCTATACTAAAGAAAATTATTACCTCAAATTATTTTTTTGTCGCAACTATAACCCTCTTTATTATCGCTTTAGGTTTAACCGCGGTAGCTAGAGGTGGCAGGGATTTAAAAGTCGGGCTATTCGGCGTAGAACAGGTTATTCATAAGAAAAGTCCTTATGATAATCCCCTTGACCATAATCGGGTTATCTTCCGCTATGCACCAGCTTTTACACTCCTGCAGTATCCTTATTTGTTAAAAAGTAAAATGACCGCCCCTTTTGAATTCAGCGGCATAACGACTTCAATTATCGCCTGGTATCTAACAGTTATTCTCTCTCTTTTTGTCAGCGGATGGCTATTAACTAAAATTATGCCGGCTGTATCACCAAAAACAAGTTTTATGAATCTAAAGATAAGTTTTCTTTTATGCCTGCCAGCTATAGGATACGAACTGTCAAACGGACAGAATAAACTATTCTCCCTGTGTCTTATGTTTATTGCTATTTATCTCTTTGAGAAAAAAAGGTTCTTTTTCTCCTCTATCTTCTTCAATCTGGCTATTACGGTTTATATCCCTCTGGTTTTTTTCGCGATTTATTTTATTTTAAAAAGCAAGGGAAGATACATCTTTAGTCTTATTAACGGCTGCCTGCTTATATTCATTATCCTGCCATCACTAATATTCGGCTTTGAATTCAATCTTTATTTGCTTAAAGACTGGTTTATCCGTTGCTTAAAACCGTTCTTCTTCGCCGATACTTATGCCACTTACATTGACCTGAGAACCAGCAGTCACTCGCTACCCAGCGCCATAGGCAGGATGTTTGTCTCTGGCTTTACAGGTGCATTCAATTACCGCATCTCTCCAATCCTGATTCACATTTTAATCATGACTATCACGGCAATTATCCTCCTTGTTTCTTGCCTTGTTGCCTGGATAAATTCAAAAGAAAACTGCCGCGGCCTATTATACGCGATTTTCTTGATTTTAGCTTTAATCCTGCCTGCCTACTGCATTTATTACACCTGGGCATGGCTTTTTGTTGCTTACTTTGCGGTCTTCAGCTACCTTGATTCCAGAGAAACTTTTGAAAAAGCAGAAAAAATACTGGCTTTTTTTACTGGACTATTAGTGATAGCCAGTTGGCTCTTTTCCCTGCCTCCATTTAATCATCTTTCTTTTCTATTCTGGGCCACTTTTTTATTCTGGCTTAATCTAGTATTAGTTATTTTTAACAATAACCGTGTATCCTTGCGCATAACCAGGTAAGTTCTATGAAAGAAGCGCTTTCTATTATCCTCATCGCCCATAACGAAGAAAAGAATATCGGCTCAATGATTGAGGGACTACTTAAGCATTACTCCAAAGAAATTATGGAGATTCTCGTCGTAGACGACGCCAGTACAGACGAAACCGCCGCTATCGCAGAATCCTGGCAAAGGCGCAATCTCAAAGTTAAATTAATTCTCAGAACACCGCCCTGCGGAGTAGGCCGCGCCTTAAGAACCGGATTTTCTCATGTGCATCCGCAAGCAAAATACATTCTTACGATGGATAGCGATTTTACAAAAAATATTGAACAAGTCTCCTCCTTGCTTGAGGTAATAGAGAAAAGCGACTGCGATGGTGTTATCGGCTCACGCTTTATTCCGGGAAGCATCCTGATAAATTATCCTCTCTTAAAAAAACTGATGAACAGATTATTCCATGCCCTGGTAAGACGAATCTTCCATATCCAACAGCATGACCTAACGAATAACTTTAAGCTCTATAAGGTAGAGATAATAAAAGGAATGCCCTGGCGGAGCAATGACTTTGCCTTAAATGCGGAGACTGGAATATTCCCTATTATAGCCGGATATAACGTAAAAGAATTTCCTGTGGTTTGGGCTGGCCGAAGCCAAGATATGGGTAAAACTAAGTTCAGTATCTTTAAGTTTGGAGGTAGTTATATCCGCGTAATCTTCTATTCCTGGATACTCCTGCGCCAGAAAAGAAAAATTTCCCTAAAATTGTAGATGAAGCGAAGCCTGCCTGTATATCCTATATACAGTTAGTCAGCAAGCTTTAGAGGCAAATCAAAAAAGATTATCCTCTTGAATTAAAAAGTTCCAAAGAAATAGAAACACTAGATAGTTTATAAAAAACTGCCAATAATAATGCGACTACCAATTATTGCAAGCGTAATTACTGTTTATTGGGAATCGTAGCTAAGATTTCCCACACTTTATCCCTCAGGAGAATAAAATCTTTTGGTTGGTATGCGCTGGTATCGATGGCAGGCAACACGGTTACCCGACAGAAGGCGCGGGTTTTAAAAATCCAGCTGCCCCGCGGTATAATATCCCAACTGCCCTCAATTCTAATCGGTAATATAGGCTTTTTCTCTTTTATGGCGAGTTTAAAAGCACCGTTTTTGAAATCATTCATCTGAGCGGAATGGCTGCGGGTGCCTTCAGGAAAGAAAAACACAGAAATACCTTCTCTTAACCAATAAGCTGCCTGACGGTAAACATCCCTTATGCTGCCGTATTGACCACGTACCAGTTTAATATGTCTCATCCAAGACATACACCAGCCGAAAACAGGAATTTTAAATAGACTGCCTTTGGCTACCCATTTAAATTGCATATGGGTTTTATAAAGCAAGACTATGTCGGCCAAACTCTGATGGTTAGCCACTATTACATAAGTTTTCTTGGGGTCAATGTGTTCAAGACCCTGTATGTAGAACTTCCAGAAAGGATTTACTCCGATAATAACATCTGACCACCAAAAGCCCTGCGCATGGGCAAGCTTTCTCTTACTGTCAAAAAAAGGAGAAAAAAACACTCCCAGAAAGAAAACAATCAAGAATGCTATAAGCGTTGTTAATGCGGTTATAATCCAGAATACAATAGATAGCAGTATTCTCATTTTTCTATGTGGAGTGCCGTTTGCTAGTTTATTTTAATTCCCCTGAAATTTGATACAACACACCGCTAGCAATCTCTGGATGGGGAATGGCAAATTTCCTAGCGGAAACAGTGATTCTTGTGCTCTTTTCCGATATCTGTGTAAGTCTTACGATGACCTTGGCGCCATATACTTCGGAAACAATAATACCTGCTTGCCTATTCTCATTCTCTATCCTGCCAATACGCTGCAGTACTTGTAAGGCAGTATCATAAACCTTAAATATAGAAAAATCCAACTCTTGCTGGTCGCTATCTTTGCCGGATAAGGCGACAGCGGTTATAATAGGCGCAAAACCTGCACCTGTCAATGCCGCAGCTGCGTAAATACCGGTACCCCTTATTGCCGCCTCCTTCATAGGTTCCGTTAAAATAATAAGTGCCAGTTGCTCTACACTAATTATATTCTTAAAAGATTTTTTAAGGTTAATCTCGTATCCCTTGATCTCGGGGTGAGTTTTGTTCGCAAAATCCTTTAAAACTATCCTGCCTATACTCAGCTTAAGCAAATCTATCTGCATCCGCCTTGAAGGCTTTAGGCCTCTTTCTTTTTTATGAGATACTCTAAGAGAATCTACGTTCAGCCTGCCATCTTTATTCTTCTCCAGACTTATTTCTTTTAATTGCGCCTCGATAAAAGGAAGGTGTAATTTGCCTTTTAGCAATGAAGCTATATCATATCTTACGGATAACTCCGGCATATCTAAGAGGGTGGTATTGGAAAAACCTTTGGGGTTATACACCTTAAGATTGGCGATAACTATGGATTGGTTAAATAGATTTAAAGACAACCGGCCAATAGTTGCCTTTGCCCCAATGACTTTAGAAACCACCGTAGATACCGTGGCTCTAATGATAAAATCTTTGACAGATAAGATCGCTACTAAAAAGAATATAATAATAAGCAGAATTGCGCAGATTTTTTTCATATGACGTTATTCTAACTCTCAGCCGAATAACGGTCAACTAAAATGAAGAATAATTCGTATTGCTTTATTTAAAGACCCTATCGCAACAATGACAGATACAGCAAAAATAACCCTTGTTGTTCTTTTGCAATTTTACGGCTCTGCCTTGCGCAATTTCTATACCGCATACCGGCTTTTAGTCATAACTGCATATGCTCATTTTGCCTGTCTATGTTTTTATATTATTGCATTACTTAATTATATTGTGTTCGTTTCCGATTCTCTTTCTGCTCTTAAAAAATGATAAAGATATCCGCCTTTTTGTTTTTATTATTAAAGCATTTTGCTTTATTCTCGAATGCAAAAGGAGAATATCTAGGCAGGGACCAAAAATATTACCAGATTCAACAGGCTGTGGGTGATGATAGCCGGCATAATGGATTTTGTCCTGAGGTAGATAATACTTAACACAATACCCACAACCAAATAATATGGCGCGGCCGCAAAAGTATCATGGTCACAGGCAAAAACCAACGCGCTGATAAATACAGCGCTGCGCCTTCCCACAAATTGGCTGAGGAAAAGAAAGAGAAAAATCCTGAAGAGTATTTCTTCGCTGATTGGCCCTACTATCGACATAGAGGTTAGCATTAAGCACTTCTGCATAAAGTTGCCCTGTGTCCTGAATTGCTCAATGAAGTCATGCAGAGGATGATGAGGAGGGCTAAAATAAAGTATCCTTTCCAGAAAATAATTATACGCTGTACCGAACAACAACAACCCTGTCACGGCAACTAACGGCACGATAAGGCTATATTTTGCTCCCAGCCAAATAAATCCCAGTCTTTGATAATCAAATTTATATTTATCTATAAGAAGTTTTGCGCATAAAACAACAGTGATAATTTCTGAAAAAATAAGGCCGATGATAAAAGGATCTGCCTTAAATCTTCCTAAAAAGTTATGCCCAAAATAATTTATACTAAACAACGCCATCTGCATAAACGGCGTAAGCAATAGTATTAAAACCCAGAAGAGCCATAAGTGCCGCAATCTAAAATTAGTCTGCAAGACCTCGGCTATCTTCTTATAAAAAAATATCCGGGAAAAGATAAGGAATAAGAGAATATTGAAACCAATGGATAATACCGTTCCAAGAATAAAGAAAGCAAGTTCCCTTGGTTTGTAAAAGCCGATTAACTGCAGAAAGGCATTGTTATAATCTCCCTGCGCCGAATATATCTCAAAAAGGCGCTGCCGCGTCCGGTAGACGTATGCCCCTTCTGAACAACGACCACCACCTTTGACATAACACAATTTCTTTGGGTCAATTTTGGCTATCTCCTGAAGCAGGTTTTTCTCCGCGTTATAATCCTTCTTACCTTTATAAATCAGTGACCTCTGGTATTTAAACCAGACAGGAGAATATAAATCCGGGCAACTCTTCTCCAAATCGCCCAGCGCAGACATTGCCTTGTCATACTCTTTAAGCTTATAATAAACCCGGTAACGGCTGTATCCAACCCATTCTTTCTGGTCTTTTCTCAGGGATTTATTTTTCAGACTATTCAATATGGTCTCTGCTTTCTCGTATTGCCCTGTCCTTTCATACACCCAAGCCTTATAGGTCAATATATCGGAAGTAAAGCGGGAACCTGGGTTATCGGCAAGGTATCTATCGCATTCTGCAATCGCCCTGCCTGGCATAAAATAACCTAATCGGCGTATTTCGTTTAGGCGCTTGCGGAAATAATCCGGATAGCTCTTATTAACCTGCTCGATAAATTTTACATTGTTTGATTTCATCACATAATAGACCGCATCCGTTGGGTCATCAGGCCAATGCGCCGCTCCTAACTCTTTCTTCATCGCATATGCCTGTTTTAAATAACGCCAAGCCCTGTCAGGCTTATTCTCGTATATGCAAATCTTACCGAGGTTATAAAGGGCTATTTCATAGTTGGAATTATCATTTTTTTCTCTGATTAGAAGCAATGCCTTCTCAAATAAAGGCATGGCTTTAATAAAATCTCCTTGGTCCATATAAAGTGCGCCGAGTTGCATACTGGCTTTGTAAAAATTGGGGTCGAGTCTCAATGCTTCCTTAAGGCTCTTTTCTTCTTCTGTAAATCGCTTCTTGGCATCTAGATATTTGGCGTAACGATACCATTCATAGACAGTTGTTGGTCTTGGGAATTCTGGTTGCGTACGGAATAATCTTTGGTTTTTAAATACGGAAAATAAAAGCAGAATATCGGCAAGGACGATGGCAACAATGAAAGACCTGCGGATACGTAGTGAATTTTTCTTGGAAGAACTATCCTGTTCAGATGCCTTTGTTGAAAATGCCATATTATCCCCCTTCTTACTACACAACCTTTGGCGGTTATTATCTTTTAAGCAAAAATATCCTTTTGATTCTAAAGTTATTATACGAAACAACCATTCTTTTTGCCAATAAATTTTTGCTGAAGAAGCAATGAGCTGTTTAAAAGGTTACGTAAGGTCTGGCTTTAGCAATTATTTTATTAACCTTTCCCAGATCCTCAAGAGCGCGAATCTTTCTTGCGTTCTGCCGAAATGCTAATATACGCTCAACCATAATCTGGCCTAATCCTGGTACGCGTAAGAGGCGGTATTTATCGTCTTTATTTATATTTACCGGAAAAAACTCCGGATGCCTCTTTGCCCATATCTCTTTTGGGTCTGTCTCCAGAGATAGATTGCCATTTTCATCAAAAGGAATCTCATCAGCCCTGAACCCGTATTTCCTGATAAGCCAATCTATCTGATAGAGCCGGTGCTCGCGGTTTAAAAGCCCTTCATTGCTAATCCCGGAGGTCTCTCCGGGAAGCTCGCAAGAACCTGCCTGTCGTTGATAGGCGTTGAAATAAACACGGCTTAAACCCCACTCCTTGTACAGGTTCCAAGCGTAATTAACAATTTCCTTATCTGTTTCGTAGGAGGCGCCGATACAAACTGCGTGGTTTGTTTTACTCCGCAGTATGCAGCGCCTTTGGCCGTCAGAGCGCTGATTAACTGTATGGGTCGGAGAATATCCAGAGAATAATCCTTGGTTGTGGTTAGATATTTAAAATTATTTTCACCTGCAGTTTCTATATTTAGAGATACGGCGTTAGCCAATGCCAGACTCTGGCGGATAGCCGCATTAGATGCGCCGGGTATAATTTTTAAATGTATGTAGCCTCGGAATTGCATCTTACGCAAAATACGGGCTGTCTCGTTAATCTGTTCCATAGTGGAATCGGGGTTAGTTGTAACTGCACTACTTAAGAAAAGACCGCTTACCCTGCGGGCACGGTAATAGGAAAGAAAAACCTGAACCAGTTCCTGCGGCAAAAGAGAGCAGCGCTCTGTCTCTACCTCTGCCCTTAAAGGGCAATACATGCAATTATTGACACAAGCGTTAGAAAGCAGTATCTTGAAGAGATAGGTGTATACGCCATTGGGAAGTAAGACCGGATATATCCATTTATTCTCCTTTGAGCGCCGGCGATGCTCATCATCGCTGGTTCCACAAGCGCAGGCGAGGTCATAACGAGAGTCCCGGGAGAGAATTGTGAGTTTTCCTTCGGTATCAAGGGTTCTCTTGATTAATAACGCCACTTTTTGCCTCCTGTAAAAAAATACCTTCGCCTTAAAAAGACGAAGATTTTAATTATTTTCGCCATATTGATTGACGGATCCGCTTCTCTTTATAGCGGACCCCAAACATACCCAGCCAATTTTTTGTTTCTTTATACACTGCCATCAGCTGGTTGCCAAGCTTATTATCATCTTACTACCTATTCCAGTCTTTTATGGAATCTCAAAGAACTTATAGTAATCACGCCTACTCCGATAATCAAAAGCACCAGTATCTGCGGCCAAAGAATGTTAATTCCTACTCCTTTTAAGAATATACCTCTTACAATCTCCAAGTAATATCTAAGAGGTATAATGTAGGTAAGATATTGAACTAATTTAGGCATACTAGTTATCGGAAAAGCAAACCCCGATAGTAGATTCATTACGGGCAAGAATAAAAATACAGACATCGCAGCCTCTTGTTGAGTTGAAGAGATGCTCGAAATGAACAATCCTACCCCTAAAGTAGTCAATAAATATATGCAGGTTGAGTCGATGAGCAACAACATACTACCTCTCAGGGGAATTTTAAACCAAAGGACTCCTACCGCCGCGATAAAAATAATGTCAATAAAGCTAATTACGACAAAAGGTGTAAGCTTACCCAAAATAAATTCGATAGGCCTAATTGGCGAGACCAACAGCTGTTCCATAGTGCCGATTTCTTTCTCCCTAACTATGGCTAATGCGCTCAAGAGAATAGAAGTAACTGTCACTAACATAGCAATTACACCCGGGATGAAATAATTTCTGGACTCCAAATTCTCATTAAACCAAACACGCTCCCTCAACTCTACGTCCGGATAAACTAATTCTTTTTTTAACAGTATATTGGCGCGATTTTGCAAGACAGAATTTGAGTATTTCTGGATGATTTTAGCAGCATAAGACAAGGCGATGGCGGCGGTATTGGAATCTGTGCCATCAAGGATAAATTGGATTTGAGCTCCCCGATTGCCTTCCAAGTCATTGGCAAAACCATGGTTAAATCGTAGCACTACAGACACCCGTCCTTTATCAATTAAGTCTCTTTCTTCTTTATCATTGCCTATATACTTTTTTATCTTAAAGTATTTTGAAAAAGAAAATCTCCTGATCACCTCGCGACTGGCAGGGCTATTATCTAAATCATAGATAGCAGTAGGAATATTTTTTACATCGGTGCTAACCGCGTAACCAAAAATAAGCACCTGCAGTATCGGACCAATAAATATCATAAACTGCATTCGCGGATCGCGAAAGACCTGTTTGAATTCCTTGACCACAATAGTCTGGATGCGCTCAAGCATCAAGCTCTCTTTTAGGCAACCTTCTTTTGAAATCTACGATACGCCAAACCCATCATCATAAATGTAAACAGCGATAAATACAGCGCCTCACGCCACAAAATACCCAATCCTTCGCCTTTTAAGTAAATACCCCTGAGTATCGCAATAAAATAACGCGCCGGAACAACATAGGTGATGAGTTGGATAATTTTAGGCATATTGTAAATTGGAAAGACAAAACCAGAAAGTATGAACGTAGGTAAAAATGTGGTCAGCACGGCCATCTGCGTAGCTAAACGTTGATTCTTGGCGACCACTGAGAAATAAATACCTTGCGCCAGAGCACCCATAAGAAAAATAGCGCTTGAAATAAGGATTAAGATTAAGCTACCCCTTAAAGGGACCAAAAAAATAAACTGTGCCATAGCTACCGCTATCAAGATATCAAAGAATCCAATCAGAAAATAAGGAATGAATTTTCCTAAGATAAGTTCTTCTCGCCTAATGGGTGTAGAAATCAGTTGCTCCATAGTCCCTCTCTCCCATTCTCGGGCTACGGTTATAGAAGCCAGTTGAGCGGCAATCATCATAATAATCATGGCAATTATTCCAGGGACAATATAATTTTTACTCTTTAAGTCTTCATTAAACCAAACCCTTGCTCTTAAATCTATTGGTGAAAGTTTTTTGATGCCTGATTTTAATATAGACTCATTGATTAAATTTTCATTGTATCCTGCCACGACGGCGTTGACATATCCTATGGCAATAGTTGCGGTGTTAGCGTCGCTTCCGTCAACTAACAGCTGCACTGGGGCAGTTTGGCTGGATTGTATATGCCTGGCAAAATCCTTTGGTATAACCATCCCCATCATCGCCTTTTTGGTATTTATATAGTTCTCTAATTGGCTATAGTTATCGAGATAGGCAACAATTTTAAAATAAGGTGAGTCTTTAAAACCCTGGATAAAGTTAATTGACGCCTGCGACTTATCCTGATTCCATATCGCCAAGAGTACATTATTCACATCGAGAGAAAGGGCAAAACCAAACATACAAAGCAGAATAACGGGATTGAAAATTGCCAGGCCTAGACTCCGGTAATCGCGGATAATTTGAATAAATTCTTTTTTGGCTATGGCATTAACCCTTTTTAAATCCACAGTTTGCTCCTTCCCGGGTATCGTAAGATTCAATAAGAGAAACAAAAACATCTTCAAGGGAGGCGGTTATCTTCTCTATAGCGTAATCCCTTACACCTCTCCGGGAAAACAATCCGATAATATCTGACTTTGCCTGCTGCGCGTCTTTTACTATCGCATGTAACATAACGCCAAATAAAGCCGCTTCCTTCACTGATTCCAGTTTTTCCAACTCTTCTATCCATTCTTCGGGCTCTGGTACTGATATCCTCAGAACGGTCTCCCGCATGCATTCTTTCTTTAGTTCTAAAGGTCTGCCCATAGCGATGATGTCTCCCCGGTAAATAAGCGCCAACCTATCGCAATTCTCCGCTTCATCCATGTAATGCGTGGTGACAAAAACAGTTGTACCCTGACCCGCCATTTCTTTTATCAGACTCCAGAAGTTGTTTCTGGCAATAGGGTCTACGCCTGACGTCGGTTCATCCAAAAATACTATTCTTGGTTGATGAATAAGCGCGCATCCCAGCGCCAATCTCTGCTTCCATCCCCCAGAGATCGTCCCAGTTAAATGCGTTCTAAACGGCTCAATGCCCGCCATCCTGATTACCCAATCCTTGCGTTCCCTTCTTAATTCTCTGGGGACGCTATAAATACCACAGTAAAAATCAATATTTTCCTCCACGGTCAGGTCTTCATATAAAGAAAACCTCTGAGACATATAACCGATATTTTGCTTTATCAATTCCTGTTGCCGATTAATATCGTAACCACCGACACTGCCGCTTCCTGATGTAGGCGTTAAAATCCCGCACAGCATTTTAATGGTGGTTGATTTCCCCGCGCCATTTGGACCAAGAAATCCAAACACCTCGCCTTTTCTGACTTCAAAACTGATACGATTGACGGCTGTAAATTCTCCGAACCGTTTTTCTAATTTTTCCACTTTCACCGCAATATCGTCATTCAAGACCATATTCATTTATCATAGAAATAAACGCCTATTCCAATGTATTTGCCTTGCGGCTTGTCTTAATCGCAGAAGGAGAATCGCATTTAAGCAGCCTTCCTTTGTGGATTAGACCTACCCTGCGGCAACGTTCTGCTTCATCCAAATAAGATGTAGAAAAGAATATAGTTACTTTTTCTTTAAGGAGCTGATAAAGTATCTGCCAGAAATCCCTGCGCGACACAGGGTCAACGCCATTGGTAGGCTCATCTAAAAAAAGCACTTTCGGAGTATGGATGAGGGCGCAGGCGAGCCCTAATTTTTGCTTCATTCCGCCGGAGAGGTTCCGCGTAAGTCTTTTCCCAAATGGCCCTAATCCGCTGAATCCCAACAACCGCTCCATGCGAACCCCTCTTTCTTTCTTCGGCACTCCATAAATATCGGCATAAAAATTTATGTTTTCAATTACCGTCAACTCTTCGTAAAGCCCGAAACGTTGAGGTATATAGGCGATATAATCCTTTAGCCCATCGGATTCTTTAATAATGCGTCTGCCAAAAACCCATGCCTCTCCTGCATCCGGCTCTAATATTCCGTTCAACAACCGCATAGTCGTAGATTTTCCCGCGCCATCAGGACCAACTAATCCGAAAATCTCTCCTTCTTCTATCTCCAAAGAGAGATTATCCACAGCTGTAACCTGAGCGAATTTTTTAGTAAGATTTCGGGCTCTTATAATAACCATATTATTCTATAATATACCCATCTGCGGGCATCCCGGGTTTAAGCTCTAAAGCGGTGTTATCTACTTTAATCTTAATCCGATAGACTAACTTTACCCGTTCCTCGGTAGTCTGAATCTGTTTTGGCGTAAACTCTGCTTCCTGCGAAATAAAAGAAACGTAGCCTCGATAAACCTTTTTCGGATATGTATCCGTCTTAATCTCAACATTCTGATTGAGCTTCACCCTGCCTAAATCAGTCTCATTTATATAGGCGGTCAACCATATATCATGGAGGTTTACTGCGCTAAATATAGTGGCGCCTGGCTGTACTACCTCTCCGACCTCAGCGCTTTTTACCAACACAAATCCGTCTATAGGAGAATATAGATTAGCAAACCCAAGCCGGGTTTCAGCTAATTCAAACGTAGCCCTTAGCGCCTCCAGTTCTGCCTGTTTAGCGTCTGCCTTTGTCAAAACCGAATCCTTTTTCTGCGCAGAGATAGCTCCTGTCTGAAAGAGATTTTGGGCACGCTCGGCATCAACTTTATCTAAGGCATACTGAGCCTCTGCGGATTTTAGAGATGCCTTTGCCTGGTCTCTTATCTTAGTCAATTCATCTGTTTCCAGCCTTGCCAATATCTGTTCTGCTTTTATGCTGCTGCCTTCATCAACAAGTAATTGGGCGATTTTGCCACCTACCCTGAATGAAAGACGGACCTCCTGCGCCTCAATATTGCCGGAGACCCTTATTTTCTTGTTTGCGTCCCTTCTCCGTAAATGAAGATAAAAAAATACTGTCGCAACCATCACCGCCACCAGCCCCATAAATAAAAACATCTTAATCTTTCTCTTCATTGCCTTCCTCCGTAAAGTATTCTTTACCGATAGACTTTTCTAAAAAGGCCTTTGCCATTATATAGTCATACACAGCTTCCGAATAATTCTTTTCTATTTGGCTTAAGGTTACCTGAGAATCCAATACATCAAGATTGGTGCCTTCCCCACTGTAAAAACGAACCTGCGCAATCCTTAATGCCTCTTTCGCCTCTTCAATATCGTCCTTGGAAGCCTCAATGATGGAAAGGGCCTGATGCAAATCCAGGCATCCCTTTTTAATCTCTACGGCAATCTGTTCTCCTAAATTGTCTTTCTCTAAGCAGGATTGGACGTAACGCGCCTTTGCCTCTTCTACCTTTGCCATTGCGGAGAAAGCGTCAAATATAGGAATGCTCACACTAACACCTGCGCTCCAGAGATTATGCCTGCTATTAAACATATTCCCTAGGTTATTCGACCTATAACCATAGTTTAAACTGGCATTAATCTGAGGCAGACCCGAGGCGCCTGCGGTCTGTATCTGCAATTTATTCATATCTATCCCTAAGAGCTTCAAGTTCATCTCTGGCCTGTGCATATACGCGTCCTTCAAGAATCTCTCTTCGTCCACCTGTATCGGAAAAAAAATCAACTTATCCTTTATTTCTACAGAATCCTGCATCTTTAAAGAAAGTAGTTTCTTGAAATCAGCTGTGATAGATTCTACTGCATTATTTGCCTTGACAACTTCTGGCTTAATCTTTGAGACCTGAACCTTTGATTGCAGAAGATCAAACCTTGAGGCTATCCCCTGGCTGAATTTATGCTTGACGTCTTCATAATGCGATTGCGCCTGACGCAATAAACTAGAGGCAATCCGTTCATTCTCATAAGCAAGAAGTAATCCATAATAAAGTCTCTTTGTTTCAAACGCCACATTCAATTTACGAAGACGCAGCGTCTCTTCTTGAATCCTTAACCTGATTTTTGCTTGCTTGAAATTGGCGTAATCGGCTCCGCCGTTATAAACCGTCTCATCTATAGATACCCCCATAGTGTTGTCGTTTTGGTACCCGCTAAAAACTCCTACATCCTTCTTTGCCCCTGTTGTGGCTAATCGCAATATAGCGCCATTATGAGTATACGCCGTGTTCAGGTTTACCTTGGGAAGGAAACGACCGTATGCGTAAAGAATATTCGCCTTGGCGACTTTAATCTCTTCTTCCTGAATCTGAATATCCCTGTTGTTCTCAAAGGCTATCCTAATGGCATCTTGCAGGGATAGGCTATAATGACGCGGTTCTTCCGCGGTATCGCAAAAACCAGAAGGTGTCCCCAATAATAAACACAAAATACCTTCCGATAATATTTTTGTAATCCGCATCATTATCTAGTTTTTAAAAGGGTTTTAAAAATCAAATTTTTTATCACAGACTTAATATCCTCCATATCCATTTCACTAACTCTGAAGTGCATCTTTATAATATTAAACTGCATCATTCCCAAGAGATT
>JAMWCI010000004.1 GCA_023818655.1 Candidatus Omnitrophota bacterium
AATATCTGGAATATTTTTTGTTTTTTATAATGGTCAGGGACTCGCTAAAAGATATTAAACAGGCAAAGTTTTTTATAGCCATATTTCTCTTTACGGCTTTTTTGACAGCCATATACTCCAATGTTTATATCGAAGAGCAATTGTCGGATAATGCCTCCTTTTTTAGGGTTGTCCCACCCGTTGAAACAAGAAAGGGACAAGAATCCAATACGCTCGGAGGATACTTTATCTTTATGATGGGGATAACCGCAGGCATACTGCTATATACGCGCTCGTTGCCGATAAAAGTATCTCTGATATGTCTGGAATTAGCTATGTTCAGGGGCTTTCTCTATACTTTATCGCGCGGCTCTTATCTTGCTTTTGTTCCTATGATTATTGCGCTAGTCTATTTTACCAAGCAGGGCAAAATAATTCTCATCTATGTATTGGTCACAAGCTCTCTCTTGTTTGTTTTATTTATGCCGCAGATAGTCAGAGAAAGAATACTGACTACTATTACGATAAAAGAGGATTTCTCGGGACAGCGCATAGAATGGGAGGCATCTCCTCAGGCCAGATTAGATAGTTGGAAGGTGGTTTTATTTGAGAGGTTTCCCAGAAGCCCGTTTTTTGGACACGGGGTGGCTAAATTTTTTATAGACGGACAAATATTTCTTACGCTTTGCGAAGTCGGGCTGGTGGGGTTATTTCTTTTAGGGTGGGTATTTCTAAGATTATTCATAATAATTAGGAATATTATTGAGCTGGATTGGGTAAAGAAGGATGATTTCGCTATTGGCCTCTCTATAGGATTCTTGTCTGCCTTTATAGGAATGCTCTTTCATGGTATTGGCACAAACACGTTCATAGTGATAAAAACAATGGAGCCGTTTTGGTTTATGGCCGCTATTGTTATATCGCTACCACAATTACTGAGACAACAAAAGACCCCTAAAACAATTGATGCTACTTAATCATAAAGAAATCTCTGATAAGACATTCTCACAAACAGAGGAATCCATCTCAAAGAAGATAATCAGAAATACAATTTATAATATAAGCGGACGTTTTTTTAATGCAATTATTTGGGTTTTTCTGACTCCTTATGTTATCCAGCGCATAGGGGCAGATAGATTTGGAATTTTGGCTATTGTGGGAGGCGTAACCGGTTATTTTGGTTTGTTGGATTTAGGCATAGGCGTCTCTTTCGTGAAGTTTATAGCCGAATTTTATGCGAAAAGAGATTACGAGAAGATAAACGAAGTTGCCAATTCTGGGTTTTTTTTCTATTTGCTCTTTACAGGAATAACTATCGCCTTCCTGCCATTTGTAATCCATCCCCTTATAAAGACCTTGGCAATACCTAACTATCTTTATGACGAAGCGGTTTTTGCTTTTTGGGGCGGTATCATTATCTTTTCTATTTCAAGTATGGCAAGCATATTTTTCGCCATCCAGAACGGGCTACAGCGTATGGATATAGTGAATAAACTAGGCATTCTTTTTTCTGTGCCAATGGTTATCGGTACGATTTTCTTTCTTGAGCATGGATATGGGTTACGCGGGCTGGTCATTAATGGCGTGATAATCTTCGTTATCTCCAGCATAGCCAATATAATAGTTGCCTTCAGGATATTGCCGGAATTAAAGATATCCCCCCGACTATTTCGCGAAGAGATGTTTAAAAGACTATTCGGGTTTGGATTTAAGTTGCAGATAGCCAGGGTATCCTCGATGGTGTGTTTAAATATTGATAAATTTCTTATCGCTTACTTCTTGCCTATTGCTACGGTTACCACTTTCCAACTGGGTAGCTCTGTAGTAGAACAGGTTAAGGCAGTTTCCCTTCTCTTTATGAGTGCCCTTATCCCAGCATGTTCAGAGGTAAACGCTAAAAATGGCAGGGCAGAGTTGATTGACGTTTACACCAAAAGCACTAAATACCTGGCGCTTGTAGTTATTCCATTGTTCGTATTTGCTATAACTTGCGCAAGACAGGTTATGTTTATATGGATGGGAGCAGGGCATGAAAGAGCGGCTTGGATAATACAAATACTGGGGATTGGATGGGGATGCGCTGTTGTTGTTGGTGGGATACGGAGCGTAATGGTGCAGACACTTGCCAAAACTGAGATTGAAATGAAATCAGGGTTGATCGCCATTATTTTCAATATACCTTTGAGCGTCATCCTTGTTGTTAAATTTGGATTGCAAGGCGTTGCTTTCGGGACTTCTATAAGCCTGATTATTTCAGCTATCTATGGCAATATGAAGTTGCATAAGGAGCTAAATTTGTCTTTCTGGCCTTTTATCAAGGCGACAATCCTAAAGATTTTTGCTGTCAGCGCATTTGTTGGTATTGTTGTATGGTATATAATATCTGCATCATCAAATTTCTGGGAATTAAATAGAGTAACGGCCGTATTTGTTTTTATTATAGAGGCAGCATTATTTTTCGCTATTTACCTGATTTTATTGACATATGTAAAACCTTTGGATAATGCTGATGTGAATATCTTATCAAGAGGGAAAATGTATTTTACCAGAGTTTTATTGGAGAAGCTGAGTCAAAAATAGATAGAAACAAAATTAATATATAAAATATTTATGAAATTTTTTATCTCAAGGCGTCGGTATATAAATAGGGAAAGATTACATGGTTTCTGTTGAATCAATCTTATCTTCGTTGCTAAAGGTTCTCCGCAGGCTTGTAAAGAAGGTAACTAGAATCAGGATAATACCTCGGATATTCTTGATGAGATTCAGGGACATAAAATGTATGTAGATACCGGAGACAGGGTTATTTCCACTCTCCTTTTAAGGGATGGCTTTTACGAAAGCCATACCACGGATTTGTTTAAGAGATTAGTAAAACCAGATATGACCATTATAGATATCGGGGCCAATATCGGATATTACACCCTTATGGCTGCGCAATTGGCAGGTAATAAGGGAAAGGTTTACGCCTTTGAGCCAGAACCACATAATTATGATTTACTGACTAAAAACATAGCCATCAATGGGTATACTAATGTCATACCAATAAAAACAGCAGTATCAAATAAGAGCGGGACAGCTCAGCTTTTTCTTGATAGGGTCGATTTTGGCCGGCATTCTTTTTCTCAAGAGACAAATATCCGACGAGGCAGGGTTATTGAGGTAGAGACAGTTACTTTAGATGAGTTCTTTGAACAGACGGTCAGAAACTTATCGGCGCATATTATAAAAATCGATGCCGAAGGCGCAGAAGGTATGATTATAGAAGGCGCAGAAAAGATGTTAAGAAATAAACTGAAGATTATTATGGAGTTTTTCCCGCGTGGGATTAGAAACACCGGCATAGATCCGTTGCGGCTATTGCACCGAATGCAAGATATCGGTTTCAGGATAAATACAGTAATAGACGATATCAGGCATTCTGTATTGAGCGTTCCATTAACCCGCCAAGAATTAATAGAGCTTATCGGATTGTTAGAGAACGCCAAATGCGGAGAAGCCGTGAATATTATATTTGAAAGATAGGATTGGGCAGATATGAATTCCGTATACTATAATATAAAAAGTTTGGCCTATGGGACAAAGAATATCCTGTTAAGATATATTAACGGAACCTTATTGAAACCAAGATGGCTTTGGTTTGAGGTTACCGATAGATGTAACTCCCGCTGTTTGCACTGTAATATCTGGTCTAAAAAGCCCAAAAAAGACATCCTGGCGCCTGTGGAAATAAAGAAGTTGCTAAGCGAGCCTCTTTTTAATGATATTGAATGGATTTTGAACGCCGGAGGCGAGCCGGCGTTAAGGGATGATTTAGAAGAAGTTATCCTCAGTCAACACGAGGCTGTCCCCAAGGCAAAAATTATGATAAGCACCAATGGATTATTGCCTGAACGTATCGTCTCTGTAGTCAAGTCAGCGATAATAAATAAAATCAATATTTATGTGGGAACATCTATAGAAGCCATAGGCAAGGAACACGATTCAATAAGGGGCATTGCAGGAAATTTTGAGAAAGTAGACCGGTTATTGCGTGAGCCGGTTGTCATTAGGGACACCTATAAAAACGGATTTCCGAGTTTTGGTTTTACCCTTATTGACCGGACGCTTCCTCATTTAGAGGCAGTTAAACTTTACCTAGAAAATTGGGAGTGGATTTCTTAATACAATGGCATAATCAATCTTCTTTCTTTAAGAATATGGGAGCAGACTTGGTTAAGGATAAGGTGTCGATGGTTAAAGTAATCAGAAGGTATCCGCCTTCTCTTATTAATGATAAGGGGATTCGGTGGTTGTTAGGTAAGTCCATAAAATTTCAGTGTTTTGCTATGCACACGTTCTGTATGTTACACTGCGACGGCGATGTTAGCCATTGTCTGGGAAAATGGGATATTGTGGCGGGAAATATCCGCAAGCAATCTCCTACGATTATATGGCAAAGCGAAAAGCCGATAAAATTAGAAGAATCGTTAAGGGTTGTAGCGGCTGTCTGAATTCCTGCGCCGTTATGTGGAGCGCCGATTCCAGTTTTTATCCAAATCTAATATTTAGAATTAAACGAAAAGGAGCCGATATCCTTTCATACTTTACATGAAGATATGCTTGATTAATCCGCCACAAATTCTTAACCATAAATTTGGCATACCCAATGTTTTTCAGCCGTTGGGACTTCTATACGTTGCGGCCAATTTAGAAAGAGATTTTCAAGTCGAGATAATCGATGCCTCCTTAGAGGGATGGAATGAGCTGCGCAAGGTCGGAAATAATTATTATCTTGGGCTTGATTTTGGGGAACTGGAAGAAAGAATAAGAGATATTAAACCAGATATTGTCGGCATCACCATTCCATTCTCCATTAATGAAAAGGGCGCGTTAAAGGTAGGCGCTATAGCCAAAGATATTGATAAGGATATAATTACGATTTTTGGAGGCGCGCATACTTCAGTGCGGCCTTTGGAGACATTGTCTTATAAGCAGGTAGATTATGTCGTAATCGGCGAAGGAGAGGATACCGCTCTGGAATTGATTAAAACGCTGGAGTCCAAAGATACACGTAGCATAAATGATATCAAGGGAATAGGTTATAAGCTTAACGGACAGCCAATATTGACTCCGCCGAGGGAGTGGGTACGGGATATTGATACAATTCGTATGCCCGCAAGAAACCTGATACCGATGGAGAAATATTTTATTGCCGCCAAGTTAAATAAGGCTGCGCGCTCTTTGTATAATTTTAGCGAACGCTGGACGAGCATCATCACCAGCCGGGGCTGTCCTTATCGCTGCAATTTTTGCAGCATTCATCATACTATGGGAGAAAGATTCAGGCCGCGTAGCCCGAAAAATGTGATTGTTGAGATAAAACAGGTTGTAGAAGAGTATGGGATCAGGCATATAAATTTTGAAGATGACAATTTGACATTGGACAAAGAGAGAGCCAAGGAAATATTCAATTTGATAGAAGAGGAAGAATTGGATATAACCTGGAGCGCGCCGAATGGAATCAGGGCTGACAGCATAGATGAAGAGTTGGTAAGAGCGATGAAGAGATCGGGATGCAGGAGGGTTTTTGTGGCTCCGGAATCAGGGGTACAACGCATAGTTAGCGATATAATAGGAAAACAGCTGGACCTAAGGAAAGTGGAGAAGGCGGTTATACTCTTTAATAAATACGGCATTATTGTTGACGGTTCTTTTGTGATAGGATCTATAGGAGAGACCTTGGATGATATTCATAAGACTATACGGTATGCCCTGCGTCTGAAAAGATTAGGCATGCGTCTGGCGGGTTTTCATATAGCCACGCCATATTACGGAACCCGCCTTTATAAAGAGGCAAAAGAAAAGGGATTTCTAAGAAGCGACTTTGACAGTAGTTTATTGACTACGGCAGAGCCGTCCATTATTACTCCTGAGTGGGGTATGGATGAGATAAAAAAGATGTTAAAAAAAGCGCAATGGACGGTTAATTATAATTTTAAAGAAAAAGTCATATCTTTATTATCATCGCGTCATCCCCGCGTTTATAAAACTTTAAGTTTTTTGAAAAGATTATTCTTCTACCCATTTTACCTGAGGGAGTTATGCCTCTGGTTTTATTATATTATCGCTCTATCAAAAAATAGTTGTAAGAATCTAATATCCAGATTAGTGCGTATGCCGCCTAAGGTCAAATATATGGTTTATGAGGTTACGGATGCCTGTAATTCACAATGCCAGCATTGTTATATATGGCGGCATAAACCTGCAGCGCATATGTTAACTCCAGACGAATTGGAAGAAATTCTTAGGGATGATTTTTTCAGCAATCTAAAAGTAGTTTTGCTTACAGGGGGAGAGCCGGTGCTCCGAGGCGATATTCACGAAATTATCTCTGTTATACATAAGGTAAGGCCGTATGCGGAGATTACCTTAAGCACCAATGCCCTGCTACCGGAAAGAGTGCTTGAGGTTTTGCGTTATACAGTAGCCCATAATATAAAAATAAATATTGGGGTTTCCGTTGATGCGATAGGAGAAAGACACGATTTAATCCGGGGGGTGAAGGGGAATTTTGAAAAAGCCGATTATCTATTATCGGAACTTATAAAATTGAAACAAATATACAAAGATAAAATGGGTAGCATTGTCATTGGACAGACTGTTTCTAACCTGACCGCCGATACGCTTAAGGACGTCTTATCGTATGCACAGAGATTAAATGTAGGATACCTTCCGCAGCTATATGAAGAATTCATTTATTATCATAATATAAATAATAGCCGGGCAGAAAATTACCGGCTCGCTAATAACGAGAATTTGGAAAAAGCGATTAAAGAATTACCTCCGACTTTCCATAACGAGTTGCTGATTGAATCACTTAGACACAGACTCAGGTTCAGATGTGCCTGTCTGATGAACTTTTTTGTATTAAGATGCGACGGTTCGGTATCGCCGTGTTTAAAGTATTCTGAAACCAAGATAGGCAACATCAGATTAAAACCTCCGTCAGAGGTTTGGAATAGCCAAGCCGCTAAAATGGCTAAGGGATTAGTGGTAAAGTGCGATGGATGTTCTAATGCCTGGGCAACTGCCTGGAGCCTGGAGGATTGTTTTTTCCCGTTTTTAAGAACCCGCATAAAAGCGGATTTAAAAGCACTTATTAAAAAAATTATGGGGAACAACTAATGCCGAAAGTTTTATACATTGGTTTTGGAATCTTTCCATTAATGCAGGGTGGGGCAATAATCTATCAGGAGTCGCTGGCGGAAAGAATAAGGGAGATGGGCTGGGAGACTGTATGTTTCTTCGGTATGCCAGTATCGGATTATACTTTTAAAAACAAGCCGTATCTTGGGGTTCGATACGTAAACGGGATTAAATTTATCGAGTTTTATAACTCTCCGAATAAAGTAGGTTATTATATTAATCCAGAACAGCAGTGTTTGGATGCATACATAGATTCCCTAACCAAAAGAGTGCTGGATGAGGAGAGGCCGGATATTGTCCATATACATGAGTTACAGATGCATACCGCATCCACAATTGAGGTAATCCGTAAAAACAGAATCCCTGTTTTAAAGACCATACATAACTATTTTGATATATGTCCTCAACGGGATTTATTGTTTCAGGCAAAAGAGATATGCCTCGATTACAGGGAAGGAGAGAGATGCGTTGAGTGTCTGAAGAGCTTACCCATAAAAAAAGAAGCGCCATTTATAAAAAAGATACTTTGGCATTGTATGCCAAGACGCTTATATGAAGATTTATCCATTTTTTATGGAAAAATAAAACCTCTTCACGGCAAAGGCGCGCCGGATATTCGCCAGACGTATTATGCATATCAATATGCCAAACGAAGGAAATTCTTTGTGGAGATGCTGAATAGGCTTGATATCCTTCATTGCTCTTCGCACCGCTCCGCAGAACTTCTTACGAGATATGGGGTATTAAAAGATAAAATCAGGGTTATTCCTATTTCTGTTAAAAACATAGAAAAAATTCATCCTAAACCTCTACGGGATACCCGTCTCCCAGTTGTTTTTGGTTATATGGGGGGAGAACATTTATCAAAAGGGTACGAAATATTGATAGATGCCTTTTTAAGACTCAATCAGGCCAAGGCAAAATTGATTATCTGGGGGATGCCTAAATCAGAAAGGTTAGCCCCGAGTCCGGCTATAGAATTCAGATGGCGATATCAGCACAACGATATAAACGAAGTATTAAAAGAGATAGACATAGGAGTTGTTCCTTCAGTTTGGGAAGAGGTATTTGGAATTATAGGGATTGAATTTTTAGCTGCCAGAATTCCGGTTATAGGCAGCAATATAGGCGGGATACCAGAGTGGCTGAAGGATAAAGAGAACGGTTTTCTTGTCTATCCCGCAGATACTGAGGAGCTTGTTCAGAAGATGCAATTATTTATTGAAAATCCAGAATTGATTGCCCAGATGCAAGAAAATATCAAGCCGCAAAAAACACTTAATGAACATGCCGTGGAAATCATTAATTTCTATAAAGAGATAATCTCAAGGAGAAAAACGACTGAAGGATAAACGATGGACATGGACCTTTCAGTAATAATAGTAAGCTGGAACGTCAGGGATTTTCTCAAGAGGTGCCTTGAGTCATTGTACAGATATACCGTAGGCATAGAATTTGAGGTTTTTGTAGTCGATAATAATTCTTATGACGCCAGTCCCGATATGGTGCGGCAGTCCTTTTCGCAGGTAAACCTCATCGTAAACAAAGATAATCTGGGATTTGCCAAAGCCAATAACCAGGCGCTTACGTTCTGCTCCGGCCGGTATATACTTTTCTTGAATCCTGATACAGAACTCCTGGATAATTCTCTTAAGTTGATGGTGGATTTTATGGATACCCATCCAGAGGCATCTGCGGCGGGGTGCAAGCTTATATACTCGGACGGCTCTCTCCAACACAGTTGCCGCCATTTCCCTTCCTTATTCACAGACCTTATGGAGAAGCTGTATCTGGATTATGTTTTTCCCCAAAGCCCGTTTTTTAATTTTTATCGCATGGGGCTTTGGCCGCATGACACCTTAAGGAAGGTTGATGTTCCTTATGGTGCATGCATAATAATAAGAAAACAGGCAATTGATATTCTTGGGGGAATGGATGAGCGGTTTTTTATGTACTATGATGAGATAGACCTATGTTATCGGATAAAACAGACAGGGGGTTCTGTTTATTTTATACCGGATATAAATATAGTGCATCATGCAAACCGTAGCTCTAGTCAGGTATCTTTAGAAACGCAGCAATATAAATATAGAAGCAAGTTACTCTTTTTTAAAAAGCACTACGGTATGCTCTCAGCATGGGTCCTCTTCATCAACTTGTGTTTTAACAAGCTAATTGTCTGGGGTATACTTTGGCCTATTAACGCTATCGCGGGAAGGCGCTGGGATATAGGGCATCTGAAAAGTGCTATAAGGATAGAGTGGCAGGAATATATCCGGTTTCTAAAAAACAGATTTTCTTGTCATGGGAAGTGCGATGGTCAAGGCGCAGGTGTTCGCTAAGCAAAAGATAAGGTATTACGCCTTATTCTTAGCGGCGGTGACATTGTTTATATTTTTATCTAGTAGACGTATAACGCAGACCGTCTCCGGCGAAGAATTGGCTGTATTATCATGCTTTAACGATATTTTCCAGGTAGGTTTAACACAGCATCTGCGTGACTCCGGATTAAAGCCGTTAGACCTTGCTCTTGTCCACCCCCATCTTTATATGCTTACTGTGCTATGGGCATACGCGCTATTTGGCTACCATGATGTAAGCGCTCGCCTTGTAGGTGTATTTACAGGAATACTGACCATATTACTTGTCTTCATTATTGTCCAGAGATTTGCGCTGGGAGACCGTCTGAGGCGAATCAAGATAGCAGGCCTGGTGAGTTTAAGTTATGCCTTGGCTCCTACTACTATTACGGGGGCACTCTTGACGCAGATTGATACCACTGTTTTAATTCCTCTCTTGTTATGCGTTGTTTTGAGCGCAACCCGCTACGTTGTAGAAAAAAAGCGCATCTGGTTAGTATGGTTATGCTTAAACGTTGTGTTTTCATTCTGGGCGCGACTTTCTACCCCCGGCGTAATAGTGACACTTATCGCCATTTATTTTTTAGCAAGCAAGGCTGAAGTTTCAATAAAACGTATGATTATTTTAACTTTGGCAGGCGGGGTGTTGGCGTTTCTCGTATTATGGTTTATCTATTGCAAGATATTAGGTATTCCGTGGTTTAGACTCTTTGGTTATACCACATCCGTTATATACCGTTTTGGTATCGTCAGGAGCGTTGTGCAGAATATACAAAATATTCTTTACGTCGTTTTATGGCTTGGGCCGGTGACGTTGTTTACTTTTCTTAATAGCAGGACGCTCTTTTCTGCGCAACCCAAAAGACACAGAACCATACGGCATATTTCTTTTTTGCGGTTTTCTGATTTTAATCAGTTTTACTTTTATTTATGGCACTCATCATGGCTACCCGCGTTATCACAGTCCAGCCATCCCTTTGGTTTATATCGGTGCAGGATTAATGCTTTCCCGAGAGAAGGGATTGTTTTTGCCAGTCCGTCAAACAGTACTTATTTTTTTGCTTGTATTTTTAGCGCAACTTATTATTATAGGCGATCCGCTTTATAGTATCAGGTATTTACTGCGCGAGGCCGCGGTGTATGCGCCAACCCAGATTCCCATAATTATCAAAACCTTGGTGTACAGATTTTTACTTTTCTTGTTAGTTTGTTTCTTGTTGTGGTTTCGTCTTGTTCCAGCGGCGCGCCTCAACACATTTATAGGTTTTCTTGTCGTCTCTTCCCTTGCTTCAAGCACGGGAATGACTATTTCGCAGGGCCTCGCTCCTTACCACATAGGATTCAATTATGGCGAAGATGGTATGCAGGAACTTGTCCAATATCTGCATCGCAAGGTAAAGAAAGGAGACATCATTGTGGCTACGGATGATATTAGTCATAGGCTTGGTCTCTCATCAAAGGCATACCTGGATTATTCCATCTGGCATGATACTGAGGCAATGCGCAGGTATCTTCAGGAACCAAAGGTATCCGCGCTTGTCATTAGTATTACCGCTAACACTATTGAGCAGCTTAGGGCGATACGCCAGGATTCCAAGCTTGCAGAAATACTCCAGAATCATTTTGAATATCGGCATATTGGGACTTACCGCGTCTGGACCAAGATAAAAACCGTAGCTGCCTCTGCAAGGCAGCTATGTCCGCGGATGCAAACTCTGGCATATAAAAACTGTTTTACCCAGAGAAGATAATGATGCGAAAATGAATATCTTCAAAGGACCTCTATTTATTCTAAAAAAACAGCAGCAGGAGATGATAAGAAGATACGTCAGGTATCTTACTGGTAGCCTCCTTGACATAGGTTGCGGCACAAGACCATTCAAAGAACTCCTTTCAGTTTCTTCCTACCTGAGCATAGATTGGTCAGAGTGCGTCGCTCCAGATGTAGTCGCAAAGTGCGAGCAAATACCTTTTAAGGAGGCAAGATTTGACAGCGTTATCTGTACCGAACTCCTTGAGCATCTGCGGCAGCCAGAAGAATGTCTTCTGGAGATTAAGCGCGTATTAAAACCCGGCGGTTTTGTTTACATCACCGTGCCGCAAAGTTGGTGCTTGCATTATGAGCCGCACGATTACTGGAGGTTTACAAAATACGGGATTGAGCATATTCTTAAGAAAAGCGGTTTTAATGTGCTTGATATTGAAAGGATAGGAGGAATCTTTTCGCTTATTGGAGTCAGGTTAACGGATGTGTTTTGGAACGCGCTTGCCGACGGATTGTCTTTTATAAACCGCAGATGGGCTGAGAGGGTTGCTTCATTATTTTGCGCGCCGCTATCGCTTATATTCTACTGTTTAAGTAAGGCTTGGGATACTCTTGGCGATAAGGATGTCTTGGGATGGGCGGTTATAGCCAGAAGATAACCAAGGTCTGCCATATAGTTGACAGTCTATCCATAGGCGGTCTGGAAAAGATTATAATTGAGATAATTTTTAATCTTAAAGGATACGAGCAGGCAGTGTGGTGTTTAAAAGAAAAAGGTATCTTGGCCCAACATGTAGAACAAAGAGGTATAAAAGTAAGAAATTTTGATTTCGGTGGTTCCTTGCGTTTTTCTGCAGCAAATAGACTTGCCTCGGAGTTAAAAAAGGAAAGGTTTGATATAGTGCATTGCCATGGCTTTTTTCCTTCTATCTGGGGCAGGATAGCTGCCATAATGGCCGGCATACCGATAAGGATTGTCCATTGCCAAAACATTTATTACGGGATACCTTTCAGAGAAAGGCTAAAATTTATAATTTTAACTTATTTTACCACCAAGATTATCGCGGTATCTGAAGCGGTGAAAAGATGTTTAACAGAATATCTTAAGATAAATCCCCATAAGATAGTCGTGGTCTATAATAGCGCTTCTGCAATAACCCCCATAGAGCAGCAGGAGAGAGTATCGTTCCGTAAATCTCTTGGGTTAGGAGATGAGGATTTTGTCGTAGGGAGTGTAGCTAGATTAATACCAATTAAAGGACACCGGACTTTGATAGATGCTATAAGCCAGTGTAAGCGGTTCAGTCCACAGTGCAAGTGTATTATAGTGGGCGACGGGCCGGAGAGAGAAAGACTGGCATTACAGATTAAAGGACTAGGTCTGGAAGGAAGAGTGTTGCTTTTAGGATGGAGACGAGACGTCCATAATTTACTTTCCATAATCGACGTATTTGTCTTGCCGTCTCTGGAAAGAGAAGGATTACCTCTGGTTTTGGCAGAGGCCTCTGCAGCAGGGTTACCTCTTCTGGTTACGGATGTAGGAGGCAACGCCGAGATAGCCAAAGACGGGTTTAATGCGTTGCATTTTGGAGTGGGGCAACCAGAAGAGTTAGCGGAAAAAATAGAATTCCTGATGAGTAACCCTGAGGAGAGGAAACGAATGGGAGAGAATTCAAAAAAAATCTGGAAGGATAAATTTACGACAGAGATAATGCTGGAGAGGATTGATGCTATATATAAGGCCTCTCTAACGGCCACAGGATAGTTTATAGTGCTATGGGGATAAAAGATACGGTGCAGAGGTGGGCAGGTTTTCTATCTCCGCCAAGTCCTAATCTTAACATAAGCCATAAGATAAAAGAGTTGCTGGTTGAGTTGGACAATCAGGCTAAGTTATTGGATATAGGCTCTGGAAAACGCCGATTATCTTGCCGCGCCATAAATATGGATATAAAATTTTTTCCCGGGGTGGATGTCATAGGAGACGCGCACAATCCACCTTTTAAAGACGATTATTTTGATTTGGTGATTGCCCGGGCAGTAATAGAGCATGTCAAGGACCCGCGGCGGACAGTAAGTCAGATATACCGCATTTTAAAAAAAGGCGGCTGCGTTTACGCAGAGGTGCCATTTTTGCAGCCATACCATTGCGCTCCGGATGATTTTCAGAGATATACATTGAGCGGTTTGGAGAATCTGTTTAAGGATTTTAAGAAGTTAGATAGCGGATTTTGCGTTGGCCCTACCGGAGCCCTGTTAGGGATTTTGCAGGAATATATCGCGTTATTTATCGGTATTCCTATAGCAAGGGGCATAATTTATTTTCTGCTTGGCTGGATATTCTTTCCGTTGAGATACTTAGATTTGCTTTTTGCAAAACGCAAGAAAGCATCTCTTATTGCCTCAAGTCTTTATTTTTTAGGCAAGAAATAAACATGGGATTAAGATACAATATACTCTATCTTCACGAGACTGCTCAAATGAGCGGAGCAGAAAATAGTCTTTTTAATTTGGTTAAAAATATAGATAAGGCAAGATTTAATCCTGTATTTGTTTGTCCCGGAGGAGGGTTATTTTCTGATATGCTCAGGCGGTCCGGGATAAAGGTATATGCGTTGAATTTTCCTGCATTGCGTAAAATTATCGGCGTAATCCCTACGGTAAAGAAGTTACGTTCTATTATGAGAGAAGAAAAAACCAACTTGGTGCATTCTAACAGTATCCGCACCAATATTTATGCCGCGCTGTCTGCGCGGCCCAAAGGCATACCTATTATTTGGCATGCCAGAAACCTGATTACCGATGAGGTCGTTGATTTGGACAGGTTATTTTCTTTTCTTGCCGATAAGATTATATGCAACTCTTATGCCATAAGCAGACGTTTTCTTAAGAAGGGCAAGGTGCCGGATAAGGTTACAGTGATTTATAACGGCGTGGATACCGATATATTTAATCCGCGGGCAAATGGAGAAAGAATCAGGGAAGAATTTAACATCCCGTCAGAATCTCGCATTGTCGGCATCACCTCGCGTTTTCATGCGGATAAGGGACACGAATTATTCTTTCAGGCAGCCAGACTCGTCCTTAAAGAAATTGCGAATTGCAGGTTTCTGGTTGTTGGCGGTGCAGTATTTAATAAAGACGCTTGGAGGGAGAAATATCTGAGAAATTTGGTTAGAGAATATAATATAGCCGACAAGGTGATTTTTACCGGTTTTAGGCATGATATGCCAGAGGTTTACGCGGCAATGGATATATTTGTCTTGGCGGCAAAGGCAGAGCCTTGCGGCAGGGTTATTTTAGAAGCTATGGCTTCTGGAAAGCCGGTGGTTGCCGCTAAAACCGGAGGCACTCCCGAGATTGTCGTAGATGGTGTAACCGGAATATTGCTTGACCCGCTAAACCCTGACATTATGGCTAAGGCAATATTAAATCTGCTAAATAATAAAGAACTGGTCAGCGCCATGGGAGGATCCGGGCGGCAACGCGCCAAGCGCCTGTTTAGTATCGTGCAGAATGTGGCCCAAACAGAAAAAGAATATTTTAAGATTTTGGGAGAATAGAATATGGATAAGTTATCCGTTGTCATTTTGACTAAGAACGAAGAAGCTCAGATTAGAAAGTGCTTAGAGAGCATTAAATGGGCTGATGAGATAATAATTGTTGACGATTTTAGCACAGATAGGACGCTTCAAATATGCCGGGAATACACAGATAAGATATTTCAAAAGAAGCTTGAAGGATTTAGCGCGCAAAGGGAGTTTGGCGCTTTCCAAGCAGGTGGGCCATGGGTTCTTCATTTAGATGCGGATGAAGTGGTCACTCCTGCATTACAAGAGGAAATCAAGGAGATTTTAGAAAAAGGCACGGATTGCGATGGCTTCTTGATTTATAGACCAACAGTCTATCTGGGCAGATTGATGCGTTATTGTGGATGGAGAGCGCGGCCGTTGCTTTTATTCCGGAAAAACAAGGGGCGCTACGACGGAAGATTAGTGCATGAAAGGATTAGCGTTGACGGCAAGATAGGATGTTTGCGTAATGAGATAATACACAAAGGGTATAAAAATCTCTCTGAGCACTTTGCCAAGATGGATTTGTATACCACTTATGACGCGGAAGAATTATGGCGAAAGGGCAAAAGATTAAATATTTTTAATTATCCTGTCTATTTTATCCTGAAGCCATCTTTCATTTTCTTTAGGAGGTATATCATCCAGAGAGGGTTTAAAGAAGGGCTAAGAGGGCTTTTTATAAGCGTGATAACCGCTTTTATAGTTTTTATGAATTATGCAAAGCTATGGGAAAAACAGAAGAATGCGCATTAAAACCTTGATAGAAAATTTCTATCTTTTTTCAAGAAGCTTATTGTTGTCTCCGTTGTTGGCCTTGCGCAAGACAAAGATACCCGCAAATGACCAGATAAGAAAAATACTGCTATTGCGGCATGACAGGATTGGGGATATGGTGTTATCCACGCCTGTATTTTATGCCTTAAGACGTGGTTATCCAAATGCCGTTATCGTCGTTTTGGCTTCCGTAAGTAATAAAGAGGTAATTAAGTATGATCCGGCGGTAAATGAGATAATTGTCTATCAAGGGATTTGGCATTTTCTTAAAGAGTTTAGGGATAAGGAAATCGATTTGGCAATAGACCTTTTTTATACCTATGAATTAAAGAGCGCATTTTTGACTTACATTTTCGGGGCAAGATACAGGATGGGATTTGAAAATGCCGGCCGGCAAATATTCTTTAATATCAAAGGGCCAAAGATAAAGCGTAGCGGCAATATGATTGAACATCTGCTTGAGCTAGTAAGTTGTTTGGGGATAGAAAAAAAAGCTATTAGACCAAGACTGTATTTACAAGAAGAGGAGAAGAATTGGGCAATAGATTATTTGAAAGAAAACGACATAGATTTAGATAAAATAACAATAGCGCTTCATCCTGGCGCATTTTTTCCTAGTCAGCGATGGCCGCTGGATAATTTTATAACGCTCTCTGATAAGATTAGGGATGAATTTGGCGCAAATATTATTTTCTTTGGAGAAAAGGATGATGAAGCATTATTAAGGCGTCACAGCGAGATTATGGGAAGCGACCGGACTAAGCTTTTTTTTGATTTGAATCTTAGGCAGTTTATCGCTGTATTAGCCTGTTGCGACCTGTTAATATGCAATAATTCCGGACCACTGCATATCGCCTCGGCGTTGGAAATACCGACAGTTTCTGTTATGGGGCCTACCGATCCTATTTTGTGGAGTCCGACAGGCAAGGATGATACGGTGATAAGGAAAAATATATCCTGTAGCCCATGTAGCAGAGACTTTTGCTCCAGGCATGATTGTATGAGGCTAGTAACGGTTGAGGAGGTTATGGAGGTCGTAAGGTTACAGATAAAAAAGATATGTAGCGTAAAGGATAGGATATGACGACAGGATTACAAGACGCAGAAAGGAAGAATAGATGCGCCCTGTGTGGGTGTAGTCAGATAAATATATTGTATAACCTGCCTGCTTTTAATATCATGAAATGCGAAAGGTGCAATTTTATGTTTAACGATAAATGGGATAGTTTTTCTGAGGAAACTACAATGGCAACACGAGAGAAAACTGACGCGTTAAATTCACAACGTGATTTTGAAGCAGAAAAAGAGGTTTATCGCGACAGGTTTCTCAGAGAATTGGCAGAGATATCGCGCTTGAAAAAGACAGGCAGATTATTGGATATAGGGTGTGCCTGCGGGTATTTTCTTAGGGTAGCGCAAGATACAGGATGGCAGGCTTACGGCATAGATATCGATAAGAATGCGGTGGAATATGGAAGAAACAAATATGCCTTAAACCTCAAATATGGCGTATTAAATTACGGACAATATCCGGAAAAATATTTTGATGTGGTGACTTTGTTCCATGCCCTTGAACATATGCCTGATTTTGAGAAAGTTATATCGATTATCAAAACCATCCTGAAGGATAATGGCCTGCTGGTAATAGATGTCCCCAATGTCAATGATTTGAGGCGAAGATTATTCGGAAGGGATTGGCCGATGTTTAGACAGGAACACTTATGGTATTTTTCAAAGCATACTCTTCAGCTACTCCTTGAAAGATACGGATTCAAGATAATAAAAACTAGATTGCACGGCGGCAGCAATATCGCGTTTAAATTGGATAAGGTTACTCATAGGGCTGCTACGGAGTTTATAGCCAAACATTTTAGGTATATCCGCCATTTTAAACATATATTCAGACGAATATACAATTTATTGGGTTTTAACGAAGATATCCTTGTATATGCAAAAAATATTAATCATTAATCTGGGCGGCATAGGCGATTTACTATTTTCCAGTGTCGCCATAAAATCGCTAAGAGAGTTGTATAAAAATTCTATCTTTGATATATTGGTTGTTGAACGGATAGCAGAAGCAGCTCAGGAGTTAGGTTTATTTGATACTGTATTTATACGTCATAAAGGTATCCTAAATACAGCAAGATTATTATCAAGATTAAGGCGCAGAAGATACGACCTGGTTGTAAATATGCGCACTATAACAGACTGGATAGGTGCAATCAAGATGTTTTTGCTTGTGAAAACAATAAACGGCTCTTGCTCAGCCGGTCGCAATACAGATAACAGGGGGTTCTTTTTTGATATTAAGGTCCCAGAAACTACCATGGGCAATCATCATGAGATGGAGTATGACATAGACACGGCAAGGGCGTTAGGGGCAGGGATTTGTGACAGAAAGATAGAATTGAATATAGATAAGCACCAAGAGAAGATGAAGCAGTTTTTAAGAAACGCAGGCTTAACTCAAGAGGATGTTTTGATAGGAGTGCATCCTGGCGGAAAGCCATCTCACCGCTGGCCGGTTGAGAATTTTATCAAGGTTATAGAATGGCTTGACAAAAAAATACAATGTAAGTTTATAGTTACTGGAGACGCCCAAGATAAAATTATTATAGAACAGATACGCAGAAAAACAGGGGTGAAGATAATCAATCTTGAAGAAAGACTCAGTATAGGAGAGTTAGGCGCGTTGATAAGTATGTGCAGCCTTTATATTGCCAATGATACCGGGCCGATGCACATCGCAGCTATACTGAATACACCGCTTGTAGCTATATTTGGTCCCGGATATATTAACCGCTTTGATCCAAGGAGCATTTCCAATAAGGCTGTGGTAATGTATAAAAGGTCAGGTTGCGCTCCCTGCGATAAGACAAGTTGCAAGAAGACAGACTGTTTAAGAAACATATCTCCGGAGGAAGTGCTGGAGGCGTCTTTAGGATTATTGCGCCATAAGATAAGGGGAGTGGTAGAAAGACAATGAGATTTATCGCGAAGTTGTATTATTTAGTCCACACGTTAACTTCTAAGCCAGAGGAAAGAGGAGAGTATTCTGTCGGACATTGGCAGAGCCAAGTTAGGATCGAGGTATTTAATTTATGCAAAAAAATTAACGGACGGGTAGTCGAAATAGGGTGTGGCGAAGGTTTATTTCTCGTAAAGTTAGCCCAGTGTCATAACGGATTAGAGATATGGGGGTTAGATAATAACAGGAAGATACTTTCGCAGCTAAAAGATAAATCTTTGCAGGAGGGATTTGCCAATATGCATTTCGTATTGGGCGAAGCAGGGTATTTGCCATTTTCCGATGAATGTTTTGATACCGTTATTTGCATAAATACTTCTATCAATATGCCGTCCATAGACTACCTTAAGATGGCATTGTCAGAGATGATGCGTATATGCAAAAAAGGCGGGAAGATAATTTTTGAGTACCGCAATTCGTTAAATAAATTGCTCAATCTTAAATACAGACTGGCGCGTTATTACGATGAAACATTAGGACCGTTACCATTAAATACGTTCAGCACAGAAATGATAAATTCTTTTATAAAAAGTGCAAACTTTAGAGTATTGAATAGAAGGTTTATTCCTAAGTTTTTTGAACATCATTGGTTGAGGGCATTTTCGCCTATAATAATCGTAGAAGCAATCAAGGAATGTTAAAGAGAATACCTATAATAGGCGCATCGGCAAGCATAAAAGAACTTCTTTGCGCTTTCAATTTTATCCGTAGCGTTGATATCTTGGCCGAATTTGAATCTGCCTTTCTTTGCTTTGCAGGGATGAGATATGTATATATATTTGATTCGGGAACCTCATCGTTTTATTTCATCTTGAGGTCATTAAAAGAAATATCTGCACGACAGGAGGTAATCCTTCCAGCATATACGGCCGGCAGTCTTGTGGTGGCAGTTTTAAAGGCGGGCCTGAAGCCTGTATTATGCGATGTGTCACTGGAGGATTTTAATGCCAGTATAGCGTCTGTCTTAGATTCTGTTTCTGAAAAAACATTAGCCATAGTTTGCGTACATAGTTTCGGAATTGGTATGCGCCATATTCAAGAGTTAAAATCTATGGTTCCTCCAGAGGTATTCATTATAGAGGATTGCGCCCAATCGCTGGGGACCAGAATAGGAGGCAGGATTACGGGCTCTTTTGGCGATGCGGCATTTTTTAGCTTCAAGCGCGGGAAAAATATGCCCATATGCGGCGGTGGATGCGTTCTTACCAATAATCCAGAGATAGCAGTTCTGATAGAGAAAAATATCTCCCTATTAAGCAGCAACAAGTTCTTATGCGATATATTAGCTCCCTTAAAAGCGCTCGCCTTTTCAATAGGCACCAATCCTTATGTATACGGTCTATGCTTTGGATTATCCTCGTCTTTTAGAGAAACCACACCGCCAAAGAAGATAATACCTAGAAGGATAGAAGACTTTTATATCCGACTCGGGTTAATCCTTATGCGCAGGCAAGAGGATATTTTTGTAAAGCGGCATGAGAATGGCGTTTTTCTCCTTGAATCGTTGAATAATGTAGAAGGGGTTATCTTGCCAAAGGTAGACAAGCAGGTATATCCGGTGTTTAACCGCTTTCCGCTTTTATTTAAAGAGGTTAAACGACTGGAAAAAACACAAGTGTTATTGTGGAAGAGCGGTTTTGAGAGTTCTAGGATGTATGGCAGGCCGCTGTATGATATGTTTGATTTGGGGTGCAATGGCAGGGAATTCCCGAATGCCCGGTATCTGGCAGAGCATTTGTTGACCTTACCTGTGCATCCTGCCGTAGAGCGGCAAGCACTCTTAAGGTTAGCCGCAGTTATTAAAGAGAGATGATACAGCGAAGAAACCTAAAGAGATTTTTAGGAAAAAGTTTTACGCAACCAGGTTACGCCTTTAAAGTGTTTACAAAGCGCTTAAGGGCCTATGCTGCCTACAGATTAAGGAGTGGCCGTAGTAGTTATCCGGAATCATTGACTATGTTTTTAACCAACAGGTGCAATCTACGTTGTAAGATGTGTGGCCAATGGGGCGATGGCGGTATTACCAAAAGATATGCGTCGAGTATTATTCAATCCGAGATTGCGTTAGATAAGCTTTATTCATTAATTGACGATATTTTCTTTTTTAAGCCAAACATTACGCTTTTTGGAGGAGAGCCATTGCTTTATGGTAATTGCATAGAGTTGATAAGTTACATAAAACAGAAAAGGATGCACTGTCTGATGATTACCAACGGCACCCTCCTTACAGAAAAAGCAAATGAGATTGTCGCAAGCGGATTGGATGAATTGAATGTCTCATTGGACGGCGCCGGCGATCTTCATGACCAGATTCGCGGAATGCCCGGATTATTCGCTAAAATAACCAGCGGCTTAAGATGTATACACGATATTAAGAAGAGAAATTCATACAATAAACCTTATATAAACCTGCAGTGCGCAATCAGCAGATATAATTATACGGAGTTAGAGGAATTGATAGGCGTGGCAGAAGAAACCTTTGCTGACTCTTTAACCTTTCATAATCTTATTTTTATAAACAGCGAAACTCTGGAGCGGCAAAAAAAATACGATTCTTTCTTGAATTGCGAATCAACTGCATGGGAGGGCTTTATATCTGAACCAGGTATAGACCCCGCTATCTTATATAACAAGATGGATAAGATATTGTCAAAACAATATCCTTTCCGCGTAGAATTTTACCCGAATTTCTCTTATCAGGGATTGAGGGATTATTACAATAGAGCCATTTATTTTCCTCCGGAATATAAAGCAAGATGCCTGAGTCCTTGGGTGGTAGCGTACATTTTCCCTGATGGAGAAGTCAGGCCGTGTTTAAACTCCAGCTACTCCTACGGCAATATAAAAAAGGATAGACTTACCAAACTCTGGAATAACGAAAAGGCGGTTAAATTTCGCCTCTGGCTAAAAAAAAATAAATTGTTTCCTGTATGTTGCAGATGCACTGAATTGTATAGATACTAAAAAACACTGCTGCGAGATATGGATAGATTAAAAATAGCGGAGGTAGTTACGCGTATGGACTGGGGAGGCTCGCCCGATATAATAATGACCATCTGTACGGCATTGGATAAAACCAGATACGATATAAAACTTATTATCGGACCCACAGAACATCCCAGCGTTTCTACAAAGAAATTCCTGGAGGAGTTTAAAAATAACCTCATTGTAGTGCCTTGGTTAAGGAGAGATATAAATCCGTGGCGCGATCTCTTTGCATTCTTTAGGCTGTACAGTATATTTCGCAGGGAAAAATTTTATTTAGTCCATACCCATACTGCAAAGGCCGGCGCTTTGGCAAGACCAGCGGCATATTTAGCCGGAACGCGCAGAATAATCCACATGCCGCACGGACATAATTTTTACGGATATTTCAATCCTGTCACAAGCAGGTTGCTTATTTTTATCGAGCGGTTCTTAAGCAGGTTTACAACAAAAATAGTTGTGCTGAGTGAGTCTGAGAAAAGAGACTTGGTGGAATTTGGAGTTGCGGAAAAAAGTAAAATCCGCGGCATCACCTCAGGTTTATCCTTGGGGCCGAAAGACAGAGATAGTGATTTAAGAGAGAGTAAGAGAATGGAGTTTAATTTAAGTTCTGCCCAGAAAATAGTGGGAATGGTTTCGCGTTTAGAGCCAGTCAAGGGCCCAAGCTACTTCATAAGAGCAGTCAGAGGCATAGCAGAAGAGAATCCGCAAGTAAAATTCATTATAGTCGGAGATGGCAGTTTACGCCGCAGGTTGGAAAGGGATGTCAAAAGGTGGGGATTGAACGGCAGGGTTATTTTTACGGGATGGAGAGATGATGTTTTGGATATAATTTCTTTTTTAGACATTTTGGTGCAGCCTTCGTTGAATGAAGCTATAGGCCGGGTGCTCATTGAGGCGCAGGGGATGGGGGTTCCTGTAGTGGCCACGAGGGTAGGTGGGATACCAGAGGTTGTGAGAGAAAATATTACGGGATTACTTGTTCCTTCCAGAGATTCGGAGAAATTGAAATTGGCAATTTCCAGTCTTCTTAAAAATGAAAAGTTAAGAAACGCAATGTCTGCGGCTGCCAGAGAATGGGTGAGCGAAAGATTTTCTGTTAAAAAGATGGTCAGCGAAATCGATTCTATCTATAGTGAGGTAGCGCAGTGATTGTCTCTGTGCATCAGCCGCAGTATCTTCCATGGCTGGGGTATTTTCATAAGATATGTCAGAGCGATATTTTTGTATTTCTGGATAATGTACAGTATAAACACAGGGAGTATCAGAATCGCAACCGGATAAGGACGAGTAATGGTTGGATGTGGCTTACGGTCCCCATTATAAAAGGACATGCGTATCCCAATATCTCAGAAGTTTATATAGATAATTCTCAGGGATGGAGCAGGAAGCACTGGAGGGCCATTACCTTAAACTACGCCCAGGCGAGTTTTTTTAACACTTATAAAAGTTTCTTTAACGACCTGTATGGGATGCAATGGGAGCGGTTGATAGATTTGAATATATACATTATAAAAAAGATTAACGAATTTCTGGGGATAACTAAAAAAATATACTTTGAATCCGAGCTTAATATAAAAACAATTAATACGCAACGCATTATTGACATATGCAAGACCTTAAAGGCGGATACTTATCTTTCTGGAAGCGGAGGGAAAAACTATCTAAACGAGGAACTTTTTAGGAGTAATAATATTAAGCTGGTGTATCAAGATTTTAGACATCCCGAATATGCTCAACGCTACCAAGGTTTCGTTCCTTTTATGTCTGCCATAGACCTCTTGTTTAACCACGGTCCGGATTCATTGCGTATCTTACTTAGTAGTACCTAAGAGTTTTGTTTTTGTTGAATGTGCTGTAGGATACGCACTAGGAGTTTTCGACACTCTGTGCCTAGCATATCTCAAAGTGTATTTAATGTAAAAAATATAACGCATTAGTAAGATTTTAAGAAAATGTTTGCTGTTAGTTCGATGGGTATGATATAATAAAAAATAAATACTTATACTTAAATAAAAGGATATAGAGGTTATGAATATCTTGGCAATTGGTTCTCATCCGGACGATATAGAGTTTGGTTGCGGCGGTTCCCTTCTAAAATATAGTAGAAACGGCCACTCTGTTTTCCTCTTAATCTTGACAGATGGTAGTTTTGGAGGCAACCCTAAGATACGCATAAAAGAACAGGAGGCTGCCGCGAAGTTTATTAAGACAAAAAATATTTTCTGGGGTGGATTTAAAGATACAGAATTAGTTGGCAGCAGGGAGTTGATATTAAAGATAGAAAGAGTGGTGCAGAGAGTTTCGCCGGATATTGTTTTCTTAAATTATTGGGACGATGTTCATCAGGATCATCGCGCCGCAGCCAGCGCCGGCGTATCTGCCACACGTTACATCAAAGAAGTTCTTTTTTACGAGGTTCCTACGACGCAGAATTTTACTGCGGATATTTTTGTAGATATAACCAGCGTACTTAAAAGCAAGCTGAAGTTACTCTCCATACACCGCTCGCAAGTATCTAAGACCGGAGTAGAGAAACTCTCTATCTTGGAAAGCGCCATCTCCTGCGCTAATTACCGGGGATTTCAAGCGCGGGTCAAGTATGCAGAGGGATTCAAGGCCTCCAGGTTTTTAATGGATATAGCATGATGATTGCAGTTTATTCTGCCTTAGCTTTTCTCCTGTCATTTTTTTTAACATATCTCTGTGAATGGCTCTCGTGGAGATTTAAAGTATTAGACCATCCTGGCAACGATACGATACACAGCCATTCTACACCGCTTTTAGGAGGACTGGCTATATATCTTTCTTTTATGCTTACCGTATTTTTTCTCCTAAAAGAAGGAGGCCGTCCATACACCAGCTTATTCTTTGCAGCCACGATAATTTTTATAAGTGGATTAATAGATGATATAAGACCGCTTTCTTCCATAGTCAGGCTGCTTATCCAGATTATCGCTGCCAGCATCATCATAAAAGACGGTATTTGCTTTACATTCCTGTCGAATAATGTCGTAGGAATATTCGGAAATTATTTTTTATCCCTCTTCTGGATAGTGGGTATGACTAATGCCTTTAATTATCTTGACGGGCTAAATGGTTTGTTGGCTGGGGTATCTATTATAAGCGCCGGATTCTTTTTTATATTTACGCATTTAACCAAACAAGTCATCTTGGGAGACATATTAGTTATTTTTATCGGTTCCTGTTTTGGTTTTTTCCCGCATAATTTTTTCCGCAATAAGATTTTTATGGGCAACGCGGGGAGTTACTGGATAGGGTTTATGCTGTCAGTGTTGGCTATAATAGGAGATTGGATAGTGGAAAGCAATCCGATAGACATGATTATTCCTATTTTGATTTTCGCGGTGCCCATATACGACATCGCAACTACTACCCTTGAAAGGTTTATTTTTAAAAAGATAAGGAATATTGTGGAACTGTTTGAGTATAGAGGCAAAGACCACTTTCACTATAGATTGTCGCAAATAGGCTTAGGAAATAAAGGAGCGGTATTTTTTATTTTTCTTGTGTGTATTCTACTTGGATTAAACGCCCTGCTATTAAAGTTATCCAGTAGTATGCTTAACGCCGGCATAATATTAAGCAGCAGCATTATATTTTTTATTCTCATATCATTGTTAATAATAACCCCGTATCAAAAATAAAAAATTTGCGCAATAAATATTTTAGTTTTTTATACATCTTTACCAGAGACACACAAGAAAAGTTAAAGTCGTTTCCGAGGTTAGACTAGTAGGTCTTTTCTGATTTTGACGATTTTGTCATATCTTAAAGAAGGAGGGTAAGTGCTCTTTAAAAAGACGATGTTTCTATTTTTGTTATTAATTTGCGCTCGCGTTGTATAAAATTATATTTGACTTCATTAAATTTTATGTTATACTTTTTTTTCTATGAAGAGAACATACACACCCAAGAAAAAAGATATACAGAGATGCTGGTATCTAGTAGATGCCAAGGATAAAATCCTTGGCAGGTTAGCGGCAAAGATTGCCTTAATCCTGCGCGGAAAACATAAGCCAATATTTACTCCGCACCTTGATACCGGAGATGGAGTAATTGTCATTAATGCCGCCAAGATAAAGGTTACCGGAAGAAAGTTGCAGCAGAAGGTATACCGGCGTTATTCTGGGTATCCCGGAGGTTTAAGAGAAGTTAGTCTGGCAACTATGCTGGATAAGAAACCGACGGTAGTGGTAAAATTGGCAGTACAGCGGATGCTTCCCAAGGGCCCCATTGGTCGCAATTTAATTAAAAAGTTAAAGGTATATTCTGATGATAAGCATTATCATACCGCTCAGCATCCTGTGGTATTGGAGGTATAATTCATAAATGGAAGGAATAGTAAAAACTATGGCAGTGGGAAGACGTAAAGAATCTGTGGCCAGAGTGCAGCTCTTTCCTGGCAAGGGAACGATTACGGTTAACAACCGGCCTTACGATAAATATTTTTTGCGCGAGACAGACCGGATTATAGTAAAGCAGCCTTTGGTAATGACAAGTCTGTCGGATAGATACGATGTGATTGCCAATATTAAAGGCGGAGGCCTTACTGGCCAGGCAGGCGCATTGCGGCATGGTATCTCCCGCGCGCTTATCCAGGTAGAGCCCTCGGTAAAAGATTTCCTGCGCAAAGAGGGGTTTTTGACGCGGGATCCCCGCGCCAAGGAGCGCAAGAAATACGGCCAGAAGGGCGCGCGCAAACGTTTCCAGTGGACAAAGAGGTAGTATGCTGTATAGTTAATAATTCATAGTTAAATATATAGAATAAAAAGTCCCGCTGGACTAGCGGGATTTTTTATTTCCGACGATAAAAATACTTGACTACCTATATTTTTTAGCTTAATATGGGCGTATAATAAGAAAGAGGCAGATGATGATTAACGTAGGAATTATAGGCGTTACTGGCTATGCCGGCGAGGAACTGCTGGATATCCTTCTTAGACATCCGCAAGTCCGGATAAGAAGTGTTTCGGCAAAGGTAGACAAACCCGTGAAGATTCAGGAGATATTTCCTAAATTTACGGGCAGGACAGATCTTTTTTGCAATACACCAGACCTTAAAGAGATAATCTCTTTATGCGATGTAGTGTTTCTGGCGTTGCCGCATACTGTCTCCATGGGGATAGTGCCAAGACTATTGCAGGCAGGCAAGCGGGTTATTGATTTGAGCGCGGATTTCCGCCTTAAAGACCTTAAAGTATACGAGAAGTTTTATCAGGTAAAACATACGGATAAAGACGATGTCAAAGACGCAGTTTATGGCTTGCCAGAACTTTACCGGCAGGATATTAAAACCGCAAAGCTTATCGCTAATCCCGGATGTTATCCGACGGTAAGCATACTGGCGCTGGCTCCTCTGGTAGCGTTAGGATTTATCCAGACAGAGACCATTGTTATAGACGCAAAGTCAGGGGTCACCGGCGCAGGAAGAAAGATTGCTGAAGGATTTCTCTTTTCCGAGGTAAATGAAGACTTTAAGGCATATAAGGTGAATGTTCATCAGCACGCACCAGAGATTAATCAGGAACTTTCCAAGCTGGCAGGCAAAAAGTTGAAAGTAACCTTTGTCCCGCATCTACTACCTTTAAACAGGGGGATTTTAGCGACCATATATGCGCAAAAAAACCAGAAGGTCGTCAATTCACAGGGTCAGAAGTTAATAAATTTATATAAGAAGTTTTATAAAAAAGAACCGTTTGTCAGGGTGCGGGAAGAAAGGGATTACCCGCGGTTAAAGGATGTGATCCATACCAATTTCTGCGATATCGCTATAAAAGAGGAAAAAGAGAGAGTAATCATCGTGGCAGCTATTGACAATCTTCTTAAAGGCGCTAGCGGCCAAGCAGTGCAAAATATGAATATAATGCATGGCTTCGGAGAGCAAACGGCGTTGGTATGAAGGTATATAAGAAAGCAATTCTGCCTTTGGGGTTTGCTGCCTCTGCAGTCAGTTGCGGCATAAAGAAGTCAGGAAAGCCGGATCTTGCGCTTTTTTATTCTGATATATTCGCAAAGGCAAGTTGTAAATTCACCAAGAATTGTCTTGCCGCAGCTCCAATCAAGGTAAATAAAGAAATATTGAAGACAGGCAGAGATTTTCAGGCAATTATTGTCAATAGCGGTAATGCCAATGCCTTTACCGGTGTTATAGGGATAAAAGACACCAAGGAGATTTCTCGGTCTCTTGCTGGATATCTTGGGATAAGTTATAAAAACATCCTTTCCGCTTCCACTGGCATCATTGGCAGGCGTCTTCCGGTAGATAAGATAAAAAGGGTTATCCCAGCACTTGTGAGAAATTTATCTCTGGAAGGTATTAACCAAGCCAAGAAGGCAATTTTGACCACAGACACCTTTGCCAAAGAGATAACCGTGCGTTTCCAGATAGGCAAGGTTACGGTAACAGTCTGTGGCATAGCCAAAGGCGCAGGGATGATTGCGCCAGATATGGCTACAATGCTGTGTTTTATTTTGACCGACGCCAACATCACCAAGAGGGCAATGGATAATGCGCTTTCAAAGGCAGTGGACAATTCCTTTAACTGTATAACCGTGGATGGTTGTATGAGCACTAATGACAGTCTGATGCTTTTAGCCAATGGCGCAAGCAATAACCATCTGATAGACCTTCATGCTAACTTTGACATATTTATGAGCGCATTGGGAAAGGTATGTCTTGAGTTGTCAAAGATGATTGTCCGGGATGCAGAAGGCGCGACAAAATTTATCCGGATAACAGTAAAGGAGGCCGCAAGTTTTAAAGAGGCCAAGGCCGCGGCATTGGCTATTGCCAATTCCAATCTTTTTAAAACCGCTATTTATGGAGAAAATCCGAACTTTGGCCGTATTGTCGCTGCTATAGGCGCAAGCGGCGTCAGGGCAAGGGAGGATAAACTTAAAGTCAAGGTGAGCAATTTAAACAGGAAAGATATTTTTGTGGATGTAAGCCTTGGTCAGGCAAAGGCATCGGCGACAATATACACTTCGGATTTAACGCCGGCTTACATTAAGATAAACGCCCGGTACAATTAATTGTGTTGGGTCGGAGAGGGATTTATGGAAGAGGCGATTAAAAAGGCAGATGTCCTTATTGAGGCATTGCCGTATATTAAGAAGTTTCACAAGAAGATAATCGTCATAAAATACGGTGGCAGTATCCTTGGCGAAGAGAAAATACGCAGTGGCGTTCTGGAAGATATCGTCTTCTTGACTTTTATGGGGATAAAACCTGTGCTGGTGCATGGAGGTGGCCCTAATATAAGTGAACGGATGCGTTCTCTGGGTAAAAAAACGGAATTTGTAGACGGTATGCGTGTTACTGATGAAGAAACGGTGAAGATGGTTGAAGAAGAATTGCAGATTTTAAATGACCTTATTGTCAGAGAGATTAACGCGCTTGGCGCAAAAGCAGCGGGATTAAACGGTAAAGATAATGATATCATTCAGACAGAAAAGAAAAAGGCAAAGGTAGATTTGGGTCTGGTGGGGCATATCATCGCTATCAATAATGAGCCGATAATGAACGAATTAAAAAAAGACAGGGTTGCGGTAATCTTGCCAATGGGTATCGGCAGGGATAAGAGGGCTTACAATGTAAATGCCGATGAGGCGGCAGCGGCTATTGCCGCTTCTCTCAAAGCGGAGAAGCTAGTGCTCTTTACAAACGTCAAAGGGATTATGCGCAATAACGAAGACCAGAATTCTTTTATTTCTACTTTGACTACCGCGGAAGCCACCCAGCTTATCTCCGATAAGATTATACAACAGGGGATGATTCCTAAAGTAATGGCCTGTATTGACGCCTTAACCGCGGGAGTCAAAAAAACGCATATCATTGATGCCCGCACGCCGCACGGTTTATTGCTGGAGATTTTTACGGACAAAGGAATAGGAACGGAGATAGTTCAGTAACTGATTAATCGGTAGATTGACAGAGGGTAAGATTATAAGATGAAGAAGCAAGAGGTGTTCCAGAGTTACAAAGAGAATATAATGCCTACTTACAGCAAAGCGCCTTTGATATTTGTCAAAGGCAAAGGTTCTCGGCTCTGGGATATTCAGAACAGAGAGTATCTGGATTTTTTTCCTGGCTGGGGCGTAGGGAATTTAGGGCATTGCCACCCCAAGGTTGTTTCGGCAGTAAGGGAGCAGATATCCAAGCTGATTTTTATACCGAATAATTACTATCACATCCAACAGGCGAAACTGGCAGAAGAGATTGTTTTGCGTTCTTATCCGGCAAAGGTCTTTTTCTGTAATTCCGGAGCAGAGGCAAACGAGGCCGCGATAAAGTTTTCCCGCAAATTCGGTAAAGGCAGATGTGAAATTATCACTTTTGAAAACTCCTTTCACGGCAGGACGATGGCTACGGTTAGCGCTACCGGACAGAAAAAATATCAGGAGGGGTTTGAACCGCTGGTGCCGGGTTTCAAGAGCGTTAAATTCAACGATATCGACGCGGTGAGAAACGCTGTAAATGAAAAGACGGTTGCGGTGATGCTGGAGTTGATTCAGGGCGAGGGTGGAATAAATGTGGCAACTAAGGATTTTGTGCTTGGCTTAAGAATGCTTTGCGATGAAAAGAATCTGCTTTTAATTATTGATGAGGTGCAGACGGGAATTGGCAGGACAGGCAAACTTTTTGCCTATCAGCATTATGGGATGGCGCCGGATATCCTGACCTTAGCCAAGGCCTTGGGTGGCGGGTTACCCATAGGAGTTATGGTAGTCAAGAAAGAGATAGCCGATATCCTTCAACCGGGTATGCACGCCTCTACTTTTGGCGGCGGTCCGGTTGTCTGCCGGGCAGCGCTGGGAGTGCTGGAGGCAATAGAAAAAGAAAAGTTGCTCCTCAACGCGCAGGAGAAAGGCGCATACCTTTTTGAAAAGCTTAACCTGCTTAAAGATAAATATCCGGTCATAAAGGAGGTGCGGGGTTTAGGTCTGATGATAGGAGTGGAATTGAATATCTCCGGAAAGATAATAGTGGAGAAATGCCTGGAAAAGGGTTTGTTGATTAACTGTACTCATGATACCGTCTTGCGCCTGATGCCTGCCTTAAACATAACCGGTAGAGAGATTAATGCGGCATTGCAGATACTCGATGAGGTTCTCAAGGAGTATTCTGGATAGGTTTCTTGAATATTAAGAAGGCAAGATGAAAAAAGATTTTATTTCAGTAAAGGATTTGGAAAGCGCGGAGATAGAAGAGATTTTTTTATTGACGGATAAACTCAAGCGGCAGAAAGAAAAGTTTACTAAGGCATTAAGCGGAAAGACCATCGTGCTTATTTTTCAGAAACCATCTAACCGGACACGGGTTTCTTTTGAGGTGGGGATGTATCAGTTGGGCGGGAACGCATTGTATCTTTCTCCTCATGAGATAAATCTCGGTGTGAGAGAATCCATCCATGATGTAGCAAAAACCATTTCACGGTATGCGGATGCCATAGTCTTAAGGACATATGCGCATGAGACGATATTGCAGATGGCCGAGTCAGCCAGCGTGCCGGTTATTAACGGCCTCTCTGATTTTGAACATCCCTGTCAGGCATTGGCGGATGTATATACGGTGCGGGAAAAGCTTAAGAGACTAAAAGGGATTATCCTGGCCTATGTAGGAGACGGAAACAATGTGGCGCATTCTCTTCTTTATACCTGCGCAAAGACCGGAATGGATATACATATAGGTACACCTTCCGGTTACGAGCCAAAAAAAGAGGTGGTAGAGGAATCTAAGCAGATTGCCAAAGCCAAAAAATCTTCGGTTATTCTCTTTGATAATCCGCATCAGGCGGTTAAAAATGCAGATGTAATTTATACTGATGTCTGGACGAGTATGGGCCAGGAGGAAGAGGCGCAGGAGCGCAAAAGGATATTCCGGGACTTTCAGGTTAATGAAAAGCTGCTACGGGTTGCCAAGCCCATGGCTTTGATTATGCATTGCCTGCCAGCCCATCGGGGAGAAGAGATTACAGACGAGGTAATGGATAGCAAGAATTCCATTGTTTTTGACCAGGCAGAAAATCGGATGCATGTGCAAAAGGCGATATTGATTAAATTATTGGGTAATTAGCAAGAGGGGTTTTTATGAAGAAAAAAGTAGTACTGGCATATTCAGGAGGGCTGGATACATCTTGTGCTGTACGGTGGCTTAAAGAGCGCAATTACGAGGTAATTTGTTTTGTGGCTGACTTAGGTCAGGGCTTAGGTGAAGGAGAAAGTTTTGCGCAGATTGAAGGACGGGCGCTTGCTGCTGGCGCAGCCAAGGTTTATATCAAAGACCTTCAGGATGAATTCGTAGAGGATTTTGTCTTGCCGGCGCTAAAAGCCAACGCAATATACGAAGGAAAGTACCTTCTGGCTACCGCCCTTGGTCGACCACTAATCGCCAAATATCTAGTCCAGCTTGCGCATAAGGAAAAAGCCGAGGCTGTAGCGCACGGCTGCACTGGAAAAGGCAATGACCAAGTGCGTTTTGAAGTCAGTATAGGCATATTGGACAGCAAACTGGAAGTTATTGCGCCGGTAAGGAGCTGGGAGTTCAAATCGCGGGAAGAAGAGATTGAATATTGCCTTATGCACAATATCCCCATTGATGTTACCAAGAAAAAGCCATACAGTATTGACCGGAATATCTGGGGGGTAAGCATTGAGGCGGGCATACTGGAAGATTTGGAGAGGGAGCCGCCGGAAGACGCCTATTTAATTACCAAGAGCCAAACGCAACATTCAGGGTATCCTAAATATATCGATGTTGCATTTGTAAAAGGCATCCCTAAAAAGATAGATGGAAAGGCGTATAAACTAAAGACGTTGATTAGCCATCTTAATGAGGTCGGCGGAACTTATGGCGTAGGCAGGAGTGATTTGATAGAGAATAGGCTGGTTGGCATTAAATCACGGGAAATTTATGAAGCGCCGGCAGCCACTATCCTATTTACTGCACACAAAGAATTAGAAGCCCTCACCCTGGACAGGGAGTTGAGCCATTTTAAAGAGATGATTGCCCTGAAATATTCAGAGCTAGTTTATTACGGATTATGGTATTCGCCTTTAAAAGAGGCGTTGGATGCTTTTGTGGAGAAAACCCAGAAACACGTAACTGGAAAAGTGCGGCTTAAACTTTATAAAGGAAATTGTACAGCTGTAGCCAGGAGTTCTCCTCATTCGCTTTATAAAAAGGAATTAAGTACCTACGGAAAAGAAGACAAGTTCAATCAGTCACTCGCAGAAGGATTTATTAAAATCTGGGGTATGCCATATCAAAAATAGAAGATAGATATTTTTTAATTTAAATAAATTGTAAATCGGAGAAAATAATGACAAAGAAATTATGGGGTTCTAGATTTCCCAAGAAAACAAGTATTCTTACTAATAAATTTACCTCCAGTATTAACTTTGATAAGCAGTTGGCAGTGTATGATATTTTAGGCAGTATTGCTCATGCCAAAATGCTGGGGATTCAGAAAATTATCCCCCGGCAAGATGCGAAATTAATAGTAAAAGGATTAAATGCGCTTTTAGAGGATGTAAAATCAGGCAGATTTAAATTTGATTCCTCTGCAGAAGATGTGCATTCCAATATTCAGGAGGCGCTTTTTAAAAAGATAGGTCCTGCTGCCTACAAGTTGCATACAGCGCGTTCACGGAACGACCAGATTGCCTTGGATATCAGGATGTATCTAAAAGACCAAATCTGTCAGATTACAGAGTTGTTAACCGGCCTACAGAAGGCAATATTAAAGTTCGCCAAGAAGAATATAGATGTGATTATACCGGGCTATACGCATTTACAACTAGCCCAGTGCGTACTCCTGGCACATCATCTGCTGGCTTATATAGAAGGCCTGCAGAGGGATAAGACCCGGCTTCTTGATGCCTATGAACGGCTGGATAGTATGCCACTAGGAAGTGGGGCGTTGTCCGGAACAAGTTTGCCTATTAACAGAGAGTTTGTGAGGAAAGAGCTTGGTTTTAAGTCCATTACTGCAAATAGTATCGATAGCGTAGCTGACCGGGATTTTATCATTGAAGTCCTCAGTGATTTAGCTATTATGGCAGTGCATCTGTCGCGCATTGCCGAAGACCTTATTCTTTGGTCAACCAAGGAATTTAATTATATTGATATAGATTTTTCGTTTTGTACCGGCTCCAGTATTATGCCTCATAAAAAGAATCCAGATGTCTTGGAGTTAATCCGGGGCTATGCGGGAAGAATGCAAGGAAATTTGTCCAGCGTGCTTATCCTGATGAAGGGCATACCCTTTTCCTATAATCGGGATCTTCAGCTGGATAAACCTCCGCTCTTTGATGCCATTGATACCACTAAAGAGATTCTGGGAATTTTCATTTCTCTTTTTGGAAATATCGCCATTAATAAGGAAACAGTGGCTTCCCGCATAAAAGATGAATCTCTTTTTTCTGTAGATATCGTAGAATACCTGATTAAGAAAGGTCTCTCTTACCGAAAAGCGCACGATGTCGTTGGAAAAATGGTGAAGGAGTGTCTGGATAAAGGCGCAGCTATATCCCGGTTAACTGATAAGGAATTAAAAAGATACTCACCGAAATTAGGCAGTGATGTGAAGAAGATTATAAATGCCTGGGATTCGGTAAATCTTAAAAAATCCTACGGCGGGACAAACCCAAAACAGGTAATCTTACAGATACAGAGATGGAACCAAAGATTGGGATGAATTCTCCATTGAAACTTAAGGCCGCGATAATAAATAATGCACGAATTCAAATATAAAAACAATCATCTTTATTGCGAAGCGGTAAAAGTAGAGGATTTAGCCCGGAGATTCGGCACTCCTCTTTACGTTTATAGTTACCGCACCATCATTGACCATTTTTTCAAATTACAAAGTGCCTTCAGACCAGTGGATGCCTTGGTCTGTTACTCGGTAAAGGCAAATTCCAACCTTGCTATCCTGAAGGGCTTGGTGGATAAGGGCGCTGGTCTAGATATTGTTTCTGGAGGGGAATTATTCCGTGCTTTAAAGGTGGAATGCCCTCCGGAGAAGATAGTTTATGCCTCAGTAGGAAAAACTGAGAAAGAAATAGAAGAGGCAGTAAGAAAGGGAATCCTCTTTTTTAATGTGGAATCCCTTCCAGAGTTGGAGTCCATTAATCGCGTTTCCCGGATGCTAGGTAAGGTGCCGCGTATAGCCATACGCATAAATCCGGATGTGGAAGCGGGCACGCATAAATTTATTACCACAGGAAAACTAACCAATAAATTTGGCATTGATTTAAAGAGTGCATATAAAATCATCCTTTTACGCGATAAATTCTCTTATGTTAATATCTGCGGATTGCATATTCATATAGGTTCTCAAATAACTAGCCCCGGTCCTTTTGTGGCGGCAATAAAAAAGATTAGCGCATTTATCCTTGAGCTGAAAAGAAAGGGCGTGAGTCTTGAGTATTTAAACATAGGAGGCGGATTGGGGATTGTCTATAATCAAGAGACTCCGCAGACTGCCCAAAGATATGCTAGGCGCATATTGCCCTATCTAAAAAAGACAGGATTAAAAATAATTCTTGAACCCGGTAGATTTATCGTCGGTAATGCCGGCATACTAGTGACAAGGGTGCTTTATGTAAAAGAGAGCTCAAAAAAGAAGTTTATTATTGTAAACAGCGGGATGAATGATTTAATCCGCCCAGCATTATATGGCGCTTATCATAAGATACTCCCCTTAAGGTTGCAAGGTCGCAAGTTCGCAGCGTTGCAGAAGGCGGATGTGGTCGGCCCGATCTGTGAAAGCGGGGATTTTCTAGCCAAAGAGAGAAAACTCCCTAAGGTTAAAGAAGGTGATTTTCTGGCGGTAATGAGTGCAGGCGCATACGGTTTTAGCATGTCTAGTAACTATAATTCCCGGTGTAGGGCTGAGGAGGTAATGGTGGTAGGTGACCGGGTTTTTGTCATTAGGAAGCGCGAGACTTTTGATGACTTAATCCGCAACGAAAAGATTCCGCAATTTCTATTGGGTTTATAAAGATGAAAATATATTTTACCAAAATGGTTGCCTCTGGCAATGATTTTGTCCTCATAGATAAAAATTGCCGGTTGCCGATTAGCAATTGTCGTTTCTTGGCTAAAAAAATCTGCGCGCCTAAATTTGGCATAGGTGCAGACGGTCTTTTAATTTTGGAAAAGTCAATGGTAGCAGACGTAAAGATGCGTATTTTCAATGCCGATGGCTCTGAAGCACAGATGTGCGGAAATGGCGCTCGGTGCGTGGCTTTATATATAAGTCGTAAGTTTAAGAAGTCAACAGGTTGCTGCTTGAAGATTAAGACTAAGGCAGGCATCATAAATGCAGAAGTAAACAAGGATAATGTCAGGATTAAACTTACCGACCCTATGGAACTAAAACCGGATATACCCATTAGATTAAATAACCGTATACTGGAGGTTAATTTTATACATACCGGCGTTCCCCATGCAGTAGTTTTTGTAGAAGGGTTAGAGAAGATTGATGTGTTTAATTTGGGCAGGCATATACGTTATCATCGGCAGTTTAAGCCCGCAGGGACTAATGTAGATTTTGTGGAGGTTATCAATAGCCATTCTATAAAGGTAAGAACTTATGAAAGAGGAGTGGAAGGTGAAACCCTTGCCTGCGGCACTGGCAGCGTTGCTTCTGCCTTAGTTACAGTTTATCAATTGGGGATTACCGATTATGGAAAGATAAATGTGTATACCCAAAGTAGAGAAGTTTTAAAGGTTTATTTTGAAAGGCAAGGCGATAGTTTTAAAAATGTGTGGTTGGAGGGCAGGGCAAAGATAGTTTATACAGGGTGCTGGCACGAAGAATAAGAGACCTGAGGGGCGGAGAAAAAACTCAGTTTAGTGTATCAGCCGAACGCAGGGTAAAGGAGGCAAGATGTTTAAGGGGTCAATAGTAGCTATAGTTACACCGTTTAAAAATGGAAAGGTTGATGAGAAAGGGCTTAGGGAGCTGATTGAATTCCAGATTAAAAACGGCACCTCGGGTATTGTGCCTTGCGGGACAACCGGCGAATCCGCCACTTTGTCTTTCGAGGAGCACGACCGCGTCATCGAAATTACTGTGGAGCAGGTTAAAAAAAGAGTTCCAGTGATTGCCGGTACAGGTTCGAATGCCACGGAAGAGGCAATGATGCTGACCAAACATGCGGAGAAGGCCGGCGCTGATGCGTCGCTTCAGGTTGTTCCATATTACAACCGTCCGACGCAAAAAGGCCTTTACGAACATTTTAAATCCATCGCAGACAGCGTATCCATACCGATTATACTTTATAATATCGCCTCGCGCACAGGTGTAAATATTGAGCCAGAGACCATTGCCCGATTGGCTGATGATTGTAAAAATATCGTTGCAGTTAAAGAGGCCTCTGGCAGCCTTGATCAGATGTCGCGCATTAAACAGTTGTGCGGAGCAGGGTTTGATTTGCTTTCCGGTGATGATAGCCTGACCCTTCCGATTTTGAGTATCGGAGGTACAGGAGTCATCTCTGTGGTGGCTAACATCGTGCCAAAAGAAGTAGCCAGCCTTGTGGCTGAATTTGAGAAAGGAAACCTGAAGAAAGCGCAGGAGCTGCATTACAGACTGTTACCTCTGATAAAGGCCATGTTTATAGAGACAAACCCCATACCTATAAAAACTGCTATGGGACTCTTAGGAATGTGCGAACCTGCGCTCCGGCTTCCTCTGACGACAATGTCTGCGGAAAAGGTAGAAATAATCAGAAAACATCTCGAGGATTTCGGTCTCCTCTAAACCGGAAGAATGACGAAATTTCTTTCTCTAAAAGGTAATCCTTACTTCTTGCGTAGAATCGGAATAATCGCTGCGCTGTTTGCTTCTTTGGGTTTAAACTTATATTTTCGCCTGCCAGCCATAGGATTTTATTATCTGGATAATTTAGCCCGGGATCAGCTATACACTGAGATAAAAAACAATTTGGAAAATAAATTTCTGCTGTTTATCCAAACCTATATGATAACGCTAAAGAGGCAGTTCTTTACCGTTTGTTTAAGGCATACCTGTTTGAGTATAAAGCAGATATTTTGCGCGAGATTTTCAAAAGGGCCAAAGAAAATAAGGATTTTTTTAGCGACAGCCGCGGTTGGCCTTATATCCAAGAGGTGGATGGCTACCGTTGGATGCGCAGGATAGAAAATTATTTAGCTACCGGGCAGTTCGGCGCGCTTGGTTCCGATGGCAGAGAATACGATAACCTCATGAATGCGCCGTTAGGGAGGGAAATCGAACCATTAAAAGCACATTATTACATCGGTTTTATTGGTATAAACTGATTCATTTTATTAATCCCAGTCTTTCTTTAATGAATGCGCTGTCCCTTCATCCGCTTTTTATAACGGTTTTAATGATCCTGCTCTTGTTTTCCTTTTGCAGATCGCTGGGCATATCTTACCCAGGAAGCTTTCTGGCGGTCTCGGCACTATGTTTTTCCAATACGATTCTGACTCATACGAGCTTTGGCTGGTTCGATACAGATGGATACAATGTGTTTTTTCCGGTATTGATATTATTCACTCTTAGCCATGCCTTTCGCAAAGATAATCGTTGGCATTATTTTTATCTCTGCTTGGCAGGTGTATTTGTAGGCATATATTCCGGAGCATGGTCAGTATGGTGGCTACCTTTCTATATCATTGTGGCAGGTCTTTTTGTATATACCCTGCGGATTATCGCAGACGACGCTAAAAAACAACTGAAAGTAGGAATATTGCGTACCTCTCTATCCGTACTCATTTTTGCGGGCGCAGCTTATGGTTCTGTATTGATTATTTCTGGCCGAACAGGATTAAAACAGGTATTCTTGTTGCCGTTCTCTATATGGTCAGACCGTACAAACATATGTCTAAATGGTTTCTGGCCTAACATCTCAGCGAAAATAGTAGAATTGATGCCGGTGCATTTTTCCGAAATTATATCGTGGTTGGGAGGCAGGACAGTTTTACTCTGTACTATCGGTGGTATTGCCGGGATGTTCATTTCTAAAGATTATTTAAAATCCTACCCGGAAAGAAAACTTATTGTTTACACCTTGTTTATCTGGTGGGTGGTTACAGGAGTCCTTAGTTATTTTAGCAGAAAATTCGTTTTATTGTTAGCCATACCCGTAGGTATATTCTATGGAAAGATATATGATTGGTTGGATATTTTTACCACAGGCCTCTTGGCTAAGGTTTTCTCTTCCCAGCGGAAGGCCGCTAAAATCAAAACAGGGATTTTGGTTTCTTTATTCTTGGCGGCAGTTTTATTAATATCCGCTATGCATATAAGGTCAGAACGCAAGGTGCATTTATTATGATGAACGATAGCCTGATGGAGGTTTTCAATCAGATACAGAAACTAACTCCACCGAATGCTATTATCTGTAGCCACTGGCAGAATGGCGACTATATTATGTATTTTTCCAAACGGGCAACTTTTTATTGTGCAGCTATCCAGCAGATACCCGTTACATATTAGGTGCCGCGCGCCCTCTTGAACAACAACGAGAAAGAAGCGGTGGGTATTCTTAGAATGTTAGCCAGCGGTTCCACCAGCGCATTTGATGAATTATTACCTATTTTAGGGCAGGATAAGCTAAAGACGATGGAGCTACTTAAGAAGATGTTTCTTGTAGATAAAAATGAGGCAAGACGCCTCCTGAGTAGTTATACGCCTGACCAGCGGAGCATAGAAAGAATTCTTGCATTGGTCTACGAAGCTAAGCGTCCTGCGCACATCCTTATTGACACCAATTCTCTAATGCCAATACAGTTAGAAAACAAATTAATGTCGTGGGACTTTAAAAAGGCCTCTTTCTGGAATCTATACATAACACACAAAAACGCAGATTTTTTGCGTCTGGCAGAGAAACGCTTTGGGTATTCTTTGCGGGAAGTAGAGAAGAATGCCATTCTGATGCGATTTTTTAATTCCGAAACCGTATGGGATTGGATTACAGAAGGAGCTTGGCGTTTTACTAATTTTGGAAATAATATAGAAAAGCGGATCGGTTCAGGTAGCACCGTTCTTTTTGACAATGCTATGGTAGCGGATTTAGACAGAATGAAAATCTATGGTTATGGCATTGTGACCAAGAGGTGGATACTTCCCAGTTACATAGTTTATTATGACCGTTCCAATGGCGAAATGAAGGAATATACGGATAATGACAGCAACCATGCGCACGCGGCATTTATTCTCCGTCAGGATAAAACAACATACAAGGGTATGCTTTTGAGCCGTCCATTTGCAGAAAGCTTATTTTTTAAGTTATTTTTCATGAATGGGGCAGGGCTTAATCATTTTAAGTTGCTCTATCATCAGCACTCGAGAGCACAAGATAAGGATTTTTATCTTTATGAAGTCAAAATGAATTAGGGCAACAACCCGGAAAGGAAGAACAAGAATGATTAAATTGGGAATTGCGGGTGTATGCGGAAGGATGGGCAGGCGAATTTTTGAGCTTGCCTGTCAGGATAAGGATTTTGAGGTGAGTCTCGCCTTGGAGAAAAAGGGGACACCAATGATAGGAAGAGAGTTGGGTAAGATAAAGATTTCCTCCAGTCCCGACGGGATTTTTCTGATAGATGTATTCGTGGATTTTACTACACCAGAAGCCACAGAGACAAACCTTGATTTTGTAGCCAGATATAAAAAGGCTTTGGTATTGGGAACTACGGGGTTAAGCGATAACCAGATAAAGAAAGTAGAGGAAGTATCTGGGATTGTGCCGGTGGTTTTTTCTCCGAATATGTCAGTAGGAGCGAATGTATTGTTTACTATTCTTCCTGAAATAGCAAAAAAATTAGGTCAAGATTACGGTATTGAGATAGTGGAGGCGCATCATAAAGCAAAAAAAGATGCCCCTTCTGGCACGGCAAAACGTTTTGCCGAGATTCTCAGGCAGGCGACGAATAAGGAGATTCCAGTTCATGCCATAAGGCTGGGTGATATAACCGGAGACCATACTATTATTTTTTGCGGTAACTCCGAGAGGATAGAAATAAAGCATCAGGCGCATTCGCGCGACCTTTTTGCCTTAGGTGCGCTAAAAGCCGCAAGGTGGGTGTATGGGAAACCAGCGGGATTATATTCAATGCAGGATGTGTTAAAATAAAAAACAATTATAGTTTATTTAAGTCTTCAGAGAAACGAAGAAACAGGAGTTCAAAAAATGTTTAGACTTTCTGAGAAAATTAAAAGTTTACCGCCTTATCTTTTCCTTGAAATTGACAAGGAGAAACGGAAAGCGCGCAGCCAAGGCAGGGATATCATTGATTTAGGAATAGGAGACCCGGATCAGCCCACGCCTAGTCATATTATTGAAGCGCTTTACCGGGCTGCTTGCGATCCGGCTAATCACCGTTATGCCTTAGACCAAGGGATGCCGGCATTGCGGCGCGCCATCCAGGAATGGTACAGGAGGAGATTTGGAGTAAATCTTAATCCTGATACGCAGATTTTGCCTTTGATTGGCTCAAAAGAAGGAATTGCCCATTTTCCTCTGGCATTTCTCAATACCGGGGATTACTCCTTGATACCGGATCCCTGTTATCCGCCTTATAAAGGAGGTACAATCTTGGCCGGAGGCAGGCCTTATCTTATGCCATTGCTTGAAGAGAACGATTTTCTTCCTGACTTAAAAAAAATTCTTCCCAGCATAAAGAAAAAAGCGAGATTATTGTTTATTAACTATCCCAATAATCCTACTTCTGCTACCGCAGAAAATGATTTTTATCAGGAGGTTGTTGCATTTGCGGAAAAAAATAAGATTATCGTTGTTTCAGACTTGGCGTATTCTGAAATAAGTTATGGCGGTTATAAACCCTCAAGTTTTCTTGAGGTTAAAGGCGCAATGGATGTCGGTATTGAGTTTCATTCACTTTCCAAGACATATAATATGACCGGCTGGCGTATTGGCTGGGCCTGCGGTAACCCTGAGCTTATTGCCGGATTGGCCAAGGTAAAATCAAACCTGGACTCGGGAGTATTTTCCGCTATTCAATTAGCCGGCATTGCTGCGCTGGAAGGGTCGCAACAACATATAGCCGATATGTGCGCTCTCTATGAAGAGCGGCGCGATATCCTTGTAAATGGCCTGTGCTCATTGGGCTTGGAGGCGCGCCTGCCGAAGGCCACTTTTTATGTCTGGATTAAGGTTCCCAAGAAAATGAAATCCATCCAGTTTT
>JAMWCI010000037.1 GCA_023818655.1 Candidatus Omnitrophota bacterium
TGATAAATGCGGGATAGTCCCTGTTCCTGAAAAGGAACTGCCTGTAATACTTCCTGAGGATACCGACGTCCACGTGCTGCCGTAATTATTTGCCACCTGAGACATGTAGTTATTGTATTCGTTCACATTATTGGAGATGCTGGCATAGGTAGACGCATATTCTGACCAAGAGGCGTCGTAACTCTGAGTAGCAGAGTCGTTATCTTGGTCTCCTGTTAGAGTAATAATACCTCCATAGCCATAAGACGATCCTCTTCCATAACCATAATATACCTCTCCTTTCTGATTATCTGCGCTTAAGCTGCCATCGGCATTCTTAGAAAATTTTCCTGCAGAATATTTATCTACCAACCCTGCTGTCTTGTATCTGGCAATATCGCTTATCCACAGCTGATATTCGCAGCCGCCATTGTTATCACTATAGATATTGGCATTAAGATAAATTCTACCTTCTTTATTAGCAGCTATGTGTGACTTTACGGAGTAATTTCTTTCCCTTGTCTGCCGCGACAGATAATTAGACATCTCAAGGTCTGTATCAAAGAGCGGTCCGGCATTGAGGATTGCCTGCCGGATTGTATCGCTATTTCTAGCTGTTCCTATTGGATTTTTCTCGCTCGCCAGAGCGTTTAGACTCTCTCCTATATCAGTTAACCTTCTCTTGTCAAAGAAACTGCGGCTGCTGCTAAGCGTATTCTTGGTCAAATTCACTTCAAAAGAATACTCCACTCTATTGTCTTTTTTATACTCTGATAGATTACCTTTAATTAATTCAGCTTTTTTGAGGGCATCATAAGATTTAGTCCACTCTCTGTTTAGACGTATTCCATTAAACGCCACGCTATAATGACCCTGATTATCCGCGGCATACCCCAATACCCCTGTATCTATTTTTTTGCCATATCTTACTAGATTCACCACGTGGGATTTGATTATCTTCGGGTTACTTGCCATAATCTGGTTACTGTAAACATTCTGGACAAGGTCGACTAAGGTATCTACTGCTGCGTAGTGATAAGTAGAACTCAGATAATTATTCAGCGAGGTCAGATAATCTGGGAAAAGCTTTTGCTTGCGCCAATCCTCGGGATTACCACCTTTTTTTATCAGTTCCTGACGGGCTATCCTGGCCCGCTCTGCCAGTAAATCTAAGCCAAACATCTCGGTTATCTTGGCGTTAAACTGTGCTACTTTAAAAGTGCCCATAAAAGGAGCTAATTTCTCTGCATTCGCTGGCGAGAGGGTTCCGCCATAGGTAAGTAAATTTTGGGAAAGCTGCGTAAATTGGTATTTCATGACATCTGTGAATCCGGCCTTAGTGGCATTTGCTATCTGACCCGCGGTAAGTTCTGATTTAGGGATTACTCTATCGCCGATACTAACCAGATAGTCGCTGCCAGTTAGACTATGATAGGCGGCATACAGGGCATTGGAAAGTAGCATGGTCATCGCTGGCATAGAAGCGTAAATAATCTCTTTATTCTTGAAAGAATCCGCAAGAGAAGTTAAACCATAAGATATGCCTGCGCTGAGCAAACCATCAATAGCGGCATTGCCTATTGCCTGCCAACTCTTGTTATCTGAGGTAAACCACTTGCCGCCTACAGTAGGATCTATGGAGTAGGATAAATAAGCTCCGCCAAGAGCGCCTATTGCCTGTCCAAGCATACGGCTGTATCTGGGTTGTAATGACTTAGACAAAGCAGCTTCTATTCCCAAACCAATACCTTGACTAATGGTAGAAACGGTGAAGGGAGTTAAAATGTATCCGCCTTTACTATTCAAAAGAGGTTTGCCATTTTCAAGGGTAATAAAAGTGCCTTTAATCCCTGTCCAGGCGCCCTTAAATAACCCTCCTCCGCCTTTAGACATTCCGCCTATCCCGCCCAGAAGGGTATTTACTCCTATAGTGGCACCTGCTGAACCTAAGAAACTGGAAAGGCTGTAACGCAGGGAATCATTCATACCCGAGAAAGACTTTTGTAACTGCTGGGTTAAATAACCTTGGGCAACGCCGGTTACTCCGCCAATTATCGCTCCTGAGAGCGCGGGAGAACTGCTTAACATCTTGCCAAAGCTTCCCAAGCTACTAAAGGTATTTTTAAAAAACTTAGGGCCAGCGTAAGCGCCGCTTACAACGCCGCTTACGCCATAACCTAAAAGCTGCGCGCTTTCTGCGCTCATCCCGCCATAGCGATAACCTATAAGAGCTGCGGTCTGGCCTACAGAGCCGGCAACCTGGCCTATGGCAAAGGTCTCTATAAAATTGGTGCCTCCCACAAAGCTCGTCAAAGCTGCTGTGCCTACTGCCACACCCAGATTTATTGCCGATTCTTCCCATTTCGGAGGACCAAGCAAATCGCTCATTATATCGTTTGTCGGGCTGCTATAAGACTGCCTTGCGCCCAGCACCTGCTTGGCTTCGTTTTCGGTTAGAATCTGGGAATTGGCAGTTGACAGTTGAAGATTGGCAACCAGGGCGTATCCGGAGAATTCTTTGAAAAACTTCTCTAACGGAACGAATTCTTCTTTATGCCGGTCTAAGTAATAAACTTTTTCCTCGGTTATTTTGTTGACAAGAATATAATGGTCGCCTTTAAGGTGGGCAATGAAAGGCGCGACTCCTTGGATTTCAGATGTTGGTGTGGAGATTTTTACAGGATAAAGCTCTGCGCCGAAAAACTTTGCTGTCGCGCTTAAGGCATAGAGAGAATTCTTGATAACCGTAGGATTGCCTTCTGGCCTGACCACATCATTAAGTATATCTGTGGTCAGGGCTAGAACTGCCAAGTCCTGCTCCTCTATTTGTGCGCCCTGATATCTCAGGTAATCGTAAAGCGCTCTGGAACCGCAGGTCTTTCCCTGCAGCCAGTTGTAAATCTCTTCAATCCTCTTCTTTGAGATATTCAGCGGTTTTTCAAGGCGCAGGATTACTGTGGGCGAAAGCTGTATGGCATCAACGGGCTTTCCGGATATATCTCGAAGGATATTTCTTACTGCCAGCGGCACATCCAAGGATTGGATGTTTCTAATAATGTGGGAAGGAGCGAAAGTATTTGCAGCTTGTCTTTGCCAAAGAACCCGCCAATCATATTCTATTGCCTGGGCTACTTGCTCTGGAACAAAAACGATCACTAAAATAAAAGCCACAACTCTAATCCAACCCTTGAAGCTGGACTTGAACTTCGGTTGTGGCTTATCCTCGAAGTGCTCTCTTACTTTCTGATGTTTTTCCCGTGGCTTTGGGTTATCCATCTTCTTCTTTTACCTACATTAAAAAGAGAGAAGCAAATTTTTCCCCTTTACCCCAATTCCCTTCTTTATTTTTTCAGGAATTCTCTTGAACATATAATTAATTTTTATAAAACTTTTTTAAACCGCTTAATAATCCTCTAAATAAAAACCGGATTATCAAACACCTTTTTTGGTATTCGGTAACCCGGCTGTCCTGATTTCTTTTTTGGGATCCGTGGCTTTGCGCCCCCATCTTACGATGAGTTTGCCTTTTCGTACCTTATTCCACTCTGCACTTTAAGTATAACATATAATACCTATATGTCAAGTTATTTTTTTCTCAAAAAGATAACGTTTTCTTTTTGTCTCTTTTTTTGCGTTAAAGAGATGTAACGGGTTGTTACAGTTTGAATTTTTGCTCTGCTTGAATATTTCTGGGGAGCAATTTCCTAAACCACAAAAGAATTCTTTCTGAAAACAAGGGATATTTTTATTTCTTTAAAAAAAGAGCTTTTCTGCAATAATTATAAAAAATCCTCTGTGTAGTATCTTCTTTTAATAAAAATATTTCAAAAAAGTATAACAAGAAGAAGAGTATTTTCAAGAATCAGATTGGACATTATTATATTGAAATTAGTCCAGAATGGACATATAGTAAAAGATTATTTATGAGATGCAGGGGAGAAAGAAGTAGAAAATCCGCTGGTAAGAGTACCTTCAGAAAATTTAATAATTATTGGTCCAGCTACAATAATGGCTATAACCGGCAAAATACAAAATATTAAAGGGATGAGTATCTTTATCGGTGCTTTTAAGGCAATGCGTTCTCCTCTATTGAAACGATGTAAACGAGTATCTTCAGAGATAATAGCAAAGGCCTCTGCCACCGGCGTTCCCATCCTGTCTGACTGCACCAAGGCGTGAACAAAAGAAAAAAACTCTGTCAGATTTATTCTTCTAGCCATATCCTTTAACGCTTGATTGCGCGGTTTACCCCATTTGATTTCCTCTAAAAGAAAAGCCAACTCTTCGGTCAAGGGATTTGGAGGCACCTTATCTACTACCCACCTGATGGCAGTGGTTAAATCTAATCCTGCCTCTACGCACAATCCCAGGAGATCCACGGTCTCAGGAAGAAGCTTGGCAATAAGAGTTCTTCTTCTGGCAATCTTGCGACCGACAATGATATCCGGCAGGAAAAAACCCAGTAGCGCTAAGCCCGGCGTAATTGCCGGCATATCCTTAAAACCAAAATAACCTCCTAAACCACTTAATACTGCCAATATAATCTTAAAATTAAAAAATGCCGCGGCAGTAAGAGGAATGTGCGCCGCATCCATTTTTAATCTAATCCGCGAATCCAACTTTGTTCTTCTCAGGATTATTGCGCTCAGAGGAATAAGAAACCCAAACACAGTTGCCAGATATCCTCTTTTATTCCGCTGCTTGGATTCTACAACCGGTATCCTAAGCCTGCGTTCCCGTTCTGAATAAGCTCCGGAAGAGACAAAAAGAACTAAAAATATCGCCGCTGCTATCAAACCATATATGGCAAAAAGCACATCTCCTCCTTTAAGCTATATTTTAATAGTGCTAAATTTCTTAATCAGAAAAATGCCCGTAATCATCAACGCCGCGGCCAACAAGAGCAATGTCCTGCCTAACTGGGTCTCAAACATAATGTTGAAATGCTCGTGATTAAAACTGTGAGTTACCGCGGTAAATACAAAAGGCAATATGGACATCACTAAACCCTGAATCTTTCCCTGCAGGGTTAAAGTAGCTATCTTCTCCTTGATTTTCTGGTTATCGCGGATAGTCACTGAAAGCCGAGAAAGCACTTTTGTCAGGTCTCCTCCGGTTTCCTTGGCTACCAAGATAGCATTCACCAGCATCCTAACCTCCGGTATATTGACCCTGTTATTAAAACGCTCCAGGCTCTCTTCAAAGGTAATCCCCATTTTATTTTCCCTGACTATCAAGCCCAACTCCTGCGCAATAGGCGGAGGCATATCTTCAACTACGGATTCCATTGCCTGAAGAAGGGACATACCGCTCTTTAGCGCAGAAGAAAGCATAATAATGGTATCCACCAGTTGCATTCTCAGGCGGTACCTACGGATAGCTTCAATTTTCTTGATTACCAGAGTAGGCAGTATTGGCCCCAAGATAAAACCAATTAAAAAGAAGATAAAATTGTGAAAGAAATACACCCCTAATCCTCCGACAATAATCGGAGTAATAACATAAATAAGGGCAAGTTTCTCCCTTTCGACATACACAAACATATTATCCAATTCTTTTTCTACCCAGACTACCCGCTTCTGAATAGGCCGTTGCGTCTTTTCTGCTATAAGAGGGATAATCTCCATAGCAATTAAAACTACGGAGACAAAGACTAAAGTAAAAATGATTATCTCCAGAAACATTGCTTTTTCTCCTTTTACCAGGGGGCTGACCAGTTAGGGTGTGTTTTAGACCAATTAGTTATATCTGCGTCGCTAAAACTATAACTTTCAGTTACTCCGGGTTCATATTGCCTGCCGTAACCAAATTGGTCTCCTACGCTACGCCATCTACCCTCAAGAATAAATTTCATATAGTTAAACATCACCACAAGCACACTGATAACAATAGCTAGTAATATAGCGTATTCCAGAGTCATTGAAGCAGAAGCGCGCTTTTTCACCTTTACCTCCCCCAGTCCACAGCTATCAGCTTTTTCCCATCCGCTTCTTTTACCAGTGTAAAGAGTAAAACAAGCGTCCTATCCGGACGCCTGATGTCCACTGCTACTATTGAGTTCTGGCCATCCCGATAATAATTTCTCCAGTTTTTAAAAACTATAGCCTGTCTTCTGTTCTGTCTGAGACCAAGGCTAACCCCCTTTAAAAAACTCTGCTGATATTTAGCGCGCTCTTCATCGGTCCTGGCCAGACCGTAATGGCTGCCTATATCTTGCCCAAAAAGTTTCAAGTGTTCCCAGTCAATATATTTTATCACCCTCTGGTTGCCCCTCTGCATCCCTTCCCAGATCATCCGGCAAAAATCAATATCTTCATTTACAGGTTGACGGATAAACACAAAAAGAAAAAATATCCCGCTTGCTATCAATAACGCAACTATAGCGTAGTGATAAAGGCTTAGTCTTTGACGATTCTCTACTTCTGCCACCCCCATAGATTAATTACAGCCTCCAGCGTATATCTGTGAAACAAAATCTCCGGTCCTTGTCCGTCCGGCACAACCTTTTCCTGTCTTTTTTATACTAAACATCTGGGCATCGCACCAATGCGTCTTGCTACAGTTTCCGCAGCGCTCTGTAATCAAATCAGTATGCGCTGCCACGGGAGACAAAGAATCTCTTACTCTGCTTGTCGCTGAAGAAGAAAGTAGCGGATTCCATGTCCCGAGGACTCCCATATTTGACTTTGGCTCCAGCCGTTCTATAACAACACTGGGCGTACTAATTTTATTTACAATATATACGCAGGTTTCTATAAAACTGCTGCTTTTTTTAATTCTGGGCATAACGAAATCTACCTGCACTCGTATCTCATGGTAACCAGTAGAATCGCACCACCAGTAAACCGCAGGATGCCTCCTTCCGTCTCCGCCGTAATCAATCTTATGTTCTATACCAGAAGGATCCAGCCAAGCGTCTACTATATTAAGATTCGTATCTAAAAATTTAATGCTCGTAAGCGCATCGTATAACTTCTTGCAAGCTCCCCTGAAGCTATTCTCTGGCGGCGAATCTCCGTAGCCAATTCTGTCTATGAGCTCTTGAAGACTATTTTGCACTAATTTAAATTCATCGTATATGTCCGCATTTATACTTCCAAAATCAGGATTGTGGGGCGGAATTTTTGTGCCGCCACAGTATGTATCACATCCGGAATAAGGTGCAGGACCTCGGCAAGGTGTTGGGCTTAAAAAACAATACCCGCCTATACAGCCCAGTTTACATGTCTCCAAGCTTATTCTCTTATTTTCAATCGCTCTTTGCCACTCCTTTACTCCAGATATCTTACTGTCGCCATTAATTAATTTAAGGAGGTGCTGGTAATAACTTTCACCTTCAGATTCAGGAGCCCAGAAAATCGGAAGCCAAATATACCAGGTGTCTGAGAGTATAGCTATATCCTTCTCATAGAACTGCTGTAATTCATTTCTCACCACGGTAAGAAAAAGAATGACTTTATCCACATCATCAATACAGCCCGGGAGATAACCAGTACAGAGGGACATACAACCTGCGCATTCTGCTGTATCGGGATCAGGGAAACAACCATACTTTTGCCAACACTCATAATTTTCCTTATTAGGACCAGGAGACCAGAATTTAATATGTGGCTCACCAGCTGCTTTCTTGGTGGCGCGTAGCAACGCTACCAGCGGTCCGTCAGAGCCTTCTATCTCTTGCCGGGAAAACAGCCCCCCATTAGCCAACACGCTATTCAGATAGTTTAAGAAAGGTAACACCGCGTTATTCTTAAAATTATCTATGGCGTTCTTAACAGCGGTGGAGTTTGCCCCGTATCTTCTCTTTACGTATTGTATCCTTCTTGCCCACCAAAACTGGAAATAAGGCACCATCTCGGTATAATTTCCGTCTGCATCAGAATCATAGTAATCCTGAATCTTGCTCGGGTCATTAACGGTATTGAGAAAGGCGGTATAAACCGCGGATTGAGCAATACTATCTTCCTGGCTTAAGCCATTTAACTGTTTTGCCGCCTCTTCTATGGCCTCCGCGCTCATTTCGCTTTTAATTACCCAGTTAGCTGTGGCAGAAGTAAAAGCAAGGAGAGTGGCAAAAGTGCCAAGCATAAATCCACTTCCTACAGTTACCCCAAATATTAACCCATCTAAAAATCCGCTGAGCGCTGCGTTAAAACTTCCGTAATAAATCCCCCGGGCCAAGGACAAACCTAATCCGCCTATCTTAGTTGCAATAATTATTCCAGTTAAACCAGTCCCGAAGAGCAACAAGGAGGGAATAAACAGAATAAAAAAGAGTATTAGTTCAAATATACCTCCTAACTGACATATTTTATCTTTTTTCCCCATCGCCTCCCAGAGTATATGCATATGCGTAGCTATGCTATTGGTGATGATTAAAACAGAAAAGTCTGCGGCATTGGATAAATCCAGAGCAAAATTTGTCAGCTGTCCCAGGTTTACCGTTACCAGAATCATTGCTAATATAATAACCATCATAAATATAAGCAGGGTAGAGATTTGTCCTAATACGCAGCCGCATCTTAAATTGGAAAGCGAGATTGTCTTTCTTAAGAAAGTAAACATAGTCAATTAGACTGGTTCGCATACAGTGTGCCGTTACCCATTATATCCAGCGCCGGAAAGGCATCCTCATTTATTGGGACTGCTGTGCTTCCCGGACCTGCGCTTCCCGCAAGCCCCCTGTTTTTCTCGTAATCCTGCTGTAGCATAACCATCCGGGCATTTACCCAGATAAAAACCCTTAGTATCGCTGCCAGCAGCATAAGACCCAGAAAAACAGCCACAGCCATCTCCAGGGAAGCCTGACTTTTTTTAGCGCGGCGTTCTTTCATGGGTAGTAATTGCTAAACTAACGTTACTCCACCTAGTTATATTAGTAACTTGATTCGTAGTAGCATAACGCGGACGAAAAATTACCCACTTTTTTGTTTTACTCATAAAACAAAAGACATCCTCTGCCTGAAGATAGGTAGAATTTGCCTCCATTTCTAAAAAACCAAGTGAATAAGTTGTCCTTTCGTAATCTCCCTGCACCCCAAAAAAGCCCTTGGTTTTCCGCGGAAGAGCAGCAAAAATACTATTCAGATTGGGAAATTCATATACTCTGTGAACAGAATCAACCAAATTGGCATTTCGACAATACCAAGGAAGGGAAGAAGTTATATCTTCGTCACAGATACTGGTGCAATTGCTGACATCACTACTGCTAGTACCAGTCCTGCCTTTTATGCATTCCTGCTTACAGACTTCACTGTCTACTAATTGCCGGCATTGTCGCACTGCCGAACTATAGTCCATTAACTGCGTATCCACAGAGTTGATATAGCGGATGGCGTGGAACCTCTCGGGGGATGCCTTACTCTTGATACAGACGCTATTTATCTTACCGTTGCTATCATAAAGAGGAGCCCAATCTCCGCCATATAAATCTCTGCAAGGCTTATTTTTACAACACAACACATCTCCATATATTTCTTGGTATTTATGTATCTGGCCCAATGTCACAGAGGTAGCTACCATAAACTTACTACTGGAAAAGTTCATTGGCGGTAAATTATCCAAGAAAATTTGGGTTTGTGGAAGTTCGCTAGCATTCCCTGGACCTAAGCGCAAGTCAGAAGTGCGCACGAGACCAGAAGCAGACGCGGTCACAGGTGTAATAAAGCCCATACCAAAGGGATTAGCCGGCTCAGGTATATATTTATCACGGAGATAGATGCTTGTGACTGAAGATGGATGGTTAGTCAGATTACTATTTGCCGCTCCAGCCAAGGTATTTCTAAATGCTTCTGCCTTTGTTTTTGCCTGAAAATAATAAGTTAATCCGTAACTAAGCAGCACCCCCAAAAGCATAAGCAGAAAGGCGCCGAATATAGCCAGCTCCAGCAACGCCTGCGCCTTTTTAAGGAACAATAGTTTCATTCCACTCTTCCTTCTGCATCATTTTATTCAAGGTAGTGTTTATCTCTGTGGCATAAACCTCATCGCTGCAGAAAACACTGCCTCCGCAAGGCTGCATAGTAGTAAAATTGTAGCCGTACGCCGCTTCGCTAATAGTTCTCATTATAGTGGTAGTCTTTGACTGAAGGTTAATATTGTGAGAACCTGAAACATTATAGTAATCATACGGTTGGCCAAGCTCATCCACGCGGCTTCTAAAATACCCCATAAAACTCCTCCGTATATAGTTATGCATCAGCAATAATGCCATTATAATGCTGGCAATTACCACGGCATACTCAAGACTAACCTGACCAAAACTAATCCTCTGTCCAGACGTCCTGCTGCATACTCCCATTACTCACTTCCTCTGTTTGTTTCTCGTAATGAATCTTTCCTCCCTTTTCTATAATCGCGCTATTGTCTTGGCTATCCATAGAATTTATAATAGAATCGTATACTCTCAGGCGCTTAGAGTGTATATCCATTTCTTCTATCCTAACCTCTTGTCTGTGACTAATAATTTCATCTGCAGTGATTTTAATCACTGACTGCACAGAGCGACGCAGATAAAGATGCATCGTCGTCAAGGCAGCAGTTACCACCCCGAGGATTACCACATATTCTAATATGCTCTGGGCCTTGAGATTCATCTTTTTTAATTTATGGAAACACGCTCCCATCCGCTCTCATTGACAGTGGCATTACGGGTATGTCTGGGAAAACCCATAGTCTCACTGCTAACTTTAGACTCCTGCCTGTAAGAGGAATGATAATATGGCGCATATTGCGGAGTTACCTCTGCCGGATTATTCACATGTGCTCTTAAAACAGTAAACACGTGGGCTGCCCCTTGGCGATATCGCTCTTGCAGATTGCGCTGCATATAAAGAGCCATTGCGGTTAAGCTCGCTCCTATCACCGCCAAGAAAATAGCTATTTCTGTCAAGTTTTGGCCCTTCTTTCTCCCTTCCAATGCCAAATCTCCAAACTTCCTCTTCATCTTTAAAAAAGGAAAACCTCAAACAATACTGAATACCAGAACAAAACCTTCTAACTCATTTTTATCTTCTTAGAATCAATTTGCGTCTTATAGCCCAAGCACATCTGGACCCCATCTTTCCTCCTCTTTGCGCGTGATGGTCTCTGCGGTTGTGATATTGGTTGTTATATTACCGCCCGTTCTATTTTCTATAGTAGTGGTATTACCATCACTACTAAGTGTCCAATTAAAAGTATAGTTTCCTGAGGCATCAAACTGCCTGCCTATTTCATCGCTAGAGGCTTTTAATCTGCCAGATACACTTCTTTTTATATAGTTATTAAGTGACAAAAGTGCAACAATCACCACGGAAATAATCAGTGCGTATTCCAAGGTGCTCTGCCCTTTTTCTCTGCGCAACATCATCAATCACTCCCCTATTTGTCTTCAGTAATACTCTCATAACCGACAAGTGTCTGGGTTCCTGTGCGGTGCGTCGTAGCATTCTCCAACTTCCTAATACCGCTTACGTTGGCACTAAGATTACCGCTAACCTTTCCTTTCTCCGTGCCTTCGCTGGAAGTTGTATTCATATTGGAACTTCCTTCCCGATAATAATATGGTTCGTACTGGGTCGCGGCTTCGTCTGGAAATAACTCTGCAATACTATTCTTCTGCTCCTGTGTCAAGTTACTCTTATCGATGAGGTTAGATACAAGATACGGAGCATTGTCCATCCCATGTTTTATACGCGCGTTAATAGACTGTCGGACATATAACTGCATAGCGGTAAAAGCGCCAATAACCACTCCAATTAACAGCGCGTACTCCATCGTGCTCTGAGCCCTTCTCTCTCTAAATATTCGCAATATCTGCCACATCTCTTCTCACCTCCTTTACCAGAATAAATATATTGCTCATTTTATAGGCTCCTACTCTTTTTTATTGTCACTCTGTACCGCTAGAAAATGCGCTGGAAGCGTTCTGTATTACATCTCTTGAAGCGTTCATTACATGTTGTACTGCCGGTTGTAACGTCTTATACGCTAAAACCAACACAGCGATAACAATCGCCGCAAAAAGAATGATGTACTCCAATGTGCTCTGTCCCTTCTTTATTCTTCCCATTATCCTCTACCTCCTTGACTTTGTCTAAATCCGCCGTTGATTAATCTGGTCCTCCAGATTCTTTAAATTTGCCTGTATAGAGCGTTTAAGATACGTGTTCATCGCTGCCAGCGCCGCTGCTACCACTGCCACAATCATGGCATACTCCAATATACTCTGGGCTCTTTTTCCTCTCATCTTTAGTAACCCACCCCTATCGCTTTTATTGCCTGGCCAAAAAAACTATTCTCGGTAACCATGGTATTATCCGAACCACTAAGCCCGGTTCTTATCTGCGGAAGCATATTGTGCAACAACGTAAATGTCACCAGCGCCATTACTGCCAATATGATAAAATATTCTAATGTAGTTTGCGCCTTTTGTCCACTAATAAATTTCAAGCACTTTGTCAAAGGCATTATTTTTTCTCCAAAAATAAAAGCCGCGTTATTTTAGGAGCCACGGCTCATGCATAACCCGGCTAAATAGAAAAACCGCGCTCGCAGCATCCGTGGCTTCTGCTTCCTTTTCCTCCCAAAAGAAAGCTTAATCTTTCTGCTGCGTCAAATTAAAAAAAATATGTTTTAGCTATTTAAAATATAGCACTGAAGATAAAGAAAATCAAGGGTATATAAGGTAAGAAAAGAAAGTGCTTACAATATCGCCTCTCCTTTTTTATATTTTTATAATTAATAATGACTTTTTTGGAGAGTTTATAATTTATCTCTCCACCTTGTGAATTAAACTCACCTTATCCTAATTCACAGCAAAAATCTCTAATTTTTTAGTTGTAATATCTTTTTTTAAGAATTGTTTATCTGGAGAGTTTTCTTCATTTGAGAAAAATATAAAAAGTATTTTTTAATTTTTAAGTAGATTGATTCCATTTTGGACATTTATTTCATATTAAGAAATGTCCAAAATGAATTTTCTTGACAAAGTTACTTGTTATATTATAATATATAATGTCCAAAATAAAAAATTTTATAAAAATAAATCAATTAAGAGGTATATGGGTGTTGTATATAAATTAAAAAAAGAAATTACGGATTATATTCTAGAGCTAAAAAGAAGCCAACCGCATCTTAGCTGTCGCAGCATATCTAAAATCATCTCTGAGCGCTTTAATACTACCCTCTCTAAATCCAGCGTAAACTCCGTAATAAAAAAAGCTGGTTTAAGTATGCCTGTAGGTAGAAGAGCCAAGAAAAAATATAAGTCCCGCTTAAGTCAAGCAATGCCTAAAGCAGAGGAAGCCCTAACTAAACTACTGGAAGAATCCCCTTCTGCAAAAAACATTTCTGAAATAAAAAAAGAAGGGGCCGGGCTTCCTCTTTCAGATGTTTCATCTAAAGGCATGCTTACTGCCCAGCCAATTTCCAGCTCTCCAATTACTTCTGAAGAAAAGCAAGAGGAGAAGAAAGAAGAACGGCCAACAGAGGAGTTAAAACCACAACCTCCTCCTCCGAATCCATCACCTGAAATTAAACCTGAAGAGATACCCATTGCTAAAGAACCAACAGAAGAAAAAGAGCTGACTACTGCTGGTACGCCTATAGAGGTAATCTGGTTGCCAGAGGAAAATGTAGAAGATATGGCGGAATTGCCCTGCAAAGGAGCGATAATTCTTAAG
>JAMWCI010000038.1:0-1131 GCA_023818655.1 Candidatus Omnitrophota bacterium
TGCCTTTCACCCACATGTATTTTTGCCTCCTGATTATTTACCACTGCTAATTTGGGATTAGAGAGAATTTGAGTTTTACCCAGCGTCTGCAGATATTTAATAAGCGCATCAAAATCCTGCTTATTGGTTATCATTCCTACATGCATCCTCTCTCCTGGGGCGACCTTTGTGTTACCTGAAACACTGGAGGTATTCCCGCTAAAAGGATAAGCACCTATCGTACCTTGTTCACTAAGAAACTGCTGTCTTGATTTCCAAACGCTGGTGGCAGACTGCAAGACGCTAAAAGGATAAGAACCCAGATATGTTGTCCCTATTTTATCGCCCAAATTAAATAATCCCTCCCATTCAATACCAGAGGTTAGTTCATTAGACAACTTAACTTTCACAATCTTGGCATCAATTAAAACCTCTTTGGTTTTCTTGTCTAAAGCCGCGATTAAATCTTCAATGCCCTGCATCCTTTCAGATAATGTCTGAATAATTACCTGATTCGAACGTTCATCCGCCCTAATTGAGCCAACCTTTTTAGCGTCTAATTGCGTCTTGAGTTGTTCCTCCACATCCTTGGCTTTCGCATATTTTAATTGAAATACCTGCACCAAATTTTTCTCTTCCAGTGTAGCTAACGCCCTTTCAATTTCATCAATCTTCTCTGGCGTATCCATTATAAGGGCAGTGCCTGAATCAGGTTCAACCAAAACCCTCCCTACCTCGCTCTTTAATGTATCTAATAAAGTAAATGCCTGTTCAGGTATAGCGTATTTAAGCCGAAACACCTTGACCTTGCGCATATCCGCAAATTTCTTGCCGAAAAGCGCTTTATACTCATCTCCGGTCATCACATTATAGATATCCCCTTCTTTCGCATAGGCAAGGTCGTTAGAACGTAACATAATATCAAATATATCTTTAACCGGCACATCCTGAACCATAAGCGTAATTCTGCCGGAAACATTCTTTGTGGCGATAATACTCAATCCCGCTTTCATAGATAAAAACTTGAGCGCTTCTACAACTTCAATATTACGCAAGTCTAAAGAAATCCTCCCCTGCATGCCTTCTGGCAAAGGTTCAATTGCAGCCCCGCCTTGCGGCAGTTGCGCCAACTTTGTAGCTGTCTCCTCTGCC
>JAMWCI010000038.1:1141-1571 GCA_023818655.1 Candidatus Omnitrophota bacterium
TCTGCCATAAGTAAAGAACTTAAAAACCAGTAAACAAATACAGTAAATAAGATTATCCTTTTCACCTTAACTCAATCTCTTCACCTGCATAGCTTAAGATAACCTTATCCTTGAAAATTGCTTGCACCTTGACTTCGCCAATCATCTGTCCCCTCTTTATAAAAAAAGTCCTCAATGCCTTTGAATCTTCAATCATCGCGTCAGGATCATTTGACCAAGAGATACCCACTAACCTCAAGTGTTGGGTCGCCTCAATTATCCTTGAAGAAGGGGTTTTGGGCAAAGCCTCTGCGGCAGATACAGTTTTTTTTGTCTGCATCTTAAATATATCCCTTTCTCTTATTTTCTCAGAATAATAGGAAGCCGACCTTTTTAAAAACGGGACATCCTGAGTACCCAGCATGGTGGTAATGTTTTGCGATTTAACATC
>JAMWCI010000038.1:1581-13546 GCA_023818655.1 Candidatus Omnitrophota bacterium
TTCTGCTTTACCATGCAGGTTGTAATGTTTTTCGTTTTAAACTCCCAATTATGCATTTTTTTTACTACATCAAAATTAACAAAAAAAAGTGGCTACAAAATAAATGGTTAAGACAATGATACCCAGACTTAAAAATTTATTTATAAACTTAATATCTAACTCATATGGCTTTATTGAGCGCACCCGTTTTTTAAAGACCTCTTTAAAAAAAGAAATCCTGCCCAACCAAGCGCCGAACGAAAAGAAGCTCAAGCTATGATGCTTAATCGTCTGTGCGCTAACAGCCGCGCTCGTTGACTTTGAGTCTTCAATTAAGTTTAATAGCTGTTTTTCTGGAGTAAGAGGTCGCGTCTGAGCCATCCCGATTTTATCTCTTCGTCAATCAACTCTTTAACCATATCCGCATTTACGACAAATCTATTCTTTAACACTAAATTTTTTATCGCCTTATGGCAAAGCATAGTTATTCTTCTGGGATAGCCACGACTGTATTGATAGATTTCCTTGAGGGCATCATCTAAAAACAAATGCATATTCGCAGTATATCCTGCCTGTTTCATACGAAATTCAATCATTTCTTTCGTCTCATCAAAGTCCAAAGGATTTAAGGTATATTTAAAACTGATGCGGTCAAAGAAGTTTGGAATGTTCATTATCTTAGAGTGCAGTTCCAGCTGACCAAGGAGCACTAACTGCAAAAGTTTAAATTCATTTGTCTCGTAATTTAAAAGGACGCGCAAGATTTCCAAAGAGCCTTCGTTTAACTTTTGCGCTTCGTCAATTATAAGGGTGACTGTTTTGTTTTCGCTTACGCCTTTTTGAAAAAGAAATCTTTCCAATGATTCTCTCAAGTCTAAGATTGTGGGTTGGATATAATTGCCAACATTGATCTCAAAGTTCCTCAGTAAGGAAGTAAGAAAAAGGTGTTCATTCTCAAAAGAAGGATCCAGAATTATATGAAAAACAAAATCCTCTCTTTCTTTTAGGTCTTGAACAAGTTTTCTGGAAAGGGTGGTTTTACCCGTTCCTACATCTCCCAAGATAACCGAGAGTCCTCTTTTTAATCGTAGTTCAATTAGAATATTGGTAAGGGCGGTTTCGTGTTCTTTGGATAAATAGAAAAATTCAGGGTCAGGACTGGTAGAGAATGGCTCTTTATTAAATCCTAACACTTTAAAATAACTCATCTTTTATCTCTGAAATAAACAATAAAAAAAGCCTAAATCCTCTCTGGATTTAGGCCATTGACCTTGAGTATTTTTTAACTTAACTATAAAAATATTTAGCATATCCCATTATATTTGAATGGGTTTCGTCTTTAAATTATCTCCCGACTAACTTCTTACGAATGAGTCGTAAAGAATAACCCTCTCCTATTAATTCCTTTATCTTCTTCAACCTCTCTTTAACTAAGTTTCTATCATAAAAACGCGCATTTCCTATTTTTGTCTGCGCAGGTAATAAACCAAAATCAGTATAGTGATTTACAGTCTGATAAGAGATGTTATATTGAGTTACGATTTCTTTTGCGGAAATGATTGCTGCTCCTTTATTAATCTTCTTCTCTCTTGCTAAATTTACCCTTAAAAAAAAGGAGCAAATTATCTAAATGCTATCCACCTATTAGAATTACCGTAACTCATAATATATGTAATAATTACTATGAAATTTTCATTTTGTCAAGAGAAATATCAACGAGATAGAAAATAGGCTATAAAACCTGCCATAAGATTAAAGGTCTTTTCTTTTTTCCAAAGTCACCATATAAAAATGTGTCTTAAGACTGGCGGCTTACAACTAACTCCTGCGTCATAATAAATATGGCTCAAAAGCTTTGGAAGATTCATCACGCACATCAAAAACAAAACCAAACAAAAATTCCCAAAGAATAGATAGCTAAAGCCAAAAAGACCTGCCCGTCTGAACTAAAAAATGAATCTACTCTTTATTCTTCTTGTCTGTAAATGACGTATAAAAGTAGGATTAAATTAATGGCCTGATGTGCGTTTCTCTCTCTTTAAGATACCTAGGAATATGGAGGTTATCTTGGGGTCAAACTGTGTACCTGCGCCATCCTTGATGATTTTTATCGCCTCCTGCTTAGAGTAGGCTTTTCGGTATGAGCGTTTACTAGTTAACGCCTGAAAGACATCTGCTATAGCAATAATCCGCGCCCCTAAGGGAATTTCTTCCTTTTTTAAACCAAACGGATAACCTTTCCCATCCCATCTTTCATGGTGATAAAGAATAAGTGGGATGAGTCCGTGTAAAAAGTGTATGGGTCTAAGGATATCAGCACCTATCTGCGGATGCTTCTTTATCTCTATAAACTCGCTGGAGGTAAGCCTCGTCTTCTTATTTAGTATATTTTCCCTTATCCCTATCTTGCCGAGGTCATGCAGCATCGCTGCCTGTTTAATAAGATTTCTTTCCTGTTCAGGTAGATTAATCTCTTTGGCAATTTCATTAGCATAATAAACCGTTCTCTCCACATGCTCGCCGGTATAGTGGTCTTTAAGCTCTATGGTCTTGGCAAAAGCAAATATTGCCTCCGCGATATTCTGGTTTGCCTTTTTGGTAAGCTGCTCTAGCTTATTCCTTAATGCCCGGATGTTGCCGGTATTATCCGAAGAGAGAAAAGTTGTTGTTGAGGCCTTTGAGTCTAAAGATGAATAAACGCGATTGCCGCCTATCTCCTTGGCTTCAGTTAACAATTGTTCTCCAGTATTGATTAAGTCCATGGCTTTAAGGACGCTGTCTTCGGGATAAGAAGAAACGGCGATTGTTAATTTAAGTTTAACATTTTGTTTTTTTGTGCCGAAACTGTGCAACGTCAGGGAATTGAATAGCCTCTGCGCCAAAGAGATTGCCTGCGTTCTGTCTACGGCAGGCGAGATAATCACAAATTCTTCTCCTCCAAAACGAATGACTATATCGTATCTACGCACCATCATTCTTATCCGCTGAGACAACTGTTTTAAAACCATATCACCGAAATTAAGGCCGTAAACTTCATTTATTGATTTAAAATAATCTATATCCAGCATAATTACCGATAAAGGATAAGCATATCTGCGACTACGGTCAAACTCAGCTTCTATCGCATCTTTCAGGTAACGGTAATTGTAAAGTCCGGTTTCATAATCTATCAGAGTAAGTTGTTTTAGTCTTACATTCGCCTTCACAAGTTCCTTGTTTAACCTCTCCCTTTCGTTCTCAGCTTCCCGACGTTCAGTAATATCTCTGATTATCGTAATTATCTCTTTTACTTGTCCTTTGTCAAAAATCGGGATTTTGCGCGTCTCAGTAATAATCGTACGGCGGACTATGCGGTTTTGTTCTTCTGTAACCAGAGGCTTACCAGTACGCAACACTCTTTTGTATTCTTCTTCCTTTATCTTGGGCAAAAAAGAAAAAGCCTCAAATAGGTTTTTGCCGACCATATCTTCCTCTAAACCCAGTTGCTTAGTCAGTTCTTTAAATGCCTTATTAAACAGAACTATACTCAAATTGCAGTCAACTACATAGATGGGGTCAGGCATAGAATCAATGGCAAGACGATACTGCTCTTCCGATGCGCATACTCTATCTATAGCCTCTTTGCGGGCCTCCTCTGTGCTGATGGCAACAGCAATAGCCTTAATTGCGTTTTTGTCACTTTCAGTAGGCACAAAGTCATGCTTATACAATACGCATAAAGCGCCAATATATTGTCCGCTATAACTCTTAACCGGATACCCGATGTAGGTCTTGAGACCATAGGCCTTTACATTGGGATCAGTCTCCGCGTATTTAGTCTCCTGAAGGTGACGGATAACCATAATTTCGTCTCCGGCTTCTTTAATCACGTCGAAACAGATATGCCCATCGGGTTTATCAACGGCCTTGTATCCATCCGGAGTCTGCCACTGCCCCAAAGAACACAACAACCCTGTTTCCTCAAGACGATTGTATAAAGCGCAGTCGCCTTCCAGTAATTCCCCGCAAAGACGAACAATGCTGTTGATATTATGCAACGGGTCCGTGGTAAAGCCCAAAACGCATTTGTTTATCTTAGTTAGTTTATCCTCGGCCTTGCGCCGCTCGGCAATTTCTTTACGCAGTTCTTCGTTTGCCTTGGTTAATTCAGACGTCCTTACCTTTACCCTAATATCCAATTCCGCTCGGCTGGCTTTTAGTTTTTCTTCTATCTCTTTATGTTTTGCGCGCAATGCCTCCAGCTCTGCAATACGCTCCTGCAGAAGTTTTATCCTATCAGCATAACTGTATTCTTTGTCTTTGGTTGTATCTGTCATACAAACTAATACTCCCGTTGCTGCGCAAGTGTCATATCTAAAAAAGTGCGCAATCTCCGTGAGCGCGTTGGATGACGCAACTTCTTTAGCGCCTTTGCTTCAATCTGTCTTACACGCTCGCGGGTAACCCGGAAAATATTTCCTACCTCTTCCAGGGTACGAGGACAGTTATCATTGACCCCAAATCTTAGGATTAAAATCTTTCTCTCCCTTTCAGTCAAAGTGCTCAAAGCTGAATTCATCTCTTCCTTAAGCATAACCCGTACGGTTTCATTAGCGGGAGAAACTGCTTTCTTATCCTGAATAAAATCACCGAAGTGAGTATCCCCTTCATCGCCTATAGGCATCTGCAATGAGATAGGTTCCTGCGCAATCTTTAATATAGTCTTAACCTTATCCTGCGGTAGTCTCATCTTCTGGGCTATCTCCTCCGGAGTGGGTTCCCGACCGTTTTCTTGGACAAATATGCGCGAAAACCTGATTATCTTATTTATTGTCTCGGTCATATGCACGGGTATCCTAATAGTGCGCGCCTGGTCTGCAATAGAACGAGTGATTGCCTGACGTATCCACCAAGTGGCATAGGTAGAGAATTTATATCCTCTCTTATACTCGAATTTTTCCACAGCCCGCATCAACCCTATATTGCCCTCTTGAATCAAATCCAAGAAGGAAAGCCCCCTGTTGGTGTATTTCTTCGCGATACTAACCACCAGACGCAAATTTGCCTCTACAAGTTTCTTTTTTGTGCGATTAAATTTAAGATGCGTAGATTTAATCAGTTTCATCTGCTCCTTTATCTTCTGGGGAGAGTCTCCTAATTGTTTCAAAAGAATGCGTTTTTGAGTTCGGCTACTGGGTTTTCCGGAGCAGTTTAAACGCTCCACCTCTTTTAACAATGCGTTTAAGCGATGCACCGCATTCTCAATAACAGAAGTGGTAAAATTAAACTGCAACAACAACTTTATGCTTTCATTGGTACTACGCATCTGTTTTATTCGCCTGGCTATCCTTTTAATCTTGGAAAGCGTATTGCCTTTTTTGGTTTTAATATCTTCTTTAACCACTTCGTCAATGGGTATCTTGCCCTCTATAATCGCTTCCGCCACAGATAAAACATGACGACGGATAAATTTCGTCTGTAACGCCGCAAGTTTAAATTTAGCTTCGGTATACTCTATCCTCTTAGCCAGCTCTATTTCATTCTCGCGCGAAAGCAGGGATATTGAACCCATCTGCTTAAGATACATCTTCACGGGGTCATCCAACGGCAAAAACCGCTCTTCTGCCTTGAGTTGTTCGCTGAGGGCATCTCCTTTTGCCGGATGCGTCTGTCTATCGCTGACCTTCTCCTCCTCGTTTTCCACAAGCTGAATATCCTCGTCGCCTAATATCTCAAATAAGCGGTCAATCTCCTCTGATGACGATACATCTTGAGGCAACAGGTCGTTTACCTCATCGTAAGTCAAGAATCCCTTCTGCCTGCCTAAAGTAATAATCTTCTCCATATCCTTGCTTACATATTCTTTTCTTTTCATCCCTAATTCCCCTTCTTTATCAATGCGTGAAACTCTTTTACAAGTTGCTGCAGACGTTCGTTATCCCCAGAATCCTGAGCGGTCTTTATCTGTTCATGCAGATGTTGCCGACGCAACCTCAGCTTTTCATCCTTGAGACGCTGGATACAATCTCTGACTACCCGCTCTTTATCCTGACCAGACAGTTCCTCCGGAAGAAATGTAGATTCACCGATAATCTCAGATATTTCGTTATCTTCCAAATAATCTATTAACAAGCGCGGTTCTATATTCTTACCCTGAGATATCAATTCAAACATAACAGAGACAACACGAGAAATCTTCTCATTAAAAAAATCCTCCGGGCTAATGCTGTCGCGCAATTGATGCACCAGCTCCGTCTCTTCAAGCATAAGTTTGAGCAACAACCTTTCAGTAGGACTGACGGTATGGGTTTTTTTGACGGTTTTTATCTCTGGAGAAACAGGCGGCGTTTTTGCCGCGACTGCCTTCTTAGACTCCTGCCAGAGGGCGTCTTCCCTGACATCAAGTTCCTGCGCCAGACACCTGATGTATTCAGATTTAAGCACCGCGTTCTTAAATTTAACAATCGTCTCCAGCATCTCTGCGGATATCCTTGCCTTTCCGTCCACACTGTCTTTATCGTAACGGCTCTTGAGTATACCGAGTTTATACTCAAAAATCCCCTGTGCCCTCTTAATCTTTTCCTTAAGATCCCCTATACCATTTTTGCGCACCAACAAATCAGGATCAAGGCCGTGCGGAAGCGTAACTACTTTCGCATTCATTTCTTCTTCCACAAAAATATCTAGACTACGGAGAGCGGCCAGTTGACCAGCTGTGTCAGGGTCATAAATTATAACTACATTATGCGTATAACGCCTTATTAGTCTTACCTGGTCCAAAGTTAGAGCTGTCCCTAAAGACGCAACTATATTTTTTAAACCGGCCTGAAAAGGAAGAAGGAAATCCATATAACCTTCCACTACCACCACAAAATCTTCCTCTTTGATGGCATCCTTTGCGAAACTTAATCCATAAAGATGCTTGCCTTTAGTATAAATCGGCGTCTCTGGAGAATTGATATATTTCGGCGAACTATCGTCAAGGACCCTTGCGCCAAATCCAAGCACCCTGTTTTTTATATCAAAGATAGGAATAATAATACGGCTACGAAACCGGTCGTAAAAGCCTCCACCTTCCTTGGCAAGAATAAGACCGGCCTTCTCCAATAGCGAAAGATTTATCCCCTTCTGTCGTAAATGACTGATAAGAGCATCCCATTTATCCGGTGCAAGACCAAGTTTAAACATTCTTATAACGTCCTCTTCAATTCCTCTTTTGAGAAGATATCTCTTGGCTGATGCGCCTTGTGCAGAATTTAACATCTCTTCGTAAAAAAGAGCGGCTAATTCATTTATCTTGTAAAGCTGTATAGCGATACCCTCTGCCTTCTGGTCATATCCCTTGCGCTGTGGCATAGGTAGTCCTGCTTTTTTTGCCAAATACTCCACTGCCTCCAAAAAACTCATTCGCTCATAGCGCATAAGAAACTTGAAGGCATTCCCCGACTCTCCGCATCCAAAACAATGATAAATCTGACGGTCTGGAGAAATCATAAAAGACGGTGTTTTCTCGTGATGAAAAGGACAGTGCGCCTTGAAATTTCTTCCTGTACGCTTAAGCGGAATAAAACCAGAGATTATCTCCACGATATCAACACGACTCAATATCTCCTCTAAAAAATTATCGGGTAGACGTCCGGACATTTCTCTTTTGATGTTAATTTCTGCTGAATCTTCTGAACCCAGAACAGCCAATAACCTCTAACCTTTCATTGGCCCGTTTTTCCAGACGGTCAATAAGGAGATTCAGACCTAACGTATCAGAAGATATATGGCCAGCTATAACTACGTTGAGATTTGCGTCTTTGACCTTCTTAAAATGCTCTTCGCTTAAATGCATAGAGACAAGCGTGCGTATACCTGCCTTATACAATTTATCAAAAATATCTTTTGGGCCTTCCGTTCCTCCGGTCATCTCCACAAGAATCTTTCCCGCCTCCCTGTTAGGGTTACCCAAAATAATTTGTGGCCCGCCGGATTCTTTTCTTGCCTGGATATATTCTGGTAACGTAAGCAACAAATCCAATATATCCTTGACTTTCTTTGGTCTTGCCTTGTTTAATAGACGTTGCATAAACCAAAAGGCGTGGTTATCGGCTGGAGTATGTACGCATATAAAAGGTATATCTAAAAGCCTGGCTGCATCTACTGTCCGCGTATGATTGGCAGGCAGAAGTCTCCTTAAAACCTCATCTTTTCTTTCGTCTAGAAATTTCTGCGCCACGGTATGCGGTATGCCTGCTTTATTTAAAACGTCAACCTGCAATTGCATTACCTTGTATAAAGATGCGTAAGCCCACCCCTCAGGATGGTGCGATATGACTAAGTCTAGACCGCTACGGGAGCGAATTCTATCAGCTAAAAGCAACTCTGCAACTTCTATATCTATGCCTATAAGCACTCTTTTTACCTCCCGGGCCCCTGTTCCATAAAGTATCGCGGTGTCCGGATAAAAAGTTATCTTACTCTTCTGTCTTCTAGGATCGCATTCTGCGCCTAGTTTTATCACTTGTTCATAAAGATGCCTTAATTTCATTTCTTAAGATTTGTTTCTATTACGGAGATGATATCGTTGATTTCTTTCGAGGTAGTAAATTTGGAAGCGATATTATTCCAAACCCAGCGATACGTTGCCGGAGCGATTTTGAATACCTGTGGGGCTGCAAGAGACCTAACCACGTTTCTTTTAAAGTTACTAATAGTAGAGATAAAAAGACAGAACATAATGAGACTGGTTAATAAAAAACCTCTGGCAAGACCAAGAATCACCCCCCCCAATCGACTTAATACAGGCACCTCCTCCATTTTTATAAAGCGCTCAAAGGTTATCCGTATCAACACAAATATACAATAACCGCTAATCGCCAATATAACAAAAGAAATAAAATCTAAAAAATCCAACGGTATGCTCTTTGTGGTAATGTACTTTCTCGAAATATCTGAAAGAGCGGTGAAATAATGCATAGAAAAACAGACTGCAAAAACAAGCCCCAACAATTTGAATAATTCTTTAGAAAATCCTGAAGCAATGCCAACGTAAGACGCTCTTAAAAGTATAAATAAAGCTAAAAGGTCTACCCAATTAATTTTTAACAAAATATCCTTGAGCATATTTTTTAACTTCTTAAACTGCTTATAGTTATAAATTTTTCAAAGTATAACACATAAATACTATTTTGTCAAGAAAGCACGCTTTCAGGTATAGTCGCTTTGTAACTACCTTGAATGAGGAAAGTTACGCACTCCGAGAGGGAAATTTAGAATCCCGGAAAGAATTTCTGAAAAAGACTGGTTCGAACTGTATTTTAAAAGAGCGCCGCCTCAATTTTTCGACGGAAGGTACCTTCCGTCATGTCTTTGAAGCAGCCCCCTATCGTTCATGGTGGGCCACGATGGAGTCGAACCATCGACCTTGTCCTTAAGAGGGACCTGCTCTACCAATTGAGCTAGTGGCCCTATCCAACCATTGCCTAATTAGATATCTGAAGAGATTTTTGGCGTTATTTTTTGTTGACAAACTCCGTCAATCTTTCTATTTAGCCTGCACAGGTTAAATGACACATCAAACGCAAAACCAAACAGAAAAAAAGAAGCATTATCAGTATTATCTCCATCGTTTTTTATCCTCAGATTTTTATATTCTGGGGTATTTTATCATAAAAATAATGTAATTAAAGAAATTTTATTCAAACGAATAAACGGCTCATATTCACCCTGAGTCTTTTTCTTTTATACCATACCTGAGGCAATAACTCAAATCAGAAATTCCTGAAAGTAACTGGGAAGGTGAGAAGAAAAATCCATAAATTTTCCCGTAACAGGATGAATAAACCCCAGATACTGCGCGTGCAAAAAGAGCTGCTGAAGAGTATCGCCCTTGCCGTATTTTTTGTCCCCCAGTATAGGATGTCCTATGAAAGCCAGATGCACCCGCAATTGATGCGTCCTGCCGGTAAAAGGCTCCAACTCCAAAAGACTAAAATTATCCGTCCGTTTCAAAGTGGTATAGCGCGTGCGCGCGTACTTTGCGTTCTCTGCGAAGCTTACCGACATATTCTTGCGTTTCCGAGGGTGGCGACCGATGGGGACTTCTATTACATCCTCGTCAAACTCCATGCGACCCCTAACCACAGCTATATATTTGCGTTTTATAGAGTGCTCGGAAAATTGTTTACTCAAAGCAAAATGCGCATTATTGTTCTTGGCGATAACTAAAAGCCCTGAAGTCTCTTTATCTAGTCTATGGATGATTCCCGGCCTTTGCGGATTAACATCGGAAAGATTCTTAAAACGGCTAAGCAGGGCGTTTACCAGCGTGTGTTCCGTATTGCCTGCGCCGGGATGCACAACCATCCCAGATGGCTTATTAATCACGGCTATGTCGCTGTCTTCGTATACAACCTCAAGAGGTATATCTTCTGCCTTAAGCTGTCTATTCTCTACGATATCCTCTAATACAAAAGATACCTCCTCCGCCTCCCTTACCTTGTAATTAGGCCTTCTCTGGCTTACCCCATTTATTTTTACACTACCCTTGCATATCGCTTTTTGTATCTTAGTCCTAGACACGCCGAGTTTCTCTGTCTGGCAAAATTTAGCCAAAAACTGGTCAATCCGCATACCGCTGTGTTCGGAGGAAACCTTCAGGAGATACTCCTGCATCTTAACTACCTGTTTTTATCGCAATAAGTTTGATGAGTGATATAGAGAATAACGCCAGACTTATTAATTGAAAGAGGGTCAGGCCCCATAAGAGTACGGGGTTATCGGCGCGCCAGAATTCAACAAGGAATCTGCCTGCGGAATACAGCAATAGATAAGTAAAAATAATTTCTCCTTTACGATAGTTCTTTTCCTGCAAGAATCTTAAAATGATGAATAACGCCAGTAAGAACAAAGAAGAATAAATTTGGGTAGGAATGAGGATTTTACCGTGAACAGGAAAATAAATCCCGAAAATAGATTCTTTTCCATAGCAGCATCCATTTAATAAACAACCTATCCTTCCGATTGACTGCGCCAAAGCTACAAAAGGAGCAAATAAATCCAGAACAGAATATATCTCTAATTTGCTTCTGCTTACGTATCTAAACGCCACCAACAACCCCAATCCCAATCCTCCAAACCAAGAAAGCCCACCATGCTGCAATTTTACTATCTCCAAGAGATTCCTGACATAATAACCAAAGTTCTCAATAACATAAAAGAGTCTTGCGCCTATGATGCCTGCTACAAAAGAAAGAAAGGCTAAATTAAAGACCTTGTCAGGATTGAGGTTTAGCGCGGTAGCCTTTCTACAGGCAAGAGATACGCTTACCAAAAAAGCCGCCACCAGCATAATGCCGTAAGAATAAATGGTAAACGGACCAATTGTGCAGATTTCTGGACGCATTTTTATTTTGGTTTCAATAAACACCAAGCCAGCATTACTGTTCCGATACTGATGGCGCTATCGGCGATGTTAAACACAGGCCAGATGCGAAAATCCATAAAATCTATTACGTATCCGAGATGGAGGCGGTCAATAAGATTACCTACGGCGCCGCTGGCAATCAAACTCAGGGATATACTGTAGAACCTGCCGTATCGGTTATTTTTCAGGTTAACATAAATCAGAATTAAGGCAACCAACGAAGCCAGTATAAACAGCGGAATCTGATTTTTAAATATGCCGAATGCCGCGCCGCGGTTAAAAACCAAAGTCAGATGAAAAATTCCTTTTATTATCGGAACTGACTGTTGCGGCAACAGGTATCTTACGGCTAAAATTTTAGTAAACTGGTCTAAAGAAAGGAGCGCTATAATAATGACGGGAACCATCAGACGAAGGGAAAAATTACCTCTTTTCCCTTTTCTCCTGACATTTTATGCACAATCTGGCATAAGGAATGACTTTTAGTCTGCTTTTGGCGATAAGGGATTTACAGCCTTCGCAAATACCAAAACTCCCATCTTCTATCCTCTTCATAGCATCATCAAGCTCATATAATAGTTTACGTTCGTTGGA
>JAMWCI010000118.1 GCA_023818655.1 Candidatus Omnitrophota bacterium
TGAAGGTGGAGTGTAAGTTCCCCGCCGCATTTACATTATTGGCAATTTTATTATTTTTGCCATTTATCCGACGTATCAGGTTTTCTTATTGGTTGTTTGGAATTCTTGCAATAGGCATTCCGCTTTCTTCTATGGGGGATGATATATTTAGACATATGCTGAGATATCTTTTGCCAGCCTTTCCGCTTTATGTAATCTTGGCTGATATAGGTAGCAACCGGTATAGAGACGAACTTATCAGCATCTCCTTGGCTTTATTACAGGGGTTTTTGATGGTTTTTTGGTCCAACGGGTTTACCTTAATAATATAAACGAAGTAACTCAAATACCATTTTTTCTCGTTTTTTTAATAAATGCTGCGGGATGAATAATCTTGGAGGGAAAGTCAGTATTCTTATTCCTACCTATAACGAGGAAGGCATTATTGGCCGCGCTATTGAAGAGATAAGAAACGTAATGCCAAATTCAGAAATTATTGTGGTAGATGACGGCAGTATGGATCAGACGGTAAGAGAGGCAAGGCGATTTGAAAGGGGGAAGGTAAAAGTTATTCCTCTGACGCACAGGGGTAAAGGTTCTGCAATTAAAAAGGCAATTGAGATTGCTTCGGGCGAGGTTATGGTTCAAATCGACGCCGACCTGCAGTTTCCCCCAAAATACATCTCTCGTCTTATAGAACCAATACTAGAAGAAAGAGCAGATATCGTCTTTGGCTCACGCTATCTTAAGTCATCACACATAGAGGAAGGTTCAGTTTCTTTAGTCAAGCGCATCGCAAGTTATGTGGTGGCGTTGAGTGTTTCGGTTATTTGTCGCAGGCGCCTTACCGATGTCTTTGCGGGATTCAAAGCCTGGAAAACAAAAGCAATCAGGGACATCGATTTTCAGGAAGAAGGGTTTGCCTATGAGGTTGAGATAGCCATCAAGGCGCATCGGCTTGGGTATGCAGTAGTAGAAGTTCCCACGGATTACAGAAAAAGAACCACGGGTATCTCTAAGATTAAATTTTTTGTTCATGCATTTGAGATTCCCTTTCGTCTGCTGTGCTTGCTTCTCTTTAAAAAAGGGAAGTTGCAAGGGGCTAAAAAGGTATGAATTATTTGATTAATTCAATAAAGAGACTGCTTTTTGATGTCTGTGGCTGGATATTTGAAAGGATTTAGGATTCGGAGTGGCATTGGGATTATAATCCAGCTATAGCTTGATATTTCAGGCATGGATTTGTTTATTTATGTAATAAAACATATATTATTTTTTTGCGCATTTATCAGCATAGGGTATGTGTTAGGAATATGTGTCTTGCATAAATTGAACTATTTGCACACGGTTGAATTATGCGCATTATCCGTGGCTTTGGGATGGAGTATCTTAGGTTTTCTCTTAATGGTGCTTGGTTTCTTAGGGGTTTTACGGCCCTTGGTGATTATTCCTATGGTAATAATTATTTTTTTGCCGTGTTTTATACGCTTACTTCAGGGGGGCTTCGCGTTCAATCTGTTTCAGATAATCTCATCCGTAAGAAATTCGAGCATGGCATTTAAAGTAATAATGATGCTTTTTATGCTTTACGGTGCTATTTTGTTTTGGTTGTGCTTATATCCTCCAACCGTATGGGATGCGTTGTCGTATCATTTGCCTGTTGCAAAGGAATATCTTTCGCAAGGAAAAATTACACTATTGCCGTATCTACGTTTTCCTGCGCATCCCCAGATGATTGAGATGTTTTTTGCTTTCGCTTTGATATGGCACAGCCCTACCTTTACTGCTATAACCCAATATGCAATGGCGCTCATTTTAGTAACTCTTATTTATTCTATAGGGAAAAGATTTTGGGGAAGGAATGCGGGAGTATTTTCAGCAGTTGCCTTTTTGTTTTCTCCGCTTGTTGCACGGCTAAGCACAGTGCCTTATGTGGAAATTGGCACAGCGTTATTCATCTTTTGTGCATTCTACACTTTGCTCTTAGGGACACAAGAAAAGAACTTACATTGTATGTTATTAAGCGGTTTTTTTAGCGGGATAGCTTTGGGCTGTAAATATTACAGCATTATTTTTCTTGTCTTTGCATGGGCTTTAACTGAAATCGTTTACTTTAAAAAAATTCGGCAGTCTCAGATGCTGATGTGTATTTTTATTGCTCTGCTTATTGGTTTACCTTGGTATCTGCATAATAGATTCGTCACTGGAGATTGGTTTTTTCCGGTATTTGTAAATAGGGCTTCACCGGAAGAAAGGATTTGGGAAGGGTGGGAATTAAGAGGCCTGCTGGGGGAAATGAGAGGACATGGTCTGGGCAGAAATCTTAAGTCATTAATTATGCTACCTCTTAATTTACTTGTCCGCCCTATGTATTTTGGAGGTGGTCCAGAAATAGGGGCTTTTGGTTTCTTATTTTTAGGAAGCCTGTTTTTTATTAGAAAATGGAGAAGGCTTCAAATAACTATGATAGCAATCGTCATTTCTTATACGTTGGTATGGTTCTATAATTTCCAGGTGATAAGGTATCTTTTGCCTATTTTGCCTCTTATATTCCTTCTCAGTTCTTGGGCTTTGGAAAACTTCCGTATTTCGTTACGAATAATGCCAACCACTTTATTTTGGGCGGTCCTTATAACAGGCGTATTCTTTTTTAACTTCCCAAAAATGACAGGATGGGTAAGAGGCATGGGAGAAGTTCCGCTCACAGATGCAGAAATTTCTAGCTATTTACAAAGATTCTTACCTTCCTATTCCGCCATACAATTTTTAAACAACATTAAGGAAAAAAATATAATAATTTACGCATTTCGCGATGAACGATTGGGCTTTTACTGCAATCACCGGGTTATCGGGGATTGGTTTGGTCCAGCGGCTTATTGTAAGATAATATACCCAAACATTCATAATCCCTCGTCTTTGCATAACGCTTTGCAGAAATTGAGAGTTCGTTATCTGCTGGTAACAACTGAATTAATGGGAAAGAGACAGATAGAAGCGCTTACCAAGAGCTTCTTTAAGATCGTGTATAGTGATTCCGGTTGTAGTGCAATGAAGCTGCTTTGAATTGTGTAAGTGTGTAGTATAAAGCAGAAACAGATGATTTTTGAATAATGTAGTCATGCAGAAATACGATAAAAAAATAGTTTTGAGTAATTTTGAAATAAAGGGAGGTATTTGTTTATCTTGTCGCGGAGTAATTTTGAATACCGGTGCAGAGCCATGGGACAATCGTCATCAGAGCCGTGAGACGGCCTTTCATGTTGGAGGCAGGATTTATAAAGAAGGCGCTGGGCAAGATTCTGTAGGTGAGATGCGCTTTTATCTTGATAATAAATTTATTCCGCCGGGAAGCCGAATAGATTTTAATTTCGAGTTTAATACACTTGCATTAGAGGAGGGCAGTTACCTCTTAAAGGTCAATATGCTCAAAGAGGGAAGTTTC
>JAMWCI010000119.1 GCA_023818655.1 Candidatus Omnitrophota bacterium
TTAAACAAAGCCTTGGAGCTTGAACATGCTGCGCGTATTCAGTATCTTGCGCACGCGGAACTTGTTAGAGGCATTGACGCAGAGAAGATAATAGAACGACTCAAAGAGATCGCCTCAGACGAAGAAAAGCACGAGGCGGTGTTTCGTAACCTTATCGGAAGTTATTTAGGCGGAGAGCCAACCATGGGGCTTGCCCAGACACACAAGGCAAAGGATATAAAGGGCATTCTTGAGGTGAATCTCGGCAATGAAAAAGAGGCGATTGGCTTTTATAAGCAGATTTATAAGAAGATTGTCGATAATAAAGATAAGTTGCAGTATGAGTTTGAATCCCTTGAACATGAGATTCGCCATGTAATCATTGACGAACAAGAGCACGTAGCTGAATTATCGTTGTTGCTGGGAGTCTAAACTAGATTGACTGCCGTTTTAAAAGCAAATGAGCCTAAAGAAAACAAAGAGAGAAAATGAAGAAGGAGTGATTCTGTGCAATCGGAAACTTAAAAAAGATTATATCCTTGCCTACCTTCCTGATTCTTTTAAACGGAAATTGTCAAAAAGGGAAATTAGATATATTGAAGATGCGTTTTATAAAGCAGCCATTGTTTCTCAAAAACAGGAAGAACAAGATTATTTGGATAAGATGTTGATCTAAGGAGAGCGCATGGACGAGATATCTATACTAATCGGCGGAAAAGCGGGTTTTGGGATTGACCGTTCTGGCGCAGTGTTGGGCCGGCTCTTGAATAAAATAGGATATCATATTTATATCTATCGAGATTATCCTTCCTTGATTCGTGAAGGGCATACCTTCTCTATTATCCGAGCTTCAAAGGGCAGGATAGCCGCTTTTTAAGACAAGCTAGATTTTATTCTGGCTTTGAACCGGGAGACGCTTGATTTGCATAAGAGTAGACTCAAGGATGATTGTATGTGTATTTATGATTCTGATCAGGTTAAGACTCCGCCGGATGTGTGTTGCCTTGGGATTTCTTTAAGTAAGTTTCTTAAAGAAGAAAATGCCCCAGAGATAATGCGTAATACCTGTATAATCGGAGCATTAACAAAAGCTATGGGCATAGATTTTGGTCTTGTGGAAGATATCCTAAAAAAAGAATTCGCTAAGGATACGGATTTAAATATAAAAGTATCCCGACGTGGTTTTAATGCAGTTAAAGAGTTGATAAAAATCGAGCCTTTAAACCAGAAAAGCCTACCATTGCTAACAGGCAACCAAGCAATTGCGCTGGGGCTTATTAAAGGCGGTTTTAATGTTTACATTTCATACCCTATGACCCACAGTTCTCCCATTCTGCATTATCTTGCTAATATTGCCGATGATTTTGGTTTAGACGTGATTCATCCTGAAAGCGAAATAAGCGTGATATTAATGGCCTTAGGATATGCATACGCAGGTAAACGCGCAGTTGTCGGCACTTCCGGAGGCGGGTTTTGCTTGATGACTGAGGCCTTACGCTTATCCGGGATGACTGAGTTGCCCATTGTAATAGTTCTTGGCCAGCGGCGCGACTTTTCTTGCTAGGGGTTTTTCACACGGGATAGAGCAGCTTAAAAGTATTTTCAAGGAGGCGATAAACCATAAAGGTTTTGCGTTAATAGACGTGCTTCAGGTTTGCGTCACATATTGCAATATGTATGAATATTACGATAAAAGGACCTATGAATTAAAAGGACATAATCCGCAAGATTATTACGAAGCGCTTAATAAGATACGAGAATGGAATTATCATGATGATTCCAAAATTGCGCTCGGTGTGTTTTACAAGAAAGAGGCCGCTACTTTTGACGAAAGGATATCGTCTTCCAGGCAGGAAATAATAGATATTGTTCCACATATAGAACGGATATCGGTTAATACCATATAGAAAAAGATAGGGGGGTTATATGAGCGAGCATAGTTATAGAGTAATTGAATTAGTCGGTTCTTCAAAAACTACTATTGAAGATGCAGTCAAGAACGCGCTCTCCAAAAGCGCCGACTCTCTTCACAATTCTCGTTGGTTTGAGGTTGCTCAGATAAGGGGCCAGATAGAAGCAGCCGAGATAGCATATTGGCAAGTAGGGTTGAGGCTTGGCCTTGCCGTAGAAAGGGTACAGAAAGAAGAGTCCTCCGGCAAAGCGGTCCTATCTGCAGGCATGGCACGCAAAAATTCGGAGGGTTCGGGAAGTACCGCGCCGTTAACCGGGCGTGGTAAATATCGTTGCAAGGTCTGCGGCTATATCTATGACTCTGAAAAAGGAGATCCTGATAACGGGATAAAACCGGGGACGCCTTTTCAAGATTTACCTGAAGACTGGGTATGCCCGGAATGCGGCGTTAACAAAGAACAGTTTGAAGAGATAAAGGAGTAATAATATGGACAGAAAAATCACATTTAAGTCTAAACCGCTTTCTTTGGTAGGCAGGAGAATTAAAGAAGGACAGCCGGCTGCGCAATTTATCGTTACTGATAGGGACCTAAAAGAGGTTAAGCTTAGCGATTTCAGAGATTCTATCAAGATAATTACATCCTTTCTTTCTCTGGATACTTCTACCTGTAATATGCAAGTCAAGGAATTCAATAAAAGGGCAGCCCAATTTTCAAAAGATATTGTTGTTATCGGTCTCAGTCAAGATTTACCCTTTGCCCAGAAGCGCTTTTGTGAGGCAAATAAAATTGAAAAAGTAATAACCCTCTCCGATTATAAAACCAACTCTTTTGGCATTAATTATGGTCTTTTGATTAAAGAATTACGCCTTTTAGCCCGCGCGGTTATTATTGTAGATAAAAACAATATCATTCGTTATATACAGCTCGTTCAAGAGGCAAGCAATGAGCCGGATTACGAGGCTGCGCTAAAGGCGCTGGAAGACGTAATACAGAAACCTTCTTTTAAAGAATCCGGGATACGATAGGGGATACATCATAGAATGGTTAAAAAAGTTTGATGAATCTTTAAATGAGGATTTTTTAAGATCCTTCAAAGATATTGAAAGATATATAAGATAGCATAAATAATGCACAGGATTCATTAAAGGAGAGGTTTGAGGCTCAGGGATTTTCTGGATAGGAACTTAATGGGCAAACATGGGTTTATGGAGGATTTGCTCACAGGAAGAGTGAGGGTGAATCATTTGTTGGAGAATGGAAATGAAAATTGAGGAAATAATAAAAAAATTAGAAAGCCTAAAAGAAGAATTACAAAAAGGTTTGGAGTTAAAGAGATTGGAGTTTTTGGCTCTTATGTGAGGGGAGAACATCAAGAAAAGAGCGATATTGATGTTTTAGTTGAGTTTGAAACTCCTGTTGACTTTTTTACTTTTCTTGAACTTGAAGAAGTTCTTTCTAAACTTTTGGGGGTAAAGGTTGATCTTGTTA
>JAMWCI010000120.1 GCA_023818655.1 Candidatus Omnitrophota bacterium
AAAATCCCTCGTCCCCAGTATGCTAATTTTTGTCCGACCTAGATACAGCGAGAAAGTTTTGCATCCCCATTTACGCTGGGCTTTATGGAAAAAAAAGAGCGTTTTTATACCAAACGCATCGGGTATCTATCGGGCCTGCCTTACCGATACTGAGAAAGAAACCATAAAGAAACATTATCTAAAAAAACAAAAACGGCTGGTTGTTTTCTTTGGTTTTATTTATCACCATAAGGGAGTGGAGTTGTTGTTTGAAATTGCCGATCCCGCATCCGATCAGATTGTTATAGCAGGAGAGGTTAAGGATAACGGATACTTTTTGCGCCATATTACCAATCTGGCCTACACTGCTCCCTGGAGAGATAAGGTGACCATTACCGGCTTTTTGTCCACGGATAGCTTGGCGGCATTATTATCCGTAGCGGATGCTGTTATTTTGCCTTTTCGTAACGGCGCAGGGGAGTGGAATACTTCAATTCACGCGGCGGTGTTGAATGGGGCGTTTGTGATTACGACTTCTTTGACTCAAAGAGGCTATGACACAAAACACAATATTTATTTTGCCAAAATTGACGATATTGCTGAGATGAAGTCAGCCCTTGCTACCTATTCAGGAACACGCAGAGATTATAATGCCGAAATAGATAGAGACGAATGGCGAGAGATTGCGGATAAACACTACTGGTTATATAAAGAAGTTTTGTCCTAGGATGAGCGATATTATATGAAAACCGCTTTTATTACTGGTATTGCCGGACAGGATGGTTCGTATTTGACGGAACTTCTCCTTACGAAAGGATATAGAATTGTCGGAGTTGAGCGTAGCCGGAAGAACATACCGGATTACTTCTCTCCATTAATACACAAAGTTGATTTGCTTGAGGTGGACATTTTAGATTACCAGAGGATGGCAGAGGTACTGTCCTGTTATAAACCTGACGAAGTGTATAATTATGCCGCTTATTCTTCAGGCGCTGAGATGTTTGATGACCCTATTAGTATAGGGGAGGTAAATGGTTTGGCAGTAGTCCGGATATTGGAACTTATTCGTAAGATTGATAGCAACATCCGTTTTTGTCAGGCATCCAGCAGCGAGATGTTTGGCGATGCGTCTATATCGCCCCAGTCTGAAGAGACTGCGTTTAATCCGCGTTCTCCTTACGGCGCGGCAAAACTTTACGCTCATTCTATGATAAAGATTTACCGCCGGCATTATGGGTTATTTGCGTGTTCCGCGATTCTTTATAATCACGAAAGTCCCCGTAGGAGTTTGAGTTTTGTTACTAAAAAGATTGTTCATGAGGCAGTTAGAATCAAGTTAGGATTAAGCAAAGAGCTGCGTTTGGGTAACCTTAATAGCAGGAGAGACTGGGGCTTTGCCGGAGATTATGTGCTTGCGATGTGGCTGATGTTGCAGCAGGCGCAGCCATCGGATTATGTGGTGGCTACCGGAGAAACTCATTCAGTAAGGGAGTTATGCGAGATTGCTTTTGGCTATTTAGGATTGGATTACCGCGACTATGTGCGAGAAGATCCTGTTTTCTACCGTGCAACTGAAACTGTACAGTTAGTGGGTAACCCCAGTAAAATAAGAAATGAATTGGGCTGGGTGCATCAGATAGGGTTCCGCGAGATGATAATTATGATGGTGGATGCGGAGTTGCGCAGGTTTAAAGGGTAGAATAAAGTTAACAAAAATGGAGAAGAAGGCAAGTTATAAGAGAATAAAGCGGTGCAGGATTTGCGGAAATCCGCATTTAGAACAGGTGCTTGATTTGGGTACGCAGATGCTGACAGGAGTATTTCCTCAAAAAAAACAAGAGAAGATTATTTCTGGGCCACTGCGTCTGGTAAAATGCGTTGGCGACAATGAGGTATGCGGGTTATTGCAACTTGAGCATTCTTTTGATGCAGGTCAGATGTATGGAAAAAATTATGGGTATCGCTCCGGACTTAATCCCAGTATGGTGAATCACCTTCAGAATAAGATAAAGAATATTTGCGCACAGGTTGAATTGCGCAAAGGAGATCTTATTATTGATATCGGCAGCAATGATAGCACGGCTTTGCAGGCATATTCGTCATCTGATTTGATTTTGGTGGGGATTGACCCTACTGGAGTAAAGTTCCGCAGCTATTATCCGCATTATATTCAATTAATTCCAGACTTCTTTTCTTTGACGGTATTAAAGAAACATTTTCCTGAGCAGAAGGCAAAGGTGATTACCTCATTTTCTATGTTTTATGACTTGGAGGACCCGCTTGAATTTATGCGGCAGGTGTATGAGGCGCTTTCAGAAGACGGGATTTGGGTTTTTGAACAGAGCTATATGCCGAGTATGCTGGAAAATAACGCCTATGATACGGTCTGTCATGAGCATCTTGAGTTCTACGCACTTAGGCAGATTAAATGGATGACGGATAAAGTTGGTTTCAGGATTGTCGATGTTGAGTTTAACGACGTTAATGGAGGGAGCTTCTCGGTAACAGTAGCCAAGGCCAACGACAATTTCAGTATAAGCGATTCTACATACAGGATTCTCAAGTTGGAAGAAGAGAGGGGATTGAATTCTCTTGCACCATATCGGGCATTTGCTAAACGGGTAGAAAAAACAAAAAATGATTTGTTAGGATTTCTCAAAGATGTTCATAGCCAGGGCAAAACAGTAGCTGGGCTCGGCGCCTCCACAAAAGGAAATGTGTTATTGCAATACTGCGGCCTTACAGACAGAGATATCTCTTTTATCGGTGAAGTAAATGTTGACAAATACGGATGTTATACCCCCGGCACATGGATACCTATTATTTCAGAGGAAGAACTGCTTGCCAAAAATCCGGATTATTTAATTGTCCTACCTTGGCATTTCAGAAAATTCTTTCAAACGCAAAAAAAGTACAGGCAGTTTAATTTGGTCTTTCCGTTGCCTGAGTTGGAAATCGTATCCGTTGTGAAGAGTTATAAATAAAATATGGTAAACTATGACGCCGAAATAAAACTTTCTATATGTATCCCTACATATAATCGCGCAAGATTTCTGGAAGAAACCCTTGAAAGCGTTACCTCCCAAGTTAACGATAATGTAGAAGTTGTTGTGGTGGATGGGGCATCCACAGATAATACGGCTGAGGTGGCAGAAAGATACCGAAAAAAAATCGCAAATTTAGTTTATTATCGCGGCGAGAAAAGATTGGGCGTGGACCGGGATATGGCAAAAACCATTGAGATTAGCCGCGGTATGTATTGTTGGTTGCTTTCCGATGACGACTTGTTGAAGCCGGGCGCGAT
>JAMWCI010000121.1 GCA_023818655.1 Candidatus Omnitrophota bacterium
CAAAAATTGTCTTAGAGTACCATTCAGAAGATAAAAAGATATGCGTAGAGGAATTGTTGTTTAAACATGGTTTTAAAAAGGTATTGCAGTTTGAGAGGATATTATATTTTATGAAAGAGAGAAAACCAGCCTGTTATTGAATAGACTGACTGGTTTTTGCGTCAGGATGATAGCCTGTTTTAACATAATGCGGATCTTCCAGTAAATAATTCGTCTTGTATTATTATTCGGCTTAAATAGATGCATACCATACAGGATAACTTTAGCTAGAAAGGTTAAGGATATATACGGTTTCGTAAAGGAAGAAATTCAGTATTTGGATAGATTATTTAAATAAGAAAGGAGGTTTTTAGCTATGAAAAGACTACGCCTGTGCATATTTTTATCTTCTTTTATTGCTCTTGGCTTAATAGTCTATGCACATCCACCTACCGATATAAGTATAACCTACGATGTCAAAAACAAGACCTTAGAGGCAGTGATTGCTCACCCTGTAAGCAACCCTCAAGCGCATTTTATCAATAAAGTAAATATATTGTTAAATGGTCAGGTTATAATTGAACATAGAATTTCAAGGCAGGATAATAATACCAAGCAGACTGTTATTTATGTTATTCCAGATGCCGGCGATGGCTCTGTACTTACAGTTGAGGCGTATTGTAGCATAAGCGGTAAATTGAAAAAAGAGGTAAAGATAACAGAGTAATTCCGATGTAATGACGGGGTAAATGAGAATTTAAGAAGGCATGGTTATCCCCAAAAATTTTTCTTGACAAATGATACTAATATGGTATCATTATTTTGAGTGGGGGGTAAAACTTATAATCAGGACCCATTGCTATAATTTCTTTATTAAAAAGGAGCGATTAATCTATGGCGAAGAGAAAGATAATAAAAATCGATGAGAAAAAATGTACGGGTTGCGGTCTATGTATTCCTAACTGTCCTGAAGGGGCATTGCAGATAATTGACGGAAAGGCGCGATTGATTAGCGATTTATTCTGCGATGGCCTGGGTGCCTGTATTGGCCACTGTCCCCAAGGCGCTATTACCATTGAAGAAAGAGAGGCAGAAAGATACGAAGAAAGAAAGGTTATGGAAAATGTTGTAAAACAGGGAAAAAACGTAATCAAAGCCCATCTTGTGCACCTGCGAGAGCATGGTCAGATGGAATATTTAAAAGAGGCGATCGCGTATTTAAAAGAGAAAAATATAGAAATTCCATTAAGAGAGGAGTTAGAAATGGAAGAGCATATGCACGGTTGTCCAGGCGCAAGGATGATGGATTTTAGAGAGAAAAGACAGGAAGTCAATGCCTCCTCCGACAAAAGAGCGTCGGAACTCAGACAATGGCCGATACAATTGCACCTGGTGTCTGCACAGGCGTCTTATTACGAGAAAGCGGATGTGCTGCTTGCCGCAGACTGTGTCGCCTATACCTACGGAGATTTCCATAAGGATTTTCTTAAAGGGAAATCTTTAGCCATTGCCTGTCCGAAATTAGATAAAGGTCAAGAAGTGTATGTAGAGAAGATAAAATCCTTGATTGATGACGCCCGGATTAATACCTTGACCGTGATGATTATGCAGGTTCCTTGTTGTTATGGGTTGGTTACCTTGGCGAAACAGGCAGCAGAAAAAGCAAAAAGAAAAATACCCATAAAGTCAATAGTTGTAAGCCTGCAGGGAGAAATATTATCCGAGGAGTGGCTATGATGCTTTTTGAATGTCCCGGGGCCAAGAGGGTTAAACAGCCGCGGCCAGAGGATATAAAATGTCCGCATTGCGGATACGAAGTAGAAATCTGGACTGATGAAATAGAAGTTATCTGTCCAAAATGCAAAGATAAAGTTTTGCACTTGCAGGATGGGGTAAGTTGTTTAGACTGGTGTCGCTCTGCCAGAGAATGCGTAGGAAAAGAAGTTTATGATAAATATATACAGAATCGGACAATTACGATGAAACAGAACCTCCTGAAAGAATTAGAGATTTATTTTGGCAACGATAAAAAAAGAATAAATCACGCCAGGAAGGTTATGTATTTTGCCGAGAAGCTGTTAAGGCTAGAAGAAGGAGATTGGCATATTGTTATCCCAGCCGCTATACTGCACGATGTAGGGATAAAGATAGCTGAAGAAAAATACGGCTCATCAGCAGGATACCTTCAGGAGAAAGAGGGTCCGGCCGTCGCTAACGGTATCCTCCTTAAGCTGGGAGTTAAGAAAGAAGATATAGATGAGATTAATGAAATCATTGCCAATCATCATTCTCCGGGTAAGGTTGATACTCGGAATTTCAAGATACTGTATGATGCGGATTGGCTGGTTAATCTGAAGGACGAAGTAGATACAAAAGATAAAATTAAATTGAAGGAGATAATTGATAAGGTATTCTTGACTAAAACGGCAAAAGCGTTAGCGGAGAAGATATATTTATCTTAAAGTATGGAACAGATTAACGAGTTAAAACCCAAGGTGTCAATTATAGGTTGCGGTAACGTAGGGATACGTTATGCCTATGCTTTGATGATAAAGGGCATTGCCCGTTCAATTGTCTTAGTGGATGTTGACCGGAGACGGTTGGAAGGAGAGGTTATGGATTTATCGCATGGCGCTGCCTATATTCATCCTGTAGAGGTAGTTGCTGGCGGATATCCGGATATAACGGATTCTGACGTGGTGGTGATTACTGCGGGAAGAAAACAACTGCCCGGGCAAAGTCGTATTGAGTTGGCAAAAGACAACGTCGAAATTTACAAAAAGATAATTCCTGAAATTATAAAGTACTCTTTTGGCTCTCTCATTTTAGTTGTCACCAATCCTGTGGATGTCCTTTCCTACGCCGCCTATAAATTCTCTCAAAAACCAGCTCAAGAGGTAATTGGTTCCGGCGCAGTCTTAGATACTGCCAGATTCAGATTTCTTTTAGCTAAGCACTGCAAGGTAGATAGTCGCAATATCCATGCCTATATCTTAGGCGAGCATGGAGATACGGAGTTTCCAGTATGGTCAAAGGCGATAATCGGAGGAGTTTTATTCAAGGATTATTGTTATATCTGTAAGAATGTTCCTTTTTGTCGGCAAAAAGAGGAATTTGACAAGATATTTATAGAGGTGAGGGATTCTGCTTATAAAATAATCGAGAGAAAAAATGAAACCTCGTATGGAATTGGTCTTGCTTTGGTTAGGATAACCGAGGCAATCTTGAATAACGAAAACGCGGTTTTGCCTGTTTCATCCTTGGTCAAAGAGTATTTGGGGGTTAATGAT